>JAFRBR010000023.1 GCA_017404795.1 Candidatus Saccharimonadota bacterium | reverse complement strand
TTCCATATATTTCTCCTTATAGTTCAAGGTGGAGTAGGTTATAACGATAACCTAGTATATAAATTCTTCTATTCTGGGGTATTTACTCCTTTCTAGTTCTTTAGGTTTAAACTCGTAATTTGGATGCAAAAACCACCAGTCCGTGATATAATAGAGTAGTTCAGGTTTAACGTAATCTGGCGCACCAACTATAAAACGCTACGGCGTTTTATTTTTTGTGGCCTTGTTGACCGCCCAGTCTGTCACATCGGAAAACCGATCAATCGCCGTTACTAACCGCACGTCGTTACTGAAGGTCCGCACATTTTTATTGTAATAATAGGTCAAATTCGGCCGATATAGGCCAATCGCTGGCACATCATTGACCCAATATTGCAGGAAGGCTTCGTATTTCTTGGCTCTTAGATTATTGTCCATTGTGTCTCTCGCCCCCAGCAATAAGTCATCGACCAAGGTGTTCTTGTAATTCGACAAATTCAGCCCCGCGCTATTTGCTTGTGAAGAATGATAGTAGGGCAACAAATCTGGGTCAGCTCCCAACTCAATTTCATAAACCAAAATATCATAACTCCGTTTAGACACCACATTATTGATAAACTCTTGGTTTTCCTCATAAACTGACACATTTACCTCGAATCCCAGCGCCTCCAGAAGTTCCGCAATCTTCCCTGTTACGCTGGGTAAATAACCCGAATTGACCGTCGCCACGTCTAGATGAACTTTTTCTCCACCACCAAGCTCCGCAATCTTGGCCTTGGCGGCCTCAATATCTTTCTCTGGCAGAGCGGGGTATTCCGCGATTTCAATCTGAGTATTAACAAGCGGGTAATCTAGCGCCACCGCCTCCGGGACTATCTCTCGCACTTGTTTCAAATCCAAGCCTTGCCGAATCGCCGTTCGCATTGCTGGGTCCTGCACCGATGGTCTAGCTACATTGAAAAAGATAAACGCCCCCGAATTCAAACTAGAGTCTCGTTGGTTAAACTGTCCAGAAGTAATCTTATCGGCGTCTGCCCCCGAAAGCTCCGCAGTTGCCGTCACCGAGCCGGCATTTACCGCCCCAATTACACCGTCCTTGTCGGCATAAGTATGCACTGCAAAACTATTTAGCATTGGTCGGCCCAGATAGTAATTTTCATTTGCTGACAAATAATAAACTTTTTCGCTATTCGGACCGCCAGATTGTGTAGCATTAAAAGTGAACGCTCCCGAAGTCACCGGCGCATTTGAAAAACTATTTTCAATCAAAGTTTTAGGGTCGGTATCGCCTAGGATATGTTTGGGGACGATCGGAATATTCAGCGCCGAATAAAAATCCGCATAAGCCGCCGGCAAATCAAAAACTATCTCCTCATTTTCATTCACCGAAATTTTGACATTACTAAGGTTAGCTTCATAAATCGTGCTCACCGCCGAATTTTTAATCAAATCTGTCGTAAAAATCACATCATCATTAGTAATCGGCTCTCCATCTGACCATTTTAACCCTTCGCGCAGTTTCACCGTCCATTTTTGACCGTTTTCACTTGCTATGATTGACTCGGCCAACTGATTCCCGGGATGACCAGAGTAATCAATCGTCGAAATTGTTGCAAACATCAGTTTACTTAAAACTTTTTCGCTATTAGTCGTGGCAAATAGCGGATTCATGGAATTAACTTCGCCAATCGTTGCTTCGGTATAAGTCCCACCCGTGGTGTAGACATTTTCCGCGTAAGAATCTCCAAACCAAAAAGCCTGAGCCAGGGCCAGCATAATTAGCCCCACTACTAAAAGCCCCCATTCCAAAATTAATAGCCGCACATTTTTGATATGCGAAACCCGCTCAATCAAATTTTTTCTAATTCGCTCGCTACTCTGTTCGCTGGCCTTAATGGAGGCTCGCGAAAACTTGCGAATGAATTTTTGCCCACGCTTTTTAAGAGAATTCGCCATATTACCCTGGAATAATTAATAGTCCTAGAATCGCCACCACAAAAATCACTGAGGTAACGATCGTCGTGACAAATAATGATTTTTCGAGCCCGCGCCTAGTGGTATAAAGCTCGTTTGAGCTACCAAATCCGGCCCCCATCGCGGCTCCGCGCGTCTGCAACAGAATCAAAAGAACAGTCAAAATCGCCGTGACAAATATTACTATTTCCAAAAAACTTCCTATTTCCATAAAATAAAATAACTCCTGTCTCTATTTTAGCATGTTTTTTCGCTTGAGTAAAGTATGATAAGTGATCGCAAATCGATGCGATTCCTCATCTACTCGAGCAATCAGTCGCGCAACATGTGATGAGGTTGGTAATTCCAAATATTCCGACTTCGGGTCGCGTCGCTCGCGCCCGTCGTCACGGGGCTCGCGTGCTAACTCTCGCGCTGCCGCGCTCCGAAATTCCCTCAGTTCGGAATATTTTGGAATTACCAGCCGTACCCCGGCAGACTTCGAATGATTCCCCGACTTGTCGCGTCCGATGACCGGTATTTTGTAAGGCTCTACTAATGGCAGTACCGCATTGACTTGAGTAATCCCCCCATCTAGAATTATCAAATCCGGATATTCCCACTCCTTATGCTTCAATCGCCTAGTGATAACTTCGCGCATACTCTTAAGGTCGTCATTTGTGGAGGTACGAATTTTGAATTTGCGATATTCGCTTCGCGCCGCCGTCCCATTGATAAACACCACCATACTCCCCACCGTATCTTTCCCTGACTGATGCGAAATATCATATCCCTCAATTCTACGCGGCGGTTTTTCTAGCCCCAATAATTCTTGCAGTTCTTTCAGTGCCTGATCCGACGAAATATCCAAAAATTCCTTATCACTAAACACGATTTTTCTGCGCAGCTCCTGTAAACCCCGTATCTGATCGCGGGCTTCAGCCGCTAGCTCGTAATTCCCCGCCGCAGCCTCCGTCCGCATAGTCTTTTCCAGCTCTTTCAACAACTTCTTCCGGTCACCCTCTAGATAGCGAATCAATTTTCGCAAATTTCGCTTGTAATCCCCCGGAGAAGCTCGCCCCACCTCAATTCCTGGAGTTAACCCCAAATCAGTGTTCAGAGTCTTTTTGCCCGTGTAGGCCCGAGTATAATACGGGAAAATCCGTCGAAGACTTCGCACCGCTTTCTCCACTGCCGATTTACCGTAAAAAGGCCCGATATAAGTCGCCCCATCATCTATCGGGTTCCTAGTGAACGACACGTACGGCACTTCTGATTTCATATCAATTCGTACATACGACACCGATTTATCATCTCTGAGCAAAATGTTCCATTTTGGCTTATAGCGTTTAATCATCTCAGATTCCAAAAACAGTGCGTCCATCTCGGTATCTACCACTATCCAATCCGTGTCAGCAATTTCTTTCACTAGAGCCTCAGTTTTTAGGTCTTTAGCGGATTTCTGGAAGTATTGTCGCACTCGGTTTTTTAATACCGCCGCCTTACCAACATAAATAATTTCCCCCTGAGCGTTTTTATGAAAATAAACCCCCGGTTCCACCGGGAGCTTAGCTAATTTTTGTTTCAAATGATCATCCATCACCTAATTATATCACGTTTATGCCAAAAAGTCAACTATTCCCCTGTTTCTGGAGCTTCATTTATTATCTCGACTTCTTCGACGTTCTCGGGCTCCTCTACTGCCTCTAGTTCTCCGTTCTCCTCAGGAGTCACGCTCTTTTCTAATTCCTGATATTCTGTCGGTTCTGGTACGTTGACATTCTCTGGGTAAGAAAAATCCAAATCTATCTTTACGGTATTTAAGCCAACCGAAGTGTCGATATATAATCTGGTCAAGTTAGCTTCCTCGTCCACTTCTACATACATATCCGGCAAATTCTGTATTGCCGATACCAGGCCACTGGAGGCATCTTGGTGGCCCAAACAACTTGCCAAATTGCTGATTGCCGGCGTACTAGCCGAATCGTCTACAAAAGCTCGGAAATTTTGATTGTTTATCACCACTTGGTAAATTGGGTTGTATTTGCTTTTTACCGTCAAATCCTCATCAGTAGAAGTCACGAAAGGATTTTTCAAATACATCCCCGACAGAGTATTACCGTTACTGTCAATGTCACCCAACAAATTCACTAGACAAGACAATTCTTGGTCGTCGCTTAGCTTAATTGCTGGGCTAGCTGTAGAATCATCTAGCGGGATTCGTATCCACTCGCCATCTAGAGGCTCTAATACTGCCAAATCTTCTGACAGATTCATATTTTCTAACAGATTACTTACCCCCTCTACCTTCAGGTACAAATCTCCAGTAGCCGCATAAATCTCAGCAATATTAGCCGAAAAACTTCCCCCATCTTTCAATTTAGCGTCAATTTTGGCCATGGCTGAGTTGATTTTAGATTTTACTACCATTTCGCCACCTATCGAAATTTTGACATTGTCGATTGGTGAATTTTTATCCTTTACCACTATCTCAATCGTACCGTCTACGCGGATATTTTCTAGAGTGTCACCAGATGCTAGCCGGTTTACTGCTATCGCCACCATGTCTTCTTTGGGGGTATTCAGCAAAATCAGCATTGCTGCCACCCCGCAACCAACTACAATCATCAGCGAAATCATCATCCCAATAAATAGCTTAGTGCGCCTACGTTCTTTGTGGGGTTTTTTGGTTTTTAATTCCTTAGGAGTCGCCGCTTTAGTCATTGGCCGGTATGTCGGGTCGTTCTTTACGCTCGGTGTGCCATCCAAATCAGTTACTACCCCCAAATTTTCTACTGCGCCAGAAGTCGCCGGCTCTGGCCCTGCTACTGGCGCTGGTCCTGTTACTACTACTGGCGCTGGCGTTGTCTTTGGCCCTGGCGCCGCCATCGGCTCTGGTGCTACCGGTTTCGGAGCTATCCTAGGAGATGCCGGACTACTTGTCGGCGCTATCGGTCTCACCATATCAATCGGTCGGGCTGATCTTGCAAAATTAGCCGGCTTGGCTCTCGCAGGACGTGTGGCGACGACAGGTTGCGCTGATTGAGTTGGGGCAGTCGTCGGCGCACTTTTCACTGGCGTAGCACTCGGTTCAGCCGACACTACATTTAGACTCGGATTCAAGGGATTTGGTGTCCCTTCGGGCTTTTCCTCCATAAAACTCCTCGTTTTAATAATTCTTAAGTTTATTTTATCACACATATAATAATTTTGGTATAATAAATTTATGGATAATTTTACGATTTCTCAAATTAAAGCTAGACAAGTCTTGGATTCCAGAGGCAATCCCACCGTAGAGGCTGAGGTTTGGCTCGACGATGGTAGTTTTGGCCGCGCCATTGTTCCCTCCGGTGCTTCCACCGGAGCCGGAGAAGCCTTAGAGCTTAGGGACGGTGACAATAAGCGCTTTGACGGTAAAGGCGTCCTCAAGGCAGTTTGGAATGTCAATTCAGCCATTACGGATGTTTTGCTAGGTAATAACTCCGACCAGCGCACCGTAGATCAAATGATGTGCGAATTAGACGGCACCGATAATAAATCTCATCTCGGCGCCAATGCTATCTTGGCTGTGTCTTTAGCTAACGCCAAGGCCAATGCCAAGGCCCTCGGCCAACCTTTTTATCAATATGTCGCCGAGTTAGCTGGTACCACTAAAGAAATGTCCATCCCGATGCCGATGATGAACGTGATGAACGGTGGTGAGCACGCCAGCTGGGCTACCGACTTTCAAGAATATATGATTATCCCTGTAGGTGCCGGCAATATTGCCGAAGCTGTGCAAATGGGAGCCGAGATTTTTCATGCCCTGAAGCAAGTTTTGAAAGAGCGCGACTACCCCACCACCGTAGGTGACGAAGGTGGCTATGCCCCCAAAGTCCGCGAAGGCAATAACGAGCCCCTAGACTGCATCAAGCTTGCTATCGAAAAAGCCGGTTATCGGCTAGGCCCCGATGTTTGTCTCGCCATGGACATTGCCGCCAGCGAGTTTTTTAACCAAGACCACTATGAACTCAAAACCAACGGCGACTGGAAAACTGCCGACGACCTTATCAACTGGTACACTTGGATTGTCGATAACTATCCGGTAGTCTCTATCGAAGACGGCCTCGCCGAAGACGATTGGACTAATTGGCAAATTATGACTGAGCGCCTCGGTTCCCGTGTTCAGCTAGTCGGTGATGATTTGTTTGTCACCAACACCAAATTGCTAGAAAAAGGTATTTCCGAGCATGCCGCCAATGCTATTTTGATTAAACCTAATCAAATCGGCACCCTTTCCGAAACTATTGACGCCGTTCTAATGGCCAAAAAAGCCGGTTTTAACACCGTCATGTCGCATCGTTCTGGCGAAACCGAGGATGTTTCCATCGCTCATCTTGCTGTCGGTCTCGGCACCGGCCAGATTAAGACCGGCTCACTTTCCCGTTCTGAGCGCATCGCCAAATACAACGAACTTATCCGCATCGCCGATACTAATTCTCGCCTTGGGTTAGCCCACCCGTTCTAGCCCCCGTCGTCTTATCGGTTTAGCTCGTTCCACCACGCACTAGAGCTCCGACATTAGAGTTATCGATAGCTAGCGCCGAAGCTTCTTTAAACCCATCGTAGAAATTCTCGGAAATTTTCGGGTGACCAATCTTATTGGCTGCATCTACTACATCCATAACGTTATCAGTAATCTGGAAAATCTGTGTATCCGGCTCGGCCACCAGTTTTAATCGTACCATCTCTCGGATAATTTGATCAAAATTCCGCCAAAAGGCACTTCCCACTAGAAACACCGGCATATGTGGCATTTTGTTCTCCTGCATCAAGCATAAAATTTCTGATAACTCGTCCATCGTCCCATATCCGCCCGGGAAAAACACGAATACTTTGGACGCCATCGCCAGCGACACTTTCCTCGCAAAAAAGTATTCAAAAGTGATACAGGTCGTCAAATATGGATTTGGAAATTGTTCATGCGTCAGGGTGATATTGAATCCCACCGAACGTCCACCAATTTCATAAGCTCCATGGCTGGCCGCTTCCATGATCCCCGGACCCCCACCAGTAATCACCGCGTGACCATTTTCCGCTAATAGGTGCCCCAATTCAAAAGCCGACCGGCAATATTCATTATCCTGCGGCAACCGTGCTGAGCCAAAAATCGTCACCCCTTGTGGCAATGAGCGCACTGTTTGCAAACCCGCTACCAGATCCTCAGCATAGGCATTGGCTCGTTCCAAATCTTCAATTGTCAGCTTTTTGAGTAAATCTTCTTGGTTTGGTAACATACTCCTCCTTATAATTTTTGAATTGGCATTGGGTGTAAGCGCACTTCTTTAGTCAAAATCCCGCGGTTTGCGCCCAGTTCGGCCACCACCGCTGTAGAATTTGCCGAGGCAAAAATCAACGCACTTCTAAATGACCGCCCCCCAGCCTTGGCCGCCAAAAATCCCGAGCCAAATGCATCGCCGGCGCCAGTTGCATCGCGAATCTTCTTGTCTTCATAAATCCCAAAACGATAAACTTCCTTGCCATCGCCAGCAATCCCCCCCATTGCGCCATCTGTAATAATCACCGTATCTACATAATTTTGTAGGCGATATAGGAGCTCCGTCAGCATCGCCCCTGGTACGATTTCTGCCGCCTCCCGCTTATTCACATTCAAAATATCAACATATTTCAGCAACTTTGTCAAGTGAGGAATTTGTTCTAATTCGCGCACTCCGGGGTTAAACATGATTTTTGTCCCCATGCTGTGGGCTTGTTTGAAGAATCTTTCCAGAGTTTCCATATCACCTCGCAAAGTCGTCACATACAGCCAATCTGGTTTTATTAGTTTTAGATCAGTTTCCGCCAAATTCCCAAACTGTTCACTCGCTCCTCGGCAAGTCAAAATCGTCCTTTCGCCACTCTTCGAATCCAGCAATATCACCGAAGTTCCCGTAGTTTTGCGCTCCAAGAATCCGAGATAGCTATCATCTATTCCTTCTCTAGCTAATACCCGAGTCACTGCTGATCCTCCAGGGTCGCGCGAGATATTGGCCATTAGTATTATCTCGTGACCATATCTAGCAAAAGTAATCGCCGAATTCACTCCTCCACCCCCCACTTCGTAAGAAATGCGATCAATATCCACTTTTGACCCCACCAGCACTTTGCCAAAAATCGCCTCCTCGCCGATTTCGGTCGGTATTAAATCATCGTGGTCTATCAGATAGACATCCTGCAGAGCTGAGCCCAGTGACACGATTCTCGCCATTACAATACCACCCCGTTTTTATCAATTTCGGCTACTAATTCCTGAAAGGCAGCGGCTGGATTCTCGGCTTGCGAAATCGCTGCTCCGACATTAATTACATCTAAGTCAGCATGGGCCAAGGCCCGTACATTGGTCATATTGGCACCTCCGTCCCAGCCGATTTCCACCTCGGGCTTCATGTTGCGCACCAGCGGGATTTTTTCCATTTGCATCAAATCTGCTGGATTACCTTGCACCCCTAATTGCCCCGCAAAAATCAATACATGATCCACCATGTCAATATAAGGCTTCACATTGCCTGGATAAGTCCCCGGCAGTAGGGCCACCCCGGTCTTGATCCCCGCTTCTTTCAAAGCATTAAACGATGGGGTCAGATCCTCGCTAGCCTCTGCATGCAAAATACATAGCGAGGGCGACAACTTCAAAATCGTCTCTAGGTGTTCAGATGGATTGGTCGCCATTAAATGTAAATCTGCGTCCCAGTTTTTGGGCCACCAAATATTGGTAATATCTAGCGTCTGAGTCGGGGCGAATACTCCATCCGTCACATCTATTTGCACCCGCCTGGTGAAAGCATTAATTCGCTCTATCTGCGCTCGAAAATCTTGTTTATTATCTGTCAAAATTGCCGGCACAATTGAAACTTGTCTAATCATAATCTTCCCTTTCGTCTAAACGATTAATTCGCCTTACTCGGCGCTCCAAAGGTTCAAATTTGGTGTCTAAAAATGCTGTCACGATTTCGGGAATTTGCTCATCTGCCACAAAATGTGCCGACAGACATAGCACATTGGCGTCATCATGCTCGCGAGCTAATTTAGCCGAATCCACTGATTCGCAATGAGCCGCCCTAACTCCCTTAAAACGGTTAGCCTGAATCGTCACCCCGTGGGCCGAATCACAAATCAGGATTCCTTTGGCCTCATGTTCGCGTTTAACCGCTCTCGCTACCGCAATTGCTGGATCATTAAAATCATCTCCTTCATGGTAGCTATAGGCCCCCACATTCGTCACTTCGTAATCTGGATTTTTAGCCAAAAACTTCAAAAGCTCCTTTTTCTTTTCAAAACCTCTGTAATCTGCACCGACGAATAGTTGCATTTAGTTCTCCTTTCCAAAATCCACCGCTAATTCTACTAAACGGTTGGAGTAGCCCCACTCGTTATCATACCACGCCACTACCTTAATCATATTGCCCCCCACCACATCTAGCAAAGGCAAGTCCACGATACAAGAATGTGGGTCGCCGATAAAATCAGACGAGACCAATTCCTCCTCTGTTACGCCGATAATCCCTTGATAGTAGGGCTCCTTAGCTGCCTTAGTAAAAATCTTAGCCAGCTCTTCTTTGGTAACATCTCGCTTGACAATAGCCGTAATATCAGACAATGAAACTACTGGAGTCGGTACCCGGACTGATAGGCCGTTAAATTTGTCCTTCAAGCTTGGAATAGTTAGAGCCGCTGCCTTAGAAGCACCGGTTGATGTAGGTACGATATTCTCAGCAGCGCTTCGTGCTTCACGTAAATCTTTGGCTGGCGCATCTAAAATTTTCTGCGAACCAGTGTAAGAATGCACTGTGGTCATCATTGCCTTCTCAATCCCGATTTCATCTTCCAAAACTCGCATTATTGGTGCGATACAGTTAGTAGTACAGGAGGCGTTAGAAATAATCTCGTCCTTTTCGTCTACAATTTCTTCGTTTACGCCAATTACTACAGTTTTGGCCCCTGGGCCTTTGGCCGGTGCCGAAATTACAACTTTTTTGGCCCCTGCTTTGATATGGGCTCTAGCGTCTTCCGGTTTGGTAAAAAACCCCGTAGATTCAATCACCACATCCACTCCCAATTTCTTCCAAGGCAAATTAGCCGGGTCTTTTTCGGCAAAAACCGGAATCTCGCGCGTATTGACAATAATTGATTTTTTGCCCGCCGCAACTTTCTTCTCGTAAGTCCCATAAGCTGAGTCATGTTTTAATAAATGTGCCAAAGTCTCGGCATCTGTGATGTCGTTAATTGCTACCACTTGGGTGTCCCGTCGGTCTAGCAATATCTTTAATGCGTTCCGGCCGATTCTCCCAAAGCCGTTGATCGCCACTTTTACCATTTTTACCTCCTAAAAAATCTACTTATGCTAATTATAACATAAGTAGATCAAAATTGTAATGCAATTTTATCTAGCAAAGTGTGCAAAAGCTCGGTTAGCTTCGGCCATGCGGTGACAATCTTCTTTCTTCTTGAAGGCTGCCCCAGCCTCATTGTAAGCATCTACAATTTCGGCCTCTAAGCGCCTAGCATAGGGCATGCCCTTACGCGCTCGTGCCGATTGCACCAGCCACGAAAAAGCAAAATGTAGTTGCCGATGACCAGAAATTGGAAACGGAATCTGATAGTTCGCTCCACCCACGCGGCGAGATTTAACCTCAAAATCTGGTGAAACATTTGCAATTGCTTTTTCTAATACTTCTACCGGATTTTCCGAATTCAACTTCTTGGCTGCCCCTTCAATCGCAGAATACACTGCTCGCTCAGCTACTTGCTTTTTGCCGTTCAGCATCGATTTATTGATTAGTCTTTGGACTAAAGTCGATTGGTATTTGCGATCTGGGCTGACTTTACGTACCAGAGATTTAGTAGTTTTCCTAGGCATTACTTGTCCTCCTTCTTTGCACCGTATTTAGAGCGTCCTTGTTTGCGGCCTTGTACTCCCTGCAAATCCAGAGTACCACGCACCACGTGATAGCGTACACCCGGCAAATCAGGTACCCGACCACCCCGCACTAATACCACTGCGTGTTCTTGTAAATTATGGCCCTCACCGCCAATATAGGCCCAAACTTCTTGCCCATTAGTCAGGCGCACACGAGCAACTTTACGCATCGCAGAGTTTGGCTTTTTAGGGGTCTTAGTGGTGACTTTAATACATACTCCTCGTTTCAGAGGTGCAGGTTTCTCATAACGCTTGGTCTTCAGAGTATTTACAATGGACCCTAGCGCCGGAGATTTGGACTTCTTAGCCGCCTTCTTGCGTGGCTTACGAATCAACTGATTAATCGTTGGCATTAAAATATCCTCTTATTACTCTTTAATATTTTTGTCCGAAGTTTTACAGCAATCAACCCCAGACTGAAACTCTTACCCTAATTATAGCACAAAATGTCAATTTTTGCCAGCTTTTTATCAAAAATACCCCCCCAAGCATTTGCTCAAGGGGTATAATCCACCTCTGTTATTCTTGATTAGCTTTAATCGAATCGTAATCTATGCCATAGAGAGCGTATTGATAACGCATATAGGCATCGTCTAATTTCAGGGAAAGGTTGTTAAGGGTGTCTGTTTTTTCCTTGGCGTAAACTATAAATTTCAGCGGTTTATTCGTTCCTCCACAGATTTCCATCTGATCACCATAAGCCAACTCCCCTGGTACGGTGATTTCTCTAATTCCCTCTAGTTTCATCCCTTCTACCCCTAATGTCCACCCCTCAATCATCCCCAGAGAAGCATCCAAAATCTTAGCAAAAGCCGTTGGGTTGGTATTATCATCATAAGAAGAGTCAAAAATACTCTCATCCGCACACCACCCCACATAATAGGCTAGATATTCCGAATCATCAGAGGTCAGCTCTTTCCCAGTCCCAATTTTCAAATCTTTAGTCTGAACTCCATTTTCGTTGGCCGAGGTTTCATTGTATGCTGCGACCTCTGATTTAAACTTAATAAATTCATTAAAATCACTCTTGGTGGCTTCAGCAAACTCAGTTTTTACTTGTTCGTAAGCTTCAGCGTATTCCGATACTTTAGTCTCGTCAATCTCCCCTGTAGCGCTACTACCCCCTTGTGCACCACTGATTACGATTGCCGCATAACTGGCGACGATTGATCCCACCATAAATATCGCAATTAGAATAATAAACACCCGCTGTTTCGGGCTAGTTCTTAGCTCTTTTTCTTCCATAAATAACTCCTACTTGCCACCATTATATCATAAAAAATAGCCCCGAAGGGCTATTTTTATTTTTCTTTGGTTTTTGGTCTTTGCAAAACAGCTACTTTTTTAAACGAACCCCCAGCTTTCTTAAGAGCTTCAATCGCAGTTTTTGAAGCAAATTGGGTTTCGAGGTCAATTTTCTTAGTGATTTCACCGCGGGTGATAATTTTAACTTTCACAAATGGTGACGAAATCATCTGAGCCTCGGCCAATTTGTAATTATCCACCTTACCAGAAAGCTCATTTAGTCTATCAGTATAGACTACCTCTGCCTTTGGGTGGATCGACTTAAAGCCTTTTAGCTTCGGCACCGCCTGCATTAAGGCTCTCTGTCCACCCATAAAACCAGCTGGCATTTTGTGGTGTCCGGCTCGAGATTTCTGACCCTTGGTACCTCGGCCGGCAGTTTTGCCTTGGCCAGCCGCAATCCCGCGTCCTTTACGAGAAGGACGGGTATTTTTTGTTACTTCCAAATCATTGTATTTCATTACTTGTCCTCCTTCTTGGCGGTAGACTTCTTGGTAGCTGGTTTCTTAGTTGCTGGTTTAGCCGCCTTGGTTGCTGGCTTAGTTTCTTTATCCTTGTCTTCAGCCTTCTTCTCGGCCGGCTTGGCTGTCGGCTTCTTAGCCCGAGCACCAACCCACTCTGAGCGTGGCACTTGAGCCTTCAGGCCCTCGATTACTGCGTAGGCAATGTTTACTTTATTAGTGGACCCCAGAGATTTAGAAATTAAATTCTTCACTCCAGTCAGCCCCATAATCGAACGCACAGTGCCACCAGCGATAATCCCTGTACCTGGTGCAGCTGGCTTCATTAACACATCTGCGCCCGTCACCTTGGTCCGAGTTTCGTGACAAATTGTTTCGCCATCCATATGGAAAGTAATCATGGCCTTTTTAGCCTTGGCAGTAGCCTTAGCTACCGCTGTAGTCACATCGTTGCCCTTAGCTACACCCACACCAATTTTATTCTTGCGGTTACCAATAGCTACTAGAGCCTTGAACCTCATCCGGCGTCCACCAGCCACTGTTCGAGATACGCGGTCTACCGCAATGGTAATTTCTTCAAATTCTTTTGGCCCCGCATTCGCACGTGAACGATCGCGACGAGATCTGCGCTCCATCCGTCGACCCGAAATATCGCGTGTCTGCTTAGTCGCAGCCACCTTGTCGTCCATTTTTAGGGTGCCGGATTTATTAATTACTCTTGGGGCTTTTTTCTCAGTTTCTGCCATCTTAAAACTCCAATCCTTCTTTGCGGGCCGCATCAGCCAAAGCGCTTAAACGTCCTGCGTATAATTTTGCTCCTCGATCAAACACCACTTGCTTAATCTTGGCTGCCTTAGCTTTCTTGGCAATTTCGGTGCCAACAGCAGCGGCTTTTTCTTTCATTGCGCCAGTTAAGTTGCTGCCCACAGTAGTAGCGTAAACTATCGTCGCTCCCTTATCATCGTCGATTAGTTGAGCTACGATATGACGGTTTGAAACAAACACTGAAAGGCGTGGTCTCTTAGCAGTGCCGTGGATTTTGGCTCGAGTTCTTTTTGCTCGCATTAGTTTATTCATGATTATTTACCCGCCTTTCCTGCCTTACGAAGAATTACTTCGTCGACATACTTAATTCCCTTACCCTTGTAAGGCTCCGGTTTCTTGAGTGAGCGAATTTCTGCTGCTACTTGACCAACCTTCTGTTTGTCAATCCCCGAAACAGTGATTTCCATCTTATTGGTTGTCAGTTGTACGCCTTCTGGTGCGTGATACTTCACCGGATGTGAAAACCCGAGTGCCATTTCGATATCTTGGCCTCCGCCAGATAGCCGAAAACCGACCCCATTTACTTCTAGTTTTTTCTCGTAGCCCTTGGTTACACCAACCACGGCATTGTTTAGCAATGCGCGCTGCAATCCGTGCCAGGCTCTAGACTTTGGCTCGTCGTCCTCGCGGGTAACTGTAGCCACATTTCCATCAATAGCAACCTTAGTTTTAGGTTGCACCGGGACGATGAGTGTGCCCTTCGGCCCTGCAACAGTAATCTCGCTGTCGCCGACCGTAATTGTCACTCCCGCCGGAATCTCGATGGGTTGTTTTCCGATACGACTCATATCTTCTCCCTTATTGTTAATATTCCCCTCATTATATCATATCTGTAAAAAAATAGCAACATTCTAGTTGCTATCTATTATCATTTTGCACATAGACATATTTATAATCATCAAGATTATAACCGTTCTCGGTCAATTTATCCCGCACCGCCGTGAGCACTTCGTCCGTCATATCCGCTCCCCGTCCATTAATCACCAAACATTCTTGATTTTGACATTCTGGTACTCGGTCGTAATTTATCACGACCGCATTACAATTAGTCCGTTTGGCTGGCGTCCCACAGATTGATAGATACAGTGGGGTGATTTCACTAATCGCTTGCCTGTGAGTCAATTCTTCTGCCGTCAAATATTGCCACCCCCCACTCTCGCTCCAGTTTAGATATAACCCAGTGGTCACATTTTTGGTCAAATTCATTTCAATCACCTCTGGCGGTAAATCACCCAGTCGCACGGTAGCCGTGTAGCTCCCCGGTTCCATTTCGTACACTGCATTACGATATTCTTGCCCGTCTATTTCTACTTTTGCTTCCGCTGGCACCAGGATGTCTAGATAGGCCGGTTTTTGCCAGAATTCTATCAGCGGTATTATAACCCAGAAAATTATCAATGCCACCAGCAACCCACCTCCACAAATCCAGGCAATTTTTTGGTAAAAATTCTTGGCTCCCTTACTCATCGATCACAAAACTCCGGTACGTTAAATTGATAATCACTTGGTTCATATCCTAGAGATTGAATCCAGGATTCCACTTCCTTTCTAGCCTCTGATTTAATCACTTCGTCCCCACAGCTACTCACTCGGATATTTAAAACTTCCTTGCTCGCTTCGTCTCGTCCTGACGTCACCGTCACCAACTCTCCACTCGCTAGGTTAAAATAGTATGGCAAACTCCGCCCTACAGTCACACTAAGGGTTGAAGTTTTTTCACCCTTGCAATATGTTTCGGGGTATTTCATCAAATCCGGTGTCGGGCAGTCCACCATCGGCGCTTCATAGAACCCTTTATTCCCCATCAATGCAAACGAAACTTGATAAGTAGCCTTAAACTCATCTACGTCAATCAGAAAACTATAATTTGTGATATTATCTTGTTCCACTTTACTAAAAGAGCTTGGTCTTATCAGAGCTATGATTTCATTGGTCTCATTGTCAAACCCCTGCGTTCTTTGTAGGCTTTCCCAAATAAATCGCTCCAAGTCCCCCACCTCGCTGTTACTTAGACCACTGTCCACTTGGTCCAGATTGACTAGCTTTAGTGGTTTTTGAGCCAGAAGCACACTTAATAAAGCCAGTAAAATCACGATTATTACCCCGGCCAATAAACTAACAATAATTATTCTTTGGTTCTTCATTTTTTCAGCCTAAACACCCTGAAATCATTATCGTAATACATCCCAATATCGCCCGAACGTTCGCAGTGTGAAGCCGCCGCAATGTATGGTTCGCCATTTATTTCTACGTATAGTTCAATGTGGTTTGGCCCGATTCGGATGTCGCCTGGTTGCAAATTTCCTAGCCCATTTGAAACCTCGCTATATTTGCCAGAGTTTACAATATAACTCAAAGTAGTTCCACCTGTAATTCCACAACAGTAAAAATCCGGATCTGCGCCAGAATAGCGCATTACCGTAGTTACGAATGCGTCGCAACTTCCACCCGCCATTGAACAGGCATCGCCCAAATGATTGACACCAGTGTCTACTAAAGCTTGCGCGTAAGCTGGGCTCGGATCACTCCATCCATGCTTACCATATTCGTTAGCTGGCCAAGCCAGCTCAATAGCTGTAGCGTTAATATCGCCATTATCACCAGTAGAACAAGCCGCGTTATAACCTCCGCTTCGTTCTATTGCTGACTCTACATCCTGCCAAATATCCCCCGGATCATTATGGTCATTGGCTGGAACATGCATATGCCCCAAAATCCCCTCATAATCAATAAATTCTTGAGCATTCATTCTAGGTGTATGTGAGCCCCAACCTACTTGAGTAGTCAATGGAATGTTAGTCTGTTCCGAAATCGCTCGGAGCAGTGTCACCAAATAATCCCAATCCTCATCTGTGAAGTTTTTAATGTCGTATTCTGGAGCGTATCCATTGCTGCTTTGATCGGCAAACCCCACTATTTCAATTTGGATTGGCCCAGCCGTGTCGTAATCCTTAATCGCTAGCGCCGGTTGATCAATTGAAAAATTCTGATAGCCCTCTTTTTTCTTCAAATCAACAATAAAATGTGCCGGCCGTTTATTATCCGTCGGGTAAGCCTCGTAGCCATTAGTCGTCCCCTCGGTGGTATGAAGCAAAATTTTATTTGGTTTACCATCCTCGGTAGTATAACTCCCCACGCTGTTCGCTGGTTCACTTAAATCTTGGGCGGTATTTACGTCTTGTTTTTTGATACCCGGGATTGAATCGTCAACTAGCCATCCCTCTTCCCATTTACCACCAGACTTCGCAATATCGCCACAGTTACAAATACTATTAAGCGAGCCATGGTAACCTCCGAATTCTTTGACGATTTCTTGGCCCTCTGCCGAATCAATATAGGCCTCTAGCGCATCAACAGATTTTTTCATTGCCTCGATTGAGCCATAGCCAGGTCCACTCGGATTGCCCCCTACCCAGGTTGGTCCGATTTTTTCGAGATACTCTTTAGCATCACCTACCCCAAGCACTTGATCATGATAACCATTTGTTACCGATTGTGCGTATTGGGTAAAACCTTCTCCTAGATTGTCCCCCTGAATAGTGGCCCCACCGGCATAAGCGTGACCCGGGTCACAACCATTCCCCCAGAAATTATTTCGTCCGCACACTGAATTCGGGTCTTCGTATCGCATCTGTACCAAAATCCCCACCCACGACACGCCTATAGTATCGCCCGTCTGGTAGGCCAAATCACCGTAAGTTTCTAGTAGCTGCTTCATCGATGCGGCGTCTTCATCCGACCACCTAGCACTTGGCACATTCCCCACCCCGTTAAAGAAACTTTTATTTGCGTTTTTAGCCGACAAAATTTTGGCAAAATTCCCCGTTCCGGTTAAGCTACTGCCGTTATCCAGACATGCTGTCGGGTCATAATACAAAATATTATTCTGGGCAAATTCGTTTAATTTTTCGGGCTCCAAAGTTCCAGCTCTCAGATTATTCGCCGCATAAGCCAGATTGGTGGACGCGATTGCAGTCAGCGCCAAAAGCGCCCCACCCACAATCGCCACTATCCCTTTTAAGCCTGCCACTTTGACCATATTTTAATTATGAATTTGCTTTTACTAGAAAATCAAGAGTTTTTTCAATAATTAAACGATTTCGGATATTCATCTTAACATTCGGGTCTTTTAGGCTTTTCAGAGCTTCTGGGGTTTTCTTATAAACATCTTTTAGCTCGGCAATTTTTGCCGCCACCTCATCATCAGATACAGTGATTTTGTTTTCTACGGCCAGTGTCTGCAAAGCCAAAGAACCTTTTACCCGTATTTCGGCTACTTTGCGAGCTTCCTTTTCCCAACTTTCCATAGTCTCACCATTAGCTTTAAGAAAATCCTCAAATTCCATCCCCTGAGCCGCGGCATTTCGGGTAATATCGTCTTTTATTAACCGCATTTGATCATCAATCAATATTTCTGGTGCTGGTACGGTAGATTTTTTCACCAAAGCTTGGACCAAATCGTCTTTAAACTTTTCGTTTAAGCGGTGGCTATTCTGAGCTTCGAGATTTTTCTTAATATCGTCTTTCAACTCTTTCAAGGTCTTAAATGGGCCGCATTTCTGAGCCATTTCGTCGTTAATTTCAGCCTTGGTCACTTCGTTGACTTGCTTAATCAAAGTTTCAAATACCACCCTAGCTCCAGCCAAATCTTTTACACCATAATCTTTAGGAAAAGTCAAGTTAAGGTCGAATTTATCGCCCACCTCGTGGCCGACGATACCGTCTTCGAATCCAGGGATAAAAGTTTTGGAGCCTAGCACCAACTTATAATCCTTGGCCGAGCCACCCTGAAAAGCTTTGCCGTCCTTCTTGCCAACAAAATCAATCACTACTTCATCGCCAAGCTTGGCTGCTCGCCGCACTACCTTTTTCTCGGCAAAAGAACTGGCCAGATTATCTAGCACCCCATCGATATCCTTAGCGGTGACCTTGGCTTCGGGTTTTTTGACGCCCAGCTTCTTGTAATCGGCCAACTTAATCTCTGGAATGATATCTGCCGTGGCAGTGTATTCTGCCAACTCACCTGGTACATATTTAGTGACATTCACGTTTGGCACTGCCAGTGGCGATTGAGAGGCCTGCTTAAAAGCTTCCATTACGGTAGTTCTTACGGCTAAGTCAATCGCCTCAGCATTCAGATCGTTCTCAGGAATAAATTTGGCGACCATTTTGGCTGGAGCCTTACCTTTACGGAACCCCTCAACTTTCACCTCTTTAGCTAATTTTTCTAGCGCTTTCTCTTGCGCCGGCTTTAAATCTTTGGCGTCTAATGTCACGGTAATTTCCACGCGTGAATCAGACAGCTTTTTTACCTTGGTTTTCATGAATAACTCCTGTTTGTTATATTATATCATAATTTTCGGTTGATTGGTATTCCGAAAGTGAGTCAGGGTGAATTTTGAACTTGTCCCCAATTTGACATCTGGATTCAAAATTTCATTAGGGTCAAAAATCCGTTTAATCTCTTGGTATATTTTCTTTTCTGGCTCGGGCATTTCTTCGTTTGTGACTACGGCCTTCAATCTACCTTCTGGCATCCCACCAGCTAGCCGCCCTCCTTGGCGATTAATCACATAAGCTCCAGCTCTCAGGAAAGTCGTAGCCTGCCGGCTGTATCCTTCCGCTTCCAAATCAAACTTTGGTCGGAGATGGTAAATCGATGTCGCATATGAGCCATACAAGGCCAGGTCCAAGTTTAATTTTTCTTGCAAAATCTCTAAATCTTTCAAAAACGCCTCAATATTCTCAGCCGGTAGGTAAAAATCTGTTAATATCGGCACTCTTTCACCATTTTTGACATAACCCAGATAATTGATTAGTGAATTTTCAAATTCGTTTAGAGTGGTTTTGTTTTCGGGCTTTTCAAAAATAAACTTAGTAGAGCGCGGCAACTTGTCTTTTATCATCATAATTTTCTTTAACTTGCTACTTGCTCGTTCCGCAAAGCTCGCATACACCACATAGCCATTTTCGAGTTTTTTGATTACTCCGTCCAAATTCTTGCCAGTTTCTTTAGCTTCCATGATGATTTTTAAGTCGTAAAAATTTAATTTTTCTGGCTTCATCGGCAGTAGCTCTTGCATGTATCCTAGTGCAACGCCAATGTCTCGAAAAGTGGCCACTACTCGCATTGGGCGATTACTCATCGGCACCGCCTTCAAAATCACTTCTGAAATCACCCCCAGCGTCCCTTGTGCGCCAAAGAATATTGGCATCAAATCCATGGTCTCTTTCCTGGATACTTCAGTAATATTAGGATAGCCAGTTGCGTCAACGTCGCGCTCTTTGATTTTTTGAATCAAATTCTGCTGATCGTGGACAACCTTGGCCATTTTACGATAGATTGTGCCTTCAATGGACTTTTCAGCGGCTTTTTTGGCTACGGCGTATTTTCTAAGTCGATTAGTTTGAAGACATTCACCACTAGCCAATACGACTTCTATCCGCTCGACATAATTAGCAATACCGCCGTATTTGCCAGCCTGGTTATCTACTGGGCAATTAGAAATCAACCCACCGATTGTTTCGTCGCCATCTGCATCTATCGGTATGGTCAATCCCGACACAGACAAAGCGGTGTTTAGCTCCTTTAAAGTAATACCAGCCTGCACACGTACTAATCTCTCTCGTGGATCAATTTCTAGCAATTTGTTGAGCTTTTCTGTTGAGACAATGATGCCGTTGCCTAGCGCTGCTCCACCCATATCATGGCCAGTGCCCCGCGGCGTAACAGCCACTCGGATGTCTTTAGTGGCCAATTGATTAAAAAACTTCAATAATTTGCGGATGTCATCTGTAGACTCTGGAAACGCCACAAACTTTGGTTTAATTTTTAGCGCCGAATTGTCAGTTGCGTAATCCTCTAAAATTTCCGGATTATCAAAAACATTCCCCACCGTCAATTGATTTAAGTATCTCGCAATTTTCCCCATTCTGCTTATTATTATAACACAGTAATTATTGTTCGTAATAATATTCAAAATACTCACTTCAAAATACTCGCTAAAATACTCAGCAAATATGCTATAATTGGTTTATGCCCGGATGGTGGAACTGGTAGACACGTATGCCTTAGGAGCATATGCCTCGCGGCGTGCAGGTTCAAGTCCTGTTCCGGGCACCAAGATAATACTTTTGTCACGATTTCTGCGTAAGCGGAAGTTTTTTATTACCGAGCGCAGCTCGGAGCAAAGGCGAAAATAGGCTCGCGGTGCGGGGGTCGCGAGCCTATTTTCGCCCGCCCTTTTATCATTATGGTAGGATGTTAGTATGGGGGTTTGGTTTATTAAAAATAGGTTCAACCCAAACAAATCTAGAGCAAGTTGCTTTTTGGCTAA
>JAFRBR010000022.1 GCA_017404795.1 Candidatus Saccharimonadota bacterium | reverse complement strand
CTCTACCATCCAACAGTTGCCATCGGATAGTCTTGCTACGGCGTAAGTGTTATTATCTCTAGTGTCTGTCAGAGCTGTCATGCTAGCTAGGGTAGGCGTATTGCCGCTAGAGGGCTTTGGAGCAGTGGTGAGACTAGAGCAGCCAGTCCAGCTTTGGAGGTCGCCGGTGCTGGCAATCCAGACTGGGTAGAGGATCAGGCCGTGCTGTGATACATCGGCATCACCAGCGCCGTCAGTAGCGGTGGTAATAGTTTGGTTGGGGCCAAAGACCACGCTAGAGGAAGTGGCTTCAAAGTCGGTAGACCAGCCGGCAAAACCATAGCCATCGCGGGAGAAGTTAGGTGCTCTGAGGACTGCGGTGCCATTGGTAGCTACACCGGTCTGTTTACCAGCCGTAGAAGAGCCAGTCACTGTACCCATGGAGCTCATTGAACCATCTATATCACCGGCATTTGGCGCATAGCAAATCTGGCTAGCTGAACAGGCACTCTCAGGCAAGGGGGTCGCTGGAGCCGCTGCGTTGTTGGGATGGACTAAAGTGTATTTCACCTTGCCAGTATAAGTATCTACACCCTGAGTAGCGGAGATGCTGACTTTGTAAGAAACTTGTAGATTAGAGCCAGTGGCAGAGTCACCAGCATCGGTGATAGAAGTGTATTTGGCGATTTGGGCATAAGTATCAGGAATCACATGAAAGCTACCACTATCAAAAGAATTCATAATGGTAGGAGCATAAGTACCAGCTACGGGTAATACTTGCATCGCCCAATAGGAATCAGTACCAGAAGTGGCAGTACTAATGCTAGAGTTGGTGCCAATCATCTTGGTATTATTACCTGAATAACTATCGCCAGAATAACCAATAGCATAGAGAGAATAACCACCAGTGTCATTACAAGTGGCTTTGATATTACTCGGGCCAAAGGTCTTGGTTTCACTGTTAGCGATAGTGTCGCTGTAGTTGTTGCTACCACCAGTAATACTACAGGCACTGGCTACTTTGACTGAAGCGTTGACTGAACTAGAGACAGCCGAGGTATTTGGCTGCATAGTGAGTAGAGCTAATGTAGTGATGAATAACAAACTAAGAATACTAGACGATAACTTAATTAAGTTGAATTGATGGTTGCGATGTATGGCCATTGGTGCTCCTTATTTCTGAGTGAGGACTGGTGCCTACTCATGTTAATAGTCATCCCCCTTACGGTGCCATCTACTATGAGAGAGGTGTAAAAATGGCACCGCGAGGGGTGCAATCATCAGAGATATCTTACAGGCAGTCCACCTATAGAACCCACTGACATCCTCACGATGCCATTTTTAAGTTCTACAGATGGACGGATATTAAATATCGCTGCCTTGATGTAAAATATTTCTAATGATTGCGATTCTATTATACCACAACTGGTTTATTGTGCGCAACAAAACAGTTGTAATTTTTACAACAATAAAGTGAATACCGTGATTGTGTTTATGTTTTTATAACTTTTTTCAAATTTTGTAAAAAATGTGCTACAATAGTAATGGAAAATGGATAATTTCATAGTTGACACCACATTAAAACTATGATATTATAGTATAAATTGATAATATTAACAGGGGTGGAAATAAGGAAAAACTGATGGACCAAAATGCAGAAATTCTCAAAAATGCAATCGAAGACAGTCTAGAAATCATCGAACAAGACCGCGAAAAAGAGATTATTTCGCGTCGTTTTGGTCTAAAAGGCAGCAAAGAAACTCTTGAACAAATCGGCGAAATGTTGTCTATCACTCGCGAGCGAGTAAGACAATTAGAAAAGGCGATCTTAATTCGGCTCCAGATTTGCGCTGAGGAGGGCGAAATTCCAGAACTGGCTCCTGCAGAGAAGCTTCTGATCCGCAATCTGACTGAAATGGGGCGAGTGGCTAAATTAACCGATTTAGCTGATAAGGTCTATGGACGCGAAACCACTAGCGAAGAGCGCTCTGGGATTTACTTTATTGCGACTTTTGCCCAAAGTCTATCTGTGGTTGAAGAAAATGACAAGTATAATGTGGCAATTGGGATTGCCGAATATGGTGATAGTTTAAAGATCCGAAGCCGAGTGGACGAAATCGTAAAGGTAATCCGCGAAAATAAACAGCCAATGACCCTTGATGAACTTGACAACAAATTAAATTATGAACACCCTGACTACATAAAGGCGGTAGCGTCAATTTCTAAGCTGTTGGCTACCCTTAATGGCGTGTGGGGCCTGGCTAAATGGCCGTCGGTCAACCCTAAGAACATCCGGGACAAGATTTTTGTGATTCTAGAGACTAAGAAGGAGCCGATGCATTTTTCGGAAATCGCAAAAGAAATTCGCGAGTCCAACTTTAAACGGAAGAATGTGACCGTACAGGCCATCCATAACGAGCTGATCAAAGACGACCGGTTTGTCCTGATTGGGCGGGGGATTTACGCATTATCTAGCTGGGGCTATAAGAAAGGGACGATTTCGGAGATTATCGAGTCT
Organism: Candidatus Saccharimonadota bacterium; assembly: GCA_017404795.1. GTDB lineage: Bacteria > Patescibacteriota > Saccharimonadia > Saccharimonadales > Saccharimonadaceae > Nanosyncoccus. The sequence goes on along the minus strand of JAFRBR010000022.1, from coordinate 35,641 downwards.
GTCTTGAAGAAGGCCAATGGGCCACTGACCAGGGAAGAAATCGTCAAGCACGTCCTGCATGTGCGCAAGGTGAAAGAAACGACTATTTTACTGAATTTGCAAAATAAGAAATTGTTTAAAAAAGTCGGGCGAAATTCCTATACTTTAGCATAAATATGATAGAATAATATATATGGACGCGGTTATACACTTTATTCTGATGCCGATATTCTGGATACCTGTGGTCTCAGTGTTGGCGTTTTTGACTTATCGGAATTATAAGAAATTAAACCGGATTAAGGTATTAAACGTAGATTCGGTGCTTTTGATGCTGGAAATTCCCCGTGAGAACGACAAGAAGGAACTAGCGGCGGAGCAGTTGTTTGCTAGTCTGCATGGGATTTTACGGGATAAGCAGGAGCTCAAGAATAGCGGTGGGGTGCAGGAGCATTTGTCATTTGAAATCGTGTCTACTAAGGGGCAAATCCGGTTTTATGTGTGGGTGCCAAAAATCCTGCAGAGTTTTGTGGAGGGGCAGATTTATTCACAGTATCCCACGGTGCAGATTTATAAGATGAATGAGGACTATGTAGATAAGCGGGGCGAATATCCGGTAAATTACATGGCAGAACTGGGGCTAATTGATAATGAAGCTCTGCCGATTAAGACTTTTGATACTTTTGAGGTGGACCCCTTGGCCGGAATTACGGGGACGCTGGCCAAGCTAGACCCCGATAATTCAGAGGAGATGTGGATTCAGATTTTGGCCCGACCGATACCAGATGACTGGCATAAAAATACCACTGATAAGTGGGTACAGCGGATAAAAGCCGGGAAGCGGTCTATCCTCGGTGGGACAGGGATAGATTGGACTTGGCTGGTAGAGGCTTTTGGGGCGCTATTTCGGCCACCGGCGGGGGGAACTAATTCTGAAGCAAAAGTAGAGCTATCCGAACGGGCCAAGACCCAGATCAGTAAGGCCGAAGAAAAGGCCACTAAACTGGGGTATGAAGTCAAAATACGCCTCGCTTATGTAGGACAAAACGAAACCGACGCTAAGCTCAATATGCAAGCTCTAGTAGGGACTTTTAAGCAGTATAATTCCACTAATTTGAACGGATTTAAACAGGTTGGCGGGACTTTTAATCCTAGCGATTTAGACGCCTATAAGATGCGGCAATTCACCGATCGCGGGTTTATCTTGAATATTTCGGAACTGGCGAGTGTTTATCACCTGCCGCATACTTCGGTAGAAACACCCAATATCGTCTGGGCCACCTCTAAAACTGCCGAGCCGCCAGCCAAATTACCGATGCTAACTGGGGTGGTAGCTAATGACGAGAATATTTCGGCCTTTGGGCTGACTAATTTCCGGGGGATTAATCATCAGTTTGGTTTGCTGAGGCGTGACCGGAGCCGGCATGTGTACATCATTGGTCAGACAGGGGCGGGGAAGAGTGGACTACTGGAGCTCTTGGCGCTCTCGGATGTGTTTTACAATCAGGGGTACTGCATTGTAGACCCACACGGAGATTTTGCGATTGATAATTTGCGGTTTATCCCTGAATCTAGGGTAGATGATGTGGTATATTTCAATCCGGCGGATACGGCGTTTCCGGTGGCCTTTAACCCTCTAGAGGTGACCGATCCGGCTAAAAAACCGAATATTTGTTCGGAAGTGATAGGGGTACTGAAGCGGATGTTTGGCGATTCGTGGGGGCCGAGGCTGGAACACATTTTGCGATATACCCTACTGGCTCTGCTCGACAGGCCATCTACGACCTTGCTGGATATTTCGCGCCTACTGACTGATAAGGAGTTTCGTAAAGAGACTCTAGAATACTGTAAAGATGTGACGGTGTTACAATTCTGGAAACATGAGTTTGGCCAGTGGAATGAAAAACAGGTCAATGAGTCGATCGCGCCGGTTTTGAACAAGGTGGGAGCGTTTACGGCTAATCCGATTATCCGAAATATCATCGGCCAGCCCAAGTCGTCATTTGACATTCGGAAAATTATGGATGAGGGCAAGATACTGGTAGTGAATTTGTCTAAGGGGCTAATTGGCGAGGACAATGCGGCGATTCTGGGGGCGTTTATCGTGACCAAGGTGCAACTCGCAGCGATGTCGCGCTCGGATATTCCTCTGATTGAAAATCGGCGGCCGTTTTATCTGTATGTGGATGAATTTCAGAACTTTGCGACCGATTCATTTGCGGTGATTTTGAGCGAGGCGCGCAAATACGGGCTGAATCTGACTGTGGCCAACCAATATGTGGCCCAAATGACTGATAGCGTGCGTGATGCGGTGTTTGGCAACGTGGGGACGACGATTAGTTTCCGAGTGTCAGCCGATGATGCGCCGGTGCTGGCCAAGCAATTTGAGCCGACTTTTGATGAGTCGGACATCATCCAGCTAAATAACCGGCATTTTGTGATATCGATGATTATTAACGGCGAAAAGGTGCCGGCTTTCTCGGCTACTACCCTGTCCATCCCTGATACGCCGAAAGACAATTTTGAGGCGATTGTGGCCCATTCTCGGGAATATTTTGCTCGCCCACGGATGGAGGTGGAGGCGGAAATCCGCGAGACGATCGAGCAATCTGAACGGTATAAGAGGGAATTAGCGGATTCGGGACGGCAGGAGCCACGGATGGTGATTGAGGGTGGGGAAGAAAGGCCGGTTTTTGCGCCAGTAGAGAAGAAATCTCGTCCCGAACGAAAACCGAACACGCGTAAGCCAGCCACTCCCCAGGGTGATTTTCGGAGGCAAAATTTGAGCCCAAATGCGGCTGAGGGGCGGGAAGCGCTGGGGCTCAAGGATTTAGCTAAGTTAGTGGGGGTGGAGTCTGAAAAAGCGAGGGCGTCCGAAAAAGAGGTAGTACCGGGAAAAGAGGGAACCAAGTTCAAGAAAAATAAGCCAAATAAGCAAAATAAGCAGGGTAAACAGGATAAACAAGGTGGTCAGGGCGAACAAACTACAAAGAAGCCGGTTATTTCTTCCCCTGTTAATCCTTCTCCCGCCCCTGTAAATACTGCTACTGGGGCTGCCAGTGGGGATGCTGCTTCTTCCCCTGTTCACCCAGAGGTAGAATACCAAGAAAAGTCCATGGTTGAAATCCAGCCAACCCACCATTCCCTCCCCTTATCGACCCCTGTTCAGAGGAGTGATCACCACGCCTCGAAAGACAATTCGGTAGACGGATTCTTGGCCATTAAGCATTAAAGAAAATTTTGAAAATGCGTGGAGAAGCAAAGTATGAATTTTAAATGAAGTGGGGCAGGACCGGCAAAATGGGCGGGATTTGGATGATACAGCAATCGCCTTTTCAATATAGGTTTAATGTCGCACAATGCATATTTTAGGACATTACGGTTATGTTTTTTAGACGGTCAAGTTATCGTCTTTTAGGCATAAGTATTTCTGGATGGGTAGAGAAATGGCTCAAATTAAGGAATGGGCGGGTCCTGTTGGCACATATTTTTCTAGCTGCGGGACTTAAAATTTTAAGCACGTCATACACTGGGCGTCCGGGAAAGATTGCCCTAAAGGGCAACTTTCTCGGCGCCGTCAGGAATATACGTGTTAAAATTTTAAATCGATCTTTATGCAGCTAGAAAAACATGTGCCGCCACCCGCCCTTATTCATGAATTTCAGCGTCTACCCCTATAAATTTGATTTTTATGGCCTCCGAGTTACTGATTTTTGGATTTGACTTTTTCCCTAGTTTATTTCCCTATTTCTATTGTTTCCCTGTTATTTTAGATTGATTGGTGTCGTTCCCTAGTTTTTTTGACTGATAATTTTTCCGAACAAAAACCGAACTGGTAGGAGAGAAGAAGGAACAGAACAAAACCCGAACGCTTCCCTTCCCTAAAGCAACTGGGAGTTTGGCGCTATTGGGGGCTACTGCCAGTAGGATTTGCCGGCGATGCGGACATCGATATAATGAAATTCGGTGACGCCCTGAGCGGAGAGGTAGCGAAGCATGCGATCGGCATCTTCTACCGATACGGCCGAACCGCGGTCGATATAGAGCTTGATGAAGCCGGGGTGACCTTCGAGATAGAAATCAACTTCGCGAATAGCACCAGAAGGTACGACGGCTTTGGTGGGTTTATAACCGAGATCACGAAAATCTTGCTCGGCCTGAGCGACGTATGAACGCATGCGATTAGTGATGCGGCTACCGGCAGAGGCGTCTTCGTCGACAATCTCGATGGTAGGCTCTGTGGAAACCGGCTCTTCGGCTGGCTCAGGGGTAGTGGGGGTTGGTTCCCCGCTCCCGACAAAAAAGAAACACAAAAAAATTAGAATTCCGATAAGGGTGATGAAGCCAACAACAGTAAAAATAACCCGGCGAGCTTGGCGCTTTTTGTCTTGCTTTCTGGCGGCGTTGCGTTCATTTCTAGTTTCGAGCTTTTCGCGCTGTTCGCCGATAGTGCGGCCCATGCGAAAAGTAGATTGACGGTGCTGGCGCTTGTTAGCCAGTTCTGGACGGGTCTTGTCATCGCTCCGAAATCCCTCGCCTCTAACAGTAGTACTCCTGTCCTTCTTGCCCACCCTAGACCTCCTCGAGGATTATTTCAGCGAGACGACGAGCGGCATCGGTGCGAGCTTCTTGGTGTAAGCGGTCAGCCATATCAGCGCGCTGACGAGGAGATTTAACCAAATGACGGATTTCGTCTAGAAGTAGACTGGGGTTAGAAACCATGGCCATATCACTAACTACTGAGGCAGCGTGTGCCTCCTTGAGACGTTCGGCATTTTTTTCTTGATGACCGCCGGGGAGACGCTCAAAAGGTACTAAGATCACGGCTTTTTTCAGGGCGGCGAGCTCGGCGATAGTAGTGGCACCAGCGCGAGAAACTACGACATCGGCAGCGCCCATCAACTCGTTCATGGTGGTATTGAACTCCCACATGCGGAAGTTGGATTCGAGGGAGGCTTGATCCCAATTTTCGTACTTCTTGAGGTCGACCATGTCTTCGTAGTGCTTGCGGCCGGCGACGAGGCCGACAGAAGTGAATTTGAGCAAATCTGGCAAAATAGCACGGGTGGCTTCGTTGAGGTTTTCAGAACCCTGCGAACCACCAGTAATGACTACAAGGGGTTGATTAGCATTAAAAGAAAAGGCGCGCTTGAAGGAATTTTGTTGAGCAGAATTAACGGACTTAAACTCGGCGCCGACCGGAATGCCAGTCCAAACGTAATTGGGGTGCTCAGCCAAAGTCTCCTCGGAAGGAGGCATGCCAAAAGCGACTTTTTTGGCCTTTTTCATTAGCAGGCGATTGGCGAGACCGGCTACGACATCGGACTCGTGAATGATGTAAGGGATTTTGAAAAGACGAGCGATGAGACCGACGGGCAAGCAGACATAGCCACCTTTAAGAAAGATAATGTTGGGACGGTTGCGCTTCTTGACTAGGCGGCAAAAACTAGTGACAAGACCAGCCAGAAAGCCAAAGAACCCGACGATATTGCCGATGATGAGTTCCCTGACGGTGAGACTAAAATGGTCAAAATAATCCCTAAAATGCCAATTGGCATAGCGATGGAATTTACCAGCAGGAAGTTTGCGGACGCGAATATAGGTGGATTTGCGACGACGGACCTCTTCGCCCCAAGCTACACCAATTTCGGTGGTTAGTTTGGTGACGTTTTTGTAATACTTGGGGTCGGTCCAAAATTCTACCTCGGCACGAGGCTTTTTCTCCAGGATTTCACGAACTACGGCGACGGCTGGTGTGATGTGGCCCCCCGACCCGCCGCCGACTACTAATATTTTCATTTTTGACATTTACCTCCCTACTAGTATAACACGAAAGTTGCAAAACAAGACCTAAAGCAAAAGCAATAAAGACCATACTGGTGCCACCATAAGAGAGGAGAGGCAAAGTGATGCCGGTGACAGGTACTAGGCCGGTCATAGCCATGATGTTGACTACCACTTGAGCTAGAGTCCACGAAAAGACGCCAACCACAAAGATGCGGCTTTCGTCTGAGGGAGCGTATTCGGCGACTTTAAGCATCTTAAGTAGCAAGGCGGCAAACACAGCGATGACTAAGAAAAGCCCGACGAAGCCAAAAGTTTCGCCCATAATGGCAAAAACGGAGTCGTTGATGGATTCGGGCAGATAACCGGTGGCTTGGACGGAATTACCGATACCAACGCCAGTTAGACCCCCGACGCCGATGGCAAGCATGGCGTTGTCTACATGGTAAGTAGAGTCGGTACTTTCCCCACCAGTCAAAGTGGTAAGCCAAGCATCTACACGCTCCATACGATGGCCAGAAAAAGCGACTGCGCCTATGGCACCGACCAAAATAATAGCTAAGACTAAAAGATATTGGCGGAGAGGGACGCCGGAAATCAGAAGCATGCCGAGAATAATGGTAATAATGGCGACACCAGTACCAAGGTCACCCTGAGCAACCACAACAAGGAGGAGCGAAAGCCCGCCAACGGCAAGGAGGGGGAGCCAAAACTCTCTGAACTGCCCGACTAAGCCTTCTTCTTTTTTGCGGGCGAGAAAGTCGGCGAGATAGATGACGAGGGCGAGTTTCAAGAATTCGGCAGGCTGAAAACTGGCGCCACCGATGTCAAACCAACGACATTCACCGAGTTCGCATTTAACTAAACTAGAGCCCATGAGCGACATGACCCAGAGCAAACCAGAGAGGGCTAAGGCGATAATCATGAGGGGTTTGGCGATTTTTTTAAGGTGTTGATAAGGAATCCATTTGAAAGCGGCGAAAAAGGCTAGGGTTGAGAGAGCCACGGCACGGAGTTGGCCCCAAAAGAAATAATTAGAATCATAATCGGTGCCGTAAGTAGAATTCAGAACATTGGCGCGCATCGGACCAATAGCGTAAATCACAATCAACCCTAAAGCCATCAAGCCTAGCGTAGCAAACAAAATGACGAGGTCTGATTTGTGCTTACGATTCATAGTAATGTCCTCTCGACGGGTCCTGCCCCGCTTTCCTCCCCAAAAATTTTTGCTTCGCAAAACATCTTTGGGGTCCCCTCCAAGCGTGTCGCCCGTCGATGTGGTGCTAATATCATCAGATGGCTCCTCCGGTGGCGGCAAGGAAGACACCGACAATGGCGCAGACGCCGGCGACAATCCAGAAACGCATGACGATTTTGGCTTCGCCCCAGCCCTTAGCTTCTAGATGGTGATGCAGGGGAGCGGAGATGAATATTTTCTTGTGGAAGAATTTTTTGGAAAAGAGTTGGAGAAGGCTAGAGCCGGCTTCGATGACGAAAGGCAGACCAATGATTGGCAGAAGCAAGAAAGAATTGGTCATCATGGAGACTACGCCAAGGCCGGCGCCTAGAGCAAAGGAGCCGGTGTCGCCCATCATAAAACGGGCGGGAGGAACGTTGAACCAAATATAAGACAAGAGCCAGCCGACTACTGTCAAACAGAACCCAAAAAGCAACAGATTACCCTGGAATAAAGCGATTACTCCAAAGGCACCATAGGCCATCATGGCCAACCCCCCAGATAGGCCGTCTAAACCATCTGAAATATTTACGGCGTTGCTAGTCGCAACAACGGCAAAAGCAAAGATGATAATCATCCCGATGACCCCAACCTCAAAATTACCAAAGAATGGGACGAACATGGTAGTCCAACCAAGCCTGGCAGCAAAAAACCAACCTAGGGCGACTCCTACTACAGTAATGAGAAAGAACTTAACTGGCCCGCGTAAGCCTGCGGCGCCACGACCTGAACCAAAAATGTTGATGACATCATCAATAACACCAACTAAGGCTCCGCCAAGAAAACCAACTAAGGGTAGCCAGGTTTGCCCACGATCGAGATTAAAAATCCAGGTGACAGCGGTGACGGCTACTACACCAATGAGGCCAGCCATAGTCGGAAAAACGTGTTTAAATTTATGAGCATGAAGACTACGCATGACAGGTAAATCTTTGCCGTCTACGGTTTCGGTTTTTTGTTTTTTCCAGAATTTGTATTTATAGGCAAAATGGGTATAGAAAGGGGTCAGGGCCATAGCGAAAAGAAACCCTGCTAAAGCTAGTAAGAATCCGTGAAATACTTCGTCGCTAATTGTCATCATTCTATTATACTCCTGGTTTTATTTTTTGATAATCAATTATATAGTTGGATAATTTGTCAAATAGATCCATGGCATCGCCTGAGCCAATGCCTTGACCCTCTCCCCACATTTTAACCATTATGACGTATTTTGGCAACTCTCCAGAGGGCGCGACAAAACCAATATAGGAACCGACTAGTTGGCTGAAGCTGTTGTCATAGGCGCCGTTGACGATGACCTGAGCGGTACCGGATTTGCCACCAACATCGTAGCCAGGGCGGTCAATACCGGCGGTGACTCTATAACCACGGTTATAAATCAACATATCGCGCATCATGGCGGAGGTTTCGTCGGAGAGGATTTTGTCTTCAATCTTGTTTTCGCTAGATTCTATTGGCACGACTTGGCCATCTTGAAGCGTGCCGGCAACAATACTGGGAGTGCGCCAATAGCCACCGTTGACAACCGCAGAAAAGGCGGTAGCGGTTTGAATCATGGTAATACCGAGGTTTTGGCCAAAGGTCATGTTGGCGTAGGTGGAATCACGACCCCAGCCCTCGTTGGGATCTTCGATGTAGCCTTCGGCTTCGACTAGTTCAATCCCGGTGATTTGGCCTAGACGGAATTTGTTGTAATAATAGTCATAGAGTTTTTCCCTGCCCTGTTGAGTAATTTGATTAGGATCGCCGCCAAGAAGCCGGAGAGCCTGGATAGAGCCGGTATTCAACGACCAGTAAAGGGCGGTTTTCATACTGATAGTGCCATACAGCATATCTCGCTGCTCGGCATTTTCGATTTTCCAATCATCGACAATGGTGTAATGCTGATTAAAATAGGTGGTGTCGGCGGTCATTTTGCCCTCGTTGATGGCAGCGGAAAAAGCAAAACTTTTACAAATGGAGGCTGGCTCGTAAGGGACTTCGGTAGTATAATTGACAAAAGCACTGGCGTCGGTGACTTCAATGTAATTAGCGGGGTCATAGTTGGGGAGATTGGCCATGGTAATAACTTTGCCAGTGTTCGGGTCCATAATTAAGACGCTGGCATTAGTGGCGGCGGTAGAATCAATGGCGGACTGAGCGAGTTCTTCGACACCTTGTTCGAGACTGCGATCGACAGAAAGAACGATATTTTCCCCGTCCATGGCGGGAATTTTGACATTGTCGTTGCCGATAGAGAGAGCGACTTTGTTGACATCGGCAGTGGCTTTGATGAGGCCGTCTTCGCCAGCTAGTTCTTTATTAAGTGAACCTTCGGTGCCATACTGTCCTTCCCCTTCGTCATTGACAAAGCCAAGTAGACCAGAGGCGAGTTGGCCCTCTGGGTAGACGCGCTGATTGGTCTTTTTGAGCCAAATAGCGGGGACACCAGCTTCGGCGATTTTTTCGGCAGTGGCGCGAGGGATGTTTTTGGCAACAATGGAATAACGTAATCCTTCAGTATTATAAACTTCGTCTAGATCGGCGACGGCGTAATCTTTAGCAAAGGTATTAATGACATATTCAATGTCTTCTTTCTCGGTGACGGTGGGGTCGATGACAATTTGGTAAGTGGTCTGGTTCAAAACTACGGCTACTGGTTCACCGTGGTCTAGCATGTAGATTTCGCCGCGCTTAGCGGTGATAGTTTCGAGCAGGGTGTGCTGTTCATCAGCTTTGGCAACCCAAGCTCCGTGTTCGATAATTTGGATGCAAAAAAGTCGCAACAAAATAATACCTAGGGCGACTAAAATGACAATCTTTAAGACTTTGATTCGGCGCGAAGCGGAATCGGAAGTAAAAGTAGTTTGGTAATTATTCCGTGGCATAGCCAGTTACCGTAGCGTCGGCCATAGCAGCGGCAACAGTGCTATTTTTAGCGGCTGCAACTGAGGTAAGACGCGCTTTTTCGACAGCAAGGTCTTCTTTTTCGGCGGTCATTTCGGTAATTTCGGTTTCCACACTAGATAATTCATAGTCAAAACTAGTAGCTTTGGTGCCTTCGGCCACATAAATTAGGCCAAAAACTAATGTTAACATCCCCACAATGACGATTTGAGAGATAGAGCCTAAGCTCCGCTTAGTGTGGCGAACAGTGTTGCGGTTGCGGGCAAAACTGTTGGTGACGGGCGAACGTCTAGATACGTAAGTTTGAGTAATCATGGTTTTTTATTTTTCCTCGCTGATGTTGGTGTTAATTTTTGTTTTTTATTTTTTTAATTTTTGCCTTAGTCCGGGAAGCTTTTACGGACAGAGCCATAAGTAATCCGTAAAAGCTCGTCCCGGGAAGGTCATACACTTCACACTCTCTGTTGTGAACTCTAGTTGGTAGGCCGAGTTCGGCCCATGTATGGTTTTGCTCTTGGGCGGGTCCTGCCGGGCTTTTCCCTCCCACGGTTCCTCCCTGTCGGGAGCTCCGCGGAATCCCTTCCAAGCCCGTCACCCGCCCACGGTAACCTAAATTAGCAGAAGTGAACTTTGACTTTTTGCTTGCGGGACTTATTAGTCACGACAATTTGTTTTGGCATATTGCCTCCTTTTTGTTTATTGTTTTTATTTTTATCAATTCCGCTGCGCCAGTCTAAGTTTGGCACTGCGCGCACGCGGGTTGATAACTAACTCCTCACTCTCCGCGGTGATTGGCTTTTTATTAATAATAGTCAGGGGGGATTCTTCGCCCTGGCTGGTGGCTTCTTTAAGGAAGTTCTTGACTAGCCGATCTTCTAGACTGTGGAAGGTGATAATTCCTAGGCGACCACCGGGGTTCATTAATTGTGGCAGGAGTGGGAGCGTGTTTTCGATCTGCTCTAACTCGCTGTTAACTACAATCCGGATGGCTTGGAAGACTTGAGTGGCGGGATGGGTGTTAAAATGACCGTGGATACGGACCCGAATAAGCTCGGCGAGCTCAACGGTGGTGTTAATTGGACGATGGTGCACAATCACTCGAGCCAACATGTGAGCGCGACCACTAGGAATTTCGCCGTATTTGAATAGAATGTCGGCTAGTTCCCTCTCGCTAGTCTTGTTGACTATATCGTAGGCAGTCCTAGTCTGCCGACGATCCATCCGCATGTCCAGAGGAGCCTCGTGTCTAAACGAAAAACCCCGTTCTTCCATGTCTAACTGCGGAGAAGAAACTCCAAAATCCGCTAGTATCAAATCAAAAGTCTGTCCACACTGTAAAAGTTGCAACACTGCATTATAAAAATCTGTATGGATGATTTTGAGTGCTGGCGGAAATTCCTGTTTTAAATACTTAACAGCGAATTCATCGCGGTCCACCAAAATCGAAGTTTTATACTGCTGTGTCACAGCCAAAATCTCGCTGGCGTGACCTCCATAACCGGCGGTGAGGTCCAAATAGGACTCGTGCGGCTGGGGGTTTAAACCGGCCAAGACTTCTGACAATAATACTGGGGTATGTAGTTTCTCCATGTGTATTATTATACACTGTTTTTGCTGTTTGAGACCGTTCAACTAGAAACTTTAGCGGGTTTGTTTCTGCTTTGATTTTTGTTTTATAAAACACAATTAGTCACCACGATTCTGATCCACCGAAGTGAATTACATAATCCTGGTCGTTGAGAGACTTATTGTGTAATAGACCATATAGAGTTTTATTGGGAGGTGTGTTTAAGGAAGGTGCACACGATTGTTTTGACGCATCTCGCTTAAGATTTAATGCGCGCCAAAGCTCCTAGATGGTCGGTCTCAAACGTTTTTAAGGTACTTTTGTTTCGCGTTTTTGTGTATTATTTCGCTTGTTTTTAGTTTATGATATTTTGTTTGTTTTTGCAAGGGTTTTTTGGGACTTTTTTTAAGTTTAGTTTTGCACTAATTGTGGAAAACTTCCCTGTTATTTTACCGAACAAAGCGTGTTGCGTTGCTTCCATTTTTATTTTGTAATAACCGAACAAATAAATAGCCAGCTCTATTTCTTTCTCGGCACGCTTCGCTCGCGCCCGTCGTTACGGGGCTCGCTCGCTATAATCGCTCCCGTCGTCGCTCCAATGCCTCGAAAGAAATAAGCCTGGCTCTCACGTTTTCGTGATATAATGGAGAAAATAAGGAGGAAAAATGGAAGAATTTGATGTGTTTCTGTGGGCGAATGAGGTTGATGAGGTCAAGAATAATGTAAGTGCGGAGCTCTTTTTGTTTAACAAGAATTATACACCATATAAGATTAAATATTCTGATAAGTTGACGGGGGCGGTGAAGGCGATGTTCATGAATGAGGCAATTTCTTACATTATTAAAGAGGCCGATAAGGGGCTGGAATGTCGCGAATACGAGAAAGCAGACGGTGAGGAGAAGGTGATTTATCGGACCTCCCTGTCCAAAGTGGGGCGGGCGGAGACTCTGATTCATTTGATTGAGCACGAATACAAGGATATTGACTATTTCAGCGAAAACGAGTACGACTTTAAGAAGGTAAAGGGGATTATTGCCAAATTTACCTATCCGGGCGAGACCGGGATGAAGACTTTCTATATTGCTAAGATTTTGCCGGCTTCCTCGGCACTGAAAGGCTCGGCTTCTTGGGAGATTAAGGGGGAGAGCTTTGAGCCGTTTTCGGCGGAAATCGCTCTCAAGATGCCAGATGACAACCAAGTAGCGATCGTGGATGAGACGATTGTGGTGTTTAATCAGGCGAAATTTGAGAATTTGTTCCAATATGACTACAAGTCACAGGTGATTGCCGAGGCCAAGGCCAAAGAATTAACCGAAAAATATAAATTATCATTTGCGGAGGGATTGACGCTAGATTCCCTGTTAGCGGATAAGAAGCCGATTCTGAAAAAAGTGCAAGCGATGGACATCGCCGAAGAAATGCCACAAGACAAACTGCTTGATTATGCAGATGAGATGCAGCTGGAGCTGATGACTGATGATGACGGGTCGATTATCATTATGGATGATAAAGACTTGACGATGTTCGTGAACTTACTGAATGAAGATTATTATGTGTCGCCGGTGAATGGACGGCGCTACGAGATTAAATCCAAGAAGCTCCTCGGTGAGCCAGATGGTGAGCCGCCTAGGGGCTAGTTTCGAAATAGGGGCTATTGACGAAGTTGGATTCGCCGAGGGTTTTGAAAGTCTTCTCGAGGTCGAGGCGGGCGCCGACAGAGGAATCGTTCTCTGTCAAATCGGATTCGATTTTGGCGTAGTAGCCGGGGAGGGTTTCGATTTTATCGAGGTAGATGTAGGTGCCTTCGCCCATTTTGAGAGCTTGGCGACGGCGAGAAACTTCACTAACTGGCTTGAAACCGAGCTGAAGAATGATATTGACCATTTTGGAGTAATCTTTGACGGTGGTTTCCTCAACAATGTCGACACCGGAATCCTCAATATGGCGCTTCAAAATAAAATAATACTTGGCGGGCTTGTCGACGGCCTTCATTTCGGTGCGCATAATCAGGCGCGGAAAATTGGCCCTTGATTTGTAATTGCGAGGAACATAAATACGATCGTGTTGCCAATAAATCGGTGAAAAATCTAGTTCAATATCAGAGAGTTTGCGTTCAAAATCTTCGCGGTTTTTGAGCTTGACTTTGAGGATGACTTTTTTCATGGCTTTATTATACCATATTGAGATCAATGAGGCGAGCCTCTAGGGATTTGACACCGTTAAAATCGTTCTCGGTGAGTTTGACGATGGGCTCTATTTGAGCTTCGGGAGTGAGGGCTAGCCATTTTTCGGGGGCGTAGAAGGCGACTAGTTTAAGGTGTTTGCCGTTTTGGTCGTTTAAATCAAGGCGGAGGTGGTTCCCTTCGGTGCCCATTTTGGTGACAGAGGCGATTTTGACATTGGTAAGACGGAAAATCGGCTCTTCGTTCCCTGGTCCGAAGGGTTCTAGGGATTTAAGCTCTGCTAGTAAATCTAAATTAAGATCAGAAAAATCGTTTAGGGTGAGGTCTGGGAGTTGTTTTAAGTATTGTGATTGGTCTTTTAGATTGAGGCTGCGGTAATATTGGTTGATTTTTTCACGGAAGGAATAGAGGTCCTCTTGCTTGATGCGGACACCGGCGGCGCCAGCGTGGCCGCCACCGCTGATGATGGCGTCTTTAGCGTAGTTAAGGGCTTTGGCAAGACTAAAATCACCGAAACTGCGCCCTGAGCCCTTATAAATACCATTTTCTACTTCTGTCAAAACAAAGGCGGGTTTCTGATAATCTTCGACTAAACGACCGGCAACTATACCGAGAATACCCTCGTGCCAGCGGCCCGTTTCAATAATCACTGGGTCGTCTGAAATGCCATGTTCTTTGATGGCGCGAATGACAGAATTTTGTTCAATTTTACGTTTTTTGTTCAGTTGTTCTAACTGTTCGGCCAGAGCGGCGGCAGTGGGGGCCTTGGAAGTGCGAAGAAGATCTAAAGAGAGGTGAGCGGTATCTAGACGGCCAGCAGCATTGAGACGAGGGCCAATTTGAAAACCGATGGCATCAGAGTGCAAATTTTTTACGCCGGCCCTAGTCATTAGTTCTCGAAGGCCAGGACGGCGAGTTTTGGCTAGGACTTTGAGGCCGTAAAAACCGAGGATGCGATTTTCACCGGTGAGAGTCATGCTATCGCAAATAGTGCCGATAACAACGAGGTCCAGGAGCCACTTCTCTTGGCCATCAGGGATAAGTTTGGCTTGAACCAAAGCTTCGGCGAGCTTAAAGGCCACCCCTACACCGGCAAGATTTTGCAGCCCTGGGGTGGGACGGTCTTGACGTTTGGGGTTAATAACGGCAACGGCCTTTGGCATTTCTGGGTCGGTTTCGTGATGGTCGGTGACGATGGTGTCAATTTTGAGAGTGTTTAGCTCCTCTATAATAGCGTGATTGCGAGAGCCACAATCTACGGTGATTACAAGGGTAATTCCCTGTTTCTGAGCCTGTTTAATGAGCTTTGGACTCATGCCATAACCATCGGCAAAACGATCCGGCAGCATAATCGTGATGTTTTCTGCCTGAACGCCGGCGAGTTTTAAGGTCTGTTCCATAACGGTGCTAGCGGTGACACCGTCGGCATCATAATCCCCGTAGATGAGGATTTTTTCGTGGCCCACAATGGCTTGCTGGAGGCGCGAAACGGCCTCTTTCATGCCAGGGAGCTGATAGGGGTCGGTGAGATTCTGGTACTTGGGATTCAAAAAACCGTCATCTAGGCCCCGTTTTTTGACGAGTTGTATAAAAATTTTGTTCATTTAGCCAATGGTCTTACTGGGTTTATTGCCCTTCTGGCTCTTGATAACGATGGATTGAAGCTCTTTCAAAATCGGGAAGCGCTTGTTGGTCTGGTAGATTTTGGTCTTGCCCTTCTTGGTGGCGATCAAAAACTTGCCGTCTACCATGCGGTTGAGCTCTCGCTGGATGTTGCCGGGGTCTTCTTTGATGAGTTTGGCTAGACCCCTGGTGTGGGTCTTGAAATCAGGGTATTTGGCGAAAACCACGATGATTTTGCGGCGCACCCGAGATGTGACAAATATATCTAACATATTACCTCGCTTTAACTCTCTCTATTATAGCATAGATTTTGTAAAAATTACAACGATTTTATTCAGTTTTGACATCAGTAAGGCAACGAATGGAGCCGCCGAAACCTTTTTGGACGTTGTTAAAATAGATGTCAGTAGAAGTGAAGGAGAGATGGTAGGCGCTAGTACTGTCGTAAGATGGTTGAGACCAGTAAAAACCTGCGACGCCTCGATCTTGTGCACTAGCGCCGAAGGAGCCAGAAAAGACAAAATTATTGGGGTAGGTGCGCCAAACTGTAGAAGCAGCAGAAGTATCGTAGCGACTGCTGCCGTTGCCACCAAAACTCTCGTCTAAGGAGCTGAAACTACCAACTAGGCTCCCTGGTAAACTCCAGCCGGCAGGACAAATTGAGCTGTCAATAGTGCCAAAAGTGCTGGCGTCGTAGTTGACTGCCGTGGACCAAGTGTAGTAATTGCCGTAGGAATAAATATTGGTATTGTTGGTAGTGATAATCTGGTTACTAGATTGGAGATTACTGTCGTTGAGATATTTGGCAGCAGCGGAGTTAATAATAACCCAACTGGACGAGGAAGCCGGAAGAAGGCCGGGAGTCTGGGTATCTGCCGAGTTTAAGGTCATTTCAGTGTCACCGCCGAGGCGGAGATTTTCGATAAGCCAACAATTATCGTCAGCGAGTTTGGCAACGGCGTAAGTGTTGCCGTCTCTTTGGTCGGTGAGAGCAGTAACGCTACCGATGGGAAAATCGACATCGTTGGGGCAGGTCCAATTTTGAAGATCGCCACTACTGGCTAGCCAAACGGCGTAAAGTTTAAGCCCGCCCATGGAGAGATCGTCGGTAGTGATAGTTTGATTGGGGCCATAAATGGTGGCGGAGGCGAGGTTAGAGGCAGCGGCTGAGTCTGGACTCCAACCGATAAAACCGTAACCAGCGCGCTGAAGGTTAGAAGCCCAGAGAGTGACACCGGAATTAGAGGCGGTGAGTTGTTTGCTAAGTGAAATATTGGCGGCACCGTTGGCGTCGTAGCAGATTTTGTTGGGACCACAATCGACCCATTGGGCATAAAGGGTGATTTCACCACCATCTGGCTGGAGGTCGGTGACTTCGGCTTGGTTAGCGAGAGCTTGACCCGAGCCGTCGGGTTGGGTGTTCCAACTGCCGAATTCTAAGTTGGTATTGGTGAAGGTGTTGGTAGAGAGGATGGTGCCGAGATGATTATAAAAAGTCTGGTCGGACATTTCGCCGGTGCCGCCATTGGCGTCAAAGATAATAGTAGTTTCGATGGGAATGTTGGCGATGGCGACATAATTAATAGTAGAGCTGGTATAGATGCCGGCGGGCAGCTCTGGGGTGAGGTAGGCGCCAAAATAGAGGTCGGTGGCATCACCGGCGGCGGTTTCTTGATAGCCGGTAGATTTGAGAATGAGAGCCGAGCTAGCAGAGGTGGGGATGCCCTGCCAGACGGTAGAAGCTGCACTTTGAGGCTGGCTAGTGGCGACACCCCAAGTGTTGGCGTCAAGAGCAGCAGTGGAGCCTGCGGCCACCGAAGCAATAGTATCGCCGTCTTGATTAGTAAGGGCGCTATCTGAGGTGTAAACACCCAGAGTGTAGCCAAAAGTGGTACTGGTAGAGACTTTGACGGTGTTTTTGACGGCTTGATAGACGCTATCTTGGTCGCTAAGATCAAAATCAAGAGCAACATCTGAGGTAGAAACGGAAATGGAGTCTGATTCGGTTAGGCTGGACACATCGATAGTACCCTCGGTGGCGCTAGCGGAGTTTAGATTGTCGCTGAGATTTTTGATGATGGTAAAAGAGGTGAATGAAGAAATAAGTAAAAGGGCGCTAAGCCCTAAAATGCTGGCGCGGGATTTTGGAGTTTTTGGGGAGGTAAAATCAGGGCTTTTGAGACGACGAAAATAGCGATAAGCTAGGGTAGTGAGCAAAATGATAACAAAAACAAGAGAGAGGATAAACTCGGGCATCAAAATGATTTCGCTGGGTTCAACTGAATTCTGACCGGTGTTGGGAACTGCGACAATAGTACCATCGGTGTCGCCACTAATGGTCCCAGATTCACCTGAATCATCAGGAACGACTGGGTCGTCTGGGGTCGGATCAATCGGATCATCTGGAACAGGAGTGACCGATTTTTCAACATTTACTGTGAATTGTTGCATTTTGAACCTTGTTTGTTTAATGTGTTGA
Source organism: Candidatus Saccharimonadota bacterium (assembly GCA_017404795.1). GTDB lineage: Bacteria > Patescibacteriota > Saccharimonadia > Saccharimonadales > Saccharimonadaceae > Nanosyncoccus. Next base: position 17,906 of record JAFRBR010000022.1, on the reverse strand, counting down.
TGTATGACTTTGTATATTATAAGTATAAGCTTGTTTGCTAAAATAGTCAAGATGTTTTTTAGATATTTTGAAGAGATGATTGGTGATATAATGTAAATATGTATTATGAGGTAGTGCCGGAGGGAAAAATTGGGATTTTGACCTATAATTTTGATGCTTCCCTGGTGCCGGGGCAGATGGTGATGGTGCCGGTGGGGCGAAGGACGGTGCCGGGCGTAGTTATTAAAAAAGTTGCGCAACCGGAGTTTAAGACGCGAGAGATTTTGAAAGTTTTGTATGCAAAGCCGCTGCCAAAGCATTTGCTGGATGTGGTGAGGTTTATGCACGAATATTATTTGGTTGCCGAGGGTGAAGCCGTAGGGTTGATACTGCCTAGAGGCGTACAAAAACAGAGGAGGAAGATAAAAACCGAACAAATGTTCGGTGTTGATGACGAGGCGACTGAATCTATTTTTTCAAATCATTTGATGCTTCAGAAAAATCAGATTCAGTCGCTCGATAACCATAAACCTAATATCCCACTTAACCCCCACCAGAAAAAGGCGCTAGAAGGCCTCTCAGAGGCTCGTAGCGCCACGAAACTGCTGTTTGGCGTTACTGGTAGTGGTAAAACCAACATCTACGTTAAAATGGCTGCTAGGACCCTTTCCGGGCAAAAGTCTGTAATCCTCCTGGTGCCGGAGATTGCTCTCACCGGGCAATTGGTGCAAGTGTTTAGAGGGTATTTTGGGGAGCGGGTGATAGTGATGCACTCTCGGCAGATAGAGGCGGAACGACATCGGATTTTTGATTCCCTCCTGATGGCAGATGAGCCTAAAATCGTAATTGGGCCACGGTCGGCACTGTTTGCGCCCCTGTCTAATCTGGGGCTAATCATTATAGATGAGGCACACGAGTCTACCTACACCCAAGAGAACGCACCGCGATATTCGGCGCTAAGGGTGGCGAGTTTTATGGCACAGGATTTGGGAATAGATTGCGTGCTGGGGTCGGCTACGCCGACAGTGGAAGATTTTTATTTGGCAAATCGTCAGGGGGCGGTGGTGAAACTAACAGAGAAGGCCAAGGCTGCGGCAATAAAGCCCGAAGTGCGGATAATTGATTTGAAAAACAGAGATAATTTTCGGAAGAACCGCTATTTTTGCGATAATTTGATAGCAAAGATGCAGGAAAACATAGAACAGGGGCGACAGACGCTGATTTTTCATAACCGACGGGGGTCGTCTACGCTGACGATCTGTGAAAAGTGCGGCGAAGAGATTTTGTGTCCAAATTGTTTTTTGCCGCTGACTTTGCATGCGGATAATTACGAACTAGTGTGCCATACCTGTGGATTTGCGGAAAAAGTGCCGTCGGTCTGCCCGAAATGTGGTACGCCCGGGATGGTACATAGGGGGTTTGGGACTAAGCTATTGGAGGCGGAAGCGCGAAAGTTGTTCCCTAGAGCGCGAATCCGAAGGTTTGATGCGGATAACAAAAAAGGCGAGGGGTTGGCCGAGATATATTCAGAGGTGCGAGATGGCGAAGTGGATATTCTGATAGGGACACAAACTCTGGCCAAGGGGCTGGATTTGCCACGGCTGGCTACGGTAGGGGTGGTGCAGGCGGATGCGGGGTTGTCTTTGCCGGATTACATGGCGGAAGAACGGGTATTTCAGCTGCTGACCCAGGTGATGGGGCGGGTGGGGCGAGGGCATTTAACAGAGGCAGAGGTGTTGGTGCAGACCTACCGGCCAGAGCACCCGATATTAAAATTTGCCTCGGATGAGGATTATCTAGGATTTTACGAATACCTGATACGACGGCGACAGAAGTCAGGATTTCCGCCGTTTAAGTTTGTGATGAAACTAGAAATCACTTTAAAAACAGAGGTGCTAGTGCTAAAAAAGGTACGGGAGACGGCGCAGCGTCTAGCGCGGAATGCTAGGCTGATTGTTTCCCCGCCCCAGCCGGCTTTTCATGAGCGAACGAACCGCGGATACACCTGGCAAATTGTGGTGAGAGCGCGGTCACGCAAGGCGCTAATAGAAGCGTGTTCTGATTTAGACAAAAAATTCCGAATTACACTAGACCCGCCGGGGCTGCTATGATATAATTAGCCTTAAGTGTTATAAAAAGGAAGTAATTGATATGTGCACAGGGGTAAGGTTTAGTGATGATAAGGGGAATATGTATTTTGGGCGGAATTTGGACTGGTCCACCCCTTATGGGCAGAAAGTAGTGATTACACCACGGGGGTATAAGTATAAGACGGCGTTTTTAGGTGAAAATGAGGCTTCGCCGGCACTGATTGGGATGGGGATTATTGCGGAGAATACGCCATTGTATTTTGACTGTGCGAATGAGCATGGACTCGCGATTGCGGGGCTAAACTTCCCTGGCTATGCGTCGTATGCGCCGGATGCGGTAGATGGTAAAACCAATATAGCGGCGTATGAATTTCCGCTGTGGGTGGCGCTGAATTTCAAGACCGTGGACGAGGCGGAGAAAGCTCTGAAGAATGTGGCGATTGTGGCCAAGCCGATTAATGAGCAATATCCGGTATCGCAGCTACATTGGATTATTGGGGATGCGAAGCGGTCTATTGTGGTGGAGTACACTGAGCGCGGGATGGAGATTTTTGAGAACGATGTGGATATTTTGACTAATCAACCGGGGTATGGCTGGCATAAGGAGAATTTGCGCAACTATATGAACTTGTTCCCACAGATGCCAAAAGAGGTGAGGTGGGGCAAGGCCAAGATGACAGCGTTTGGGTCGGGGTCTTTGATGCGCGGGATTCCGGGCGGGTTCTATTCTACCGACCGGTTTATCAGGGTGGCGTATCTTAATACCCACTATCCGGTGCAATCTGATGAGGCTTCAAATGTGTCGCGATTGTTCCATACTCTAACTGGGGTAGCGATGATTGATGGTGGCGCGCAGATGGGCGATGGGGCGTATGAGAAGACTATTTACACCGGTGGGTATTCGACGGTTAGCCAGACCTATTACTATAGTACCTATGAGGACCCAGCGATTCAGAGCGTGAGCTTGAAAGACCATGACCTTGATAAAACAGAGTTGATTATGATATAATTAAGGGGTATGAAAATAATTACTACGCCGGATAGGTGTTTACGGGAGAAGTCGGAAAAGGTACGCGTCATTGACGAAGAGATTCGCAAGGTGATTGCTGATATGCGGAAATTGTCTACTGATTGGGAAGCTGACCATCCCTATGAGTTGTCGGCGGCAATGGCGGCGCCCCAGATAGGGGTACTGAAACGGATTATTATCATCCGGGACGATATGGAGGACAAGAAAAACGCCACTTTTACAGCGTTGATTAACCCAGAGGTGATTCGGGCCGAGGGCAAGACGGTGACTGATTACGAGGGGTGCCTGTCGGTGCCGTCTATCTATGGCAAAGTGCCCCGGGCCTCTAAGGTAAAGATTAAGGCGAAGCTAGAAGATGGAACAGAGGTGCGAATTAAGGCGACCGGAGAGCTGGCGCGGACACTTTTACATGAGATAGACCATCTGGATGGGATTTTGTTTATTGATCACATTAAGGGGGTGAAAGATGCGTTTTATGAGATGAATGATAATGGGGATTTGGTGCCGGTAGATTACGAGGAGAAGATCGCCGGGAATAAACAGCTCTGGGGCGAGGAGTAATTTTGGAAAAGGTGATTTTTCTTGGTAATGGGCCGCTAGCGGAGTATGCATTAGGGGTACTAAAGAGTGGATGTGAAGTGATTTTTGAAGCTCATGACAAGGGTGATTTGGCAGAAGTTTGTCGAATGAAGCGGGAGAATCCCGAGGCACATGGGGTGCTAGCTTCGTTTGGCGTAATGATTTCGGCTGAAGTGTTGGAGCTATTTGAACCGGAGGGGATTTTGAATATTCATCCTTCGGTTTTGCCTTTGTACCGGGGGCCGTCACCGATAGAGACGGCGATTTTGGACGGTTGTTCTGAGTTTGGGGTGTCGGTAATGAAGTTGGCGCCTAAGATGGATGCGGGGCCGATTTATTGGCAGACGACTGTTTTTGATTTACCCCTGGAGAAGATGGCGATTTATCAGGGGTTGGCGGAGGCAGGAGCGAAGTGGATTTGCGATAATCTGGCGAATTTGCCGACCCCTATAGCTCAAGATGAGTCTAAGGCGACTTACTGCAATAAATTGGATAAAGCGATGGGGGTTTTGCAGCCAGAAACAGATACGGCGGAGCAAACTTTGCGCAAAATAATAGCTTTTCAAGGGTTTCCCAAACCAAGATATGCGTTCTATGGCAAAAATTGCATCATTTTAGAGGCGCATATGCTTAAAGTGGGTGAGACGGCGGTTTTGCCCCTAGAATGCGCTGGCGGGCAAATTCTTAGTATTGATAGATTGCAACCAGAGGGGCGCAAAGCGATGGACGCGAAAAGTTTCATAAACGGTTATGGGGGGCAAAAATAATATTCTTGGGGACGGGTCGCTCGCGCCCGTCTTCACGGGGCTCGCGCCCTCACACCTCGGCAGCGGCCTCCGGACTGCCCCAAGAATATTATTTTTACCCCTATACTAGTTTGTGGCGGTTGGCGCGGATTTCGGCTTTCATTTCTTCAATGGTGCGAGTGACGATGTCGCGATAATCGGGGCGATTTTTCTCTAGCCACTTGGTGGCTTCGGCTTGATCGGTAATCATGTCAAATTCGTTGAGCTGGACCTCGGAAAGGCCTCGAGAAATACGCTCACCGATGCGGACTTCGAGTTCCTCTTGAAGATAGTCTAGAAACTTTTGTTTTTCGTCTTCGGGCATAGCCGAGAGACCCATTTCTTGCAAAAATTGTTCGTCAAATTCCATTTTTGTAATACTCCTTATGCTTATTATAGCATATATCATAAATAATCTATTTCATTTTCTAGGCGGCCTCCAAAATCCAAAAAGTAAAGCCACAAGGGCATTGACTTTTTGGATTTTTCCGGGATATTGCCTAGAAAATAAAATAGATTATTAAAGACTTCTTTTATGCGATTCGCGAGTGAAGAAATCGAGGTGGTCGCCGACTGCAAGGTCAATTTTGGACTTGGTGGCGAGAGCGAGACCGCCGGTTTCGCCGGCAACGAGGTTGTCGACTTTGAGTTTTTCTTTTTGAACAGAGGTAACTTCGGCTTCGCCGATTTGCTTCTTATCGTGCATAATGCGAACGAGATAGCCGGGTTTGACATCGCCTTCCGTGACTTCCCCGCCGGCGATAATGCTAGTCTTCTCGGTACGGAAAACGCCTTTGACTTTCATTTTGCCTTTATCTTCCTCTATAATTTCAGCTTCGAGGAGATTTTCCATTTCGTGCTTGGCATCATCAATCAGCTCGTAGATGACTTTGTAAATCCGAACGGGGACGCCATCGCGGGCGGCCATTTTGGAAATGTTAACTGGAACATTGACGTTAAAGCCGTAAATTACAGTGTTGCCACCGGCGGCCATATAAACGTCGTTCTCGCTGATATCGCCGACGCCGGTATGGACGATGTTGAGGGTGATTTCGCCACCAGTATCAATCAGTTTGAGGCTGTCTACAACAGAGGTGACTGAGCCGAGCACGTCGCCCTTGACGATAACGTTGAAGACTTTGGAATTGTCGGCGGTGGTCATCATCCGAAGGAGGTCGGTAGAGGTGACGTTGGTACTGGCAGATTCATCTGAAGCGGCCTGGGCGTTCAATAGGGCCATTTTGCGGGCGGTTTTTTCGTCTGAGACTTCGATAAATCTATCGCCAAAATTCGGCAGTTCTTTGAAGCCGGTGACAGTGACGGGGGTAGAGGGGGTGGCTTTGCCCTTGGGTCTGCCTTTCCAATCTAACATGGTGCGAATTTTGGCATAAGTGTTGCCAGCGACGATAAGTTCGCCGGTCTTTAGTTCCCCGCCGGTGATGAGGAGATTGACCACCGAGCCTTTGCCGGTCTCCATGTGGGATTCAATGACGAGACCCTCGGCCGGGATGTGGATGTCGGCTTTGAGTTCCTCGAGGTCGGCAGTGAGGAGAATCATGTCTAGGAGCTGGTCGAGATTTTGATTCTTTTTGGCGGAAATTGGGACCATGACAGTATCGCCGCCCCATTCCTCGGGCTGAAGGCCGTGCTGAGAGAGGTCGGCCATGGTGCGATTGATATCGGCACCTTCGCGATCGATCTTGTTGATGGCGACGATGATTTTGGCGTTAGCGGTCTTGGCAAAATTAATTGCCTCGACAGTCTGCGGCTTGACGCCATCGTCGGCAGCTACCACGATAACCACGATATCAGTGAGCATGGCGCCGTGCTGGCGGATAGCGGCAAAAGCCTCGTGGCCAGGGGTATCTAGGAAAGTGATGAGTCGGTCGTTGTGCTTTAACTGGTAGGCAGAGATGTGCTGAGTAATGCCACCGGCTTCGTCGTCGACGGTCTTCTTGTGGAGTAAAGTATCGAGAAGGGTGGTCTTGCCGTGGTCCACATGGCCCATGACGGCGACTACGGGCGGGCGGGTGACGGCTTTGTCGGAGAGTTCGCGGTGATAATTGCTGGTCTTAGTGGAAGTGTTCTTGCGCTCTAATTTGACGTTTTTGAGACCAAGTTCATCGAGAATGATGCTGGCGGTTTCAAAATCTAGGCGCTGGTTGATAGTGGCAACAATACCGTTCTTGAATAGGGTACCAATCAAATCGGTCACGGAAAGGCCGAGCGCAGTTGCGAGCTCGTCAACAGTGATAGACCCAGCGATCTGAATTGTTTTTTCTTCCATTTGAACAATTTTATCACATTTTGGAAAAATATGCTATAATGGGGATATTCCCCGGTAGCTCAATGGTGGAGCAAGAAGCTGTTAACTTCGAGGTTGCCAGTTCGAGTCTGGCCCGGGGAGCCATTTTTTTCTTCGAAAAAACTCAAAAAGCGAGACTCGGACCTCCGCCTTCGGCTCCGGTGCGAGTCTGGCCCGGGGAATACTTACATTTCGGTTGAAACATCTTGGCCAACGCTAAAGACACGAGCAATAAGAACTTCTCTTTCTTTGCGTTTTACTATATGTCGCCTGTGCCATATTATTTCCTTTGATTATTTATTACATTTTATATCATTTTGCAATAAAATGTAATAATAATGACCGCTATTTGGTGGTGTTATTTCTAGACGGAATAGTTGAAATATTTAGGTTGTTTTTTCCTGCGAGTGCAGTTCATGGTAGCTCCTTTCGTTTATGCCCTTAGTATAACGAATGGAGCTTAAACAGAAATTAAAATAAGCGGGTAAATCCGCTTATTTTTCAAGAAAGCAATTTACCCGACGACGGCGGTTTTGTGGGTGAGGATGTCGTTCTTGATGTCGGTGAGAATATTGGTAACAAGGTCTTGGGAATCTGGGACATTGGCCATTAGCCAATCGTAGGCTTGTTTTTCATCGGTGATGGCGCCGAATTCTTCGGCTTGGACTTCGGTGAGCCGCTCAGAAAGGGCTACAACGAGTTTTTTCTGGGCTAAATCTTCGATTTCAGCGATGAGTTTAGCTTTAGTGTCCTCTGGCGCATCGGCGATGCCGATGGCGGTTAAGAATTCCGTGTTATCTGCGATTCCAAACATATTTCCTCCGTTTTATATCGTTTATGCTTTAATAATAGCATAGTTTTTAAGATTTAGCCACCAATAATAACCTTAAAAAGCCCGAGTGAAGCGAGAAGCATGATGAGGCCAGCCACCAAGATACCGGCAAGAATAGAGAACATGGTTTTTTTGAAATCTAAATTGAGAATACTGGCGGCCAAAGTGCCGGTCCAGGCGCCAGTCCCCGGAATAGGGATGGCGACAAAGAGGAATAAAGCAAAATATGTGCCTTTGTTCCCTGCTTTTTGCAAGAGTTTTTCGCCGCCTTTTTGGCCTTTTTTCAGACAAAAATTACAGAATTGCTTTAAGGGTTTCCACTTTTTCTGACTGCCCCATTCGAGAAATTTACGGGCAAAGAGGTAAATGAGAGGCACAGGGAGCATGTTGCCGATAATAGCGGTAATAAGGACAGCCCACTCGGGGAGGCCAAGATCCATGCCGATGGCCACTGGGATGGCTCCTCTTAGCTCAATCAGAGGGACCATAGAGATGAGCAGAACAACTAAATATTTCCAAAGCATGAACTTATTGTATAATAGATTTATGGAGATTTCAATTATTATCCCAGTATATAACGCAGAAAAATATCTAGACAGATGTCTAGAATCTGTTCTGGGAGCGCTAGATGGCACGAAGAGAGAAGTTTTGTTAATTGATAATAATTCGTCGGATGATTCACCCGAAATATTGAACAGATACCAGGAAAAATACCCTAAAACCATAAGAGTATTACAATGTCATACACCAGGGGCGGCGGCAGTGCGAAATTTTGGTGCTTCTCGGGCTAAGGGTGAATACATCTGGTTTATAGATGCGGATGATTATATTGATGAGGAGGCGGTAACGAAGCTATTAGAGGCGGCGAGGCGTGAGAAGGCGGACCTAGTAATGATGGGAGCCAAACGGCTGATGCGAGATGGTTCTACCTCTTATTTATCGGCGGTGGAGGCGGGGCGCCCCGATACCAAGAGTAGATTTATTCGCTACGGAATGGGGCCGTGGCAGATTTTGATTCGACGGAAATGGTGGAATGAACAGGGATTTGCTTTCCGTGAGGGGATGATTCATGAAGATATGGAGCTGATATCGGCCTTGATACTCCGTACGGATAGGTTTGCGAGTATAGATGAACCTCTGTATTTTTACTGCGAGAATCCAGAATCGGTGTTGCATAAAAGTAAGTTTGACCCGCATATTTTTGATATTTTTCCAGCTCTAGAGGGGCTATATGGACGATTTGAAGAGGCGGGGGTGGCTCAAAAATACCATGATGAATTGGAATGGTTTTTTATCTGGAATTTACTGATAGATTCGGCGAAGGATTTTGGGGTGTTTCCGGAAGGAAAGCCGGGGTTTGCTCGCTCGCGAGAGATGCTGGCTCAATACTTCCCCGCCTGGCGGAAAAATCGGTTCCTCAGAGAAAAACCGTTGAAATTAAGAGTGAGAGTAAGGCTAAATTTTATGAAATAGGGCGAGTCCTGCCAGGCTTTTCCCTCCCGCGACATCCTACCTTCGAGAGCTTCGCGGGGACCCTTCCAAGCCTGTCACCCGCCCTGTTTTATTTTGTTTGCTCTTCTTTTTCGAGCTCTTTGAAGGCGACTTTGCCGACTTTGGTCTGAGGAAGTTTGTCGCGGAATTCATAAGCGGCGGGGAGAGCGTAAATGGGGATGTTGCGCTCTAAGAGTTCGCGAATTTCGCGCTCGATCTTTTTGCCGGCTTTATAGCCTGGTTTAAGGACGATGAAAGCCTTTGGTACCTGCCCCTTATGGGGGTGGTCGATACCGATGACAATGGAAGTGAGCACGGCTTCATGGGAATTGATGATTGATTCTAGATGAGTGGGATAGATATTGTAACCAGAGGAAATAATCATACGCTTGAGACGCTGAGCAAAGTAAACCAGCCCGTCGTCGCCTATATAGCCGAGGTCGCCGGTGTGAAGCCAGATTTTGCCGTCATCATGCAAACGAAGAACCTGGGCGGTTTCAGCTTCGTCGCCGAGGTAGCCCATCATTACTAGCGGTCCACTGAGGCAAATTTCGCCTTCTTGTCCAGCGGGGAGAGCCTTAAAGGTGTCGTTTTGGACGATTTTGAAATCCATATCTGGGAAAGGAACGCCAATAATGCCGTCCTTGAAGGTGTTCTCTGGAGAAAGGCAAACGGCGCCAGAGCCCTCGGTGAGGCCATAGCCGACCCGAATCTTAGCATCGGAGCCATGAGCTTCGAGGTAGCGATTGATTTTATTTCTGAGGGTCTGATTGAGAGCGTCACCGCCACAAATGACGGCCGTAACGGACTCGAGGTCATCGCTCTTCAGTTTGGTGTTGATTAGCGACTCAAAAAGAGTGGGGACTCCGACGATAAAGTTGGGGTTGTTTTTCTTGATGATGTCGGCAAATTGCTTGTGTGAAAAGGCCGGAATAAGGGCGCAGCACATACCCCTGCAGAGGGGAGTGTGGATACAGACTCCGAGACCAAAACAATGGAACAGGGGTAGAATAGAAAGCACTGTAGCACCAGGAGTAACTTGGCGAATCATAGCGCTGTCACAGATAGATTCAGCGTTGATATTAAGGTTGGAAAGCAAAACAGCCTTGGGCGCACCAGTGGTACCACCAGAATACATGATGATGGCTGGATCTTCCCCGCCCCGCTCCTCATGATAATTACCCTGATAAAAGTACGAATTGGCAATGAAATCTTCCCAGAGGACTACACGACCATCGTTAGATGGTAAACGGACCTTCTTGACGTGGAGCAGTTTGTACATGCGTTGCTTTAAGAATCCTAGCCCATCGGAGGGACGAACAACGATAATACGTTCTAACTGAGCGGTGTCGCGGAGTTTGTAAACTTTGTCAAAAACCGCGTCAAAAACAAGGACGTATTTGGACTCGGCAACTTTGATGTAATACTCTAATTCCTTCTCTGAGGACAAGGGGTGGACCATATTACAGATGGCCCCTACCATATTAACAGCGTAGACCATGGTAATGCCCTCTGGGGTATTGGGCATACAAATGGTGACTCGGTCACCTTCTTTTACGCCGTAATTTTTGAGGGCGCGGGCGACTTTTTCGATTTTTTTGACAAAATTCTTATAGGTTACTTTGTGGCCGTAATAGGTGTAGGCGACGTTGTCGGGCCATTTTTCGGCTGATTGGATAATCATGTCGACCATGGAATAATCTGGGTATTCAAGATGAGAAGAAATACCTTCTTCTTCGTAAAACGAAAGCCAGGGGCTCTCTTTGGATGATTTTTTAGCTTTTTTCACAAAAACTCCTTCTACTGTACTACCCCTATTATATCATAAGCGGGACGAAATGGGAAGATTTAAGGCGTTAGTTGGCGTTGTTGCTGGCGAGTTCGCCAGTGGTCTGGAGATAATAGTAGAGAGCACTGCCAGAGTTGGAGGATCTGTAAACGGCTCGCATTAGAGTGCGAATTGAATTTTTCTGCATATCGTTAAGTCCGTCCCACCACTCTTGGATGCGGTCGTAGGTGGCGTTTTGCTCAGCTGATTCAGCAGGGGCGCTTTTCATAAGCACCATCTGGATGTCTTCTTCGTCAAATATATTGGGGTTAATTAAAGTTCTAACCGTGGCTTCAAAATCTTGGTCTGCGGCTAGTTGTTCTTGTGACTCTGAGTCGGTTTCTGATTGGGGTGGAGTGGGCTCCGGTTCGGACTCAGGCTCTGGTTCTGACTCAGGTTCTGGTTCTGACTGAGGTTCTGGTTCTGACTGAGAAGTAGGTTCTGGCTCTAATTTGGTGACAGACTCTGACTCTGGTTCGGGGGCAGACTCAGATGCTGCGAGTTTGGGCCCTGTATTGGTAGTAATATTAGTTATATTGGGAGCGCCAGAGACACCTAGGCTCCTTACGCCGTGAGCAAGAAGGGCTTTTTTGTAATATTCATTACCTAATATCCTACTGGTAATTTTGCGATATAGGTTGCCGTTGTCGACTTTGTTTTCGACCTCTTCTAGGAGCAGTTGGTCTTGCTGAATGTAATCCTTGACAAATTCGGCCTCGGATCCGTGAGTGAGCTCCGACTTTAGGCGCAAATACTTGTTCAGAGTAGCCTCATATTCTTCTTTAGCGGCTTCGTATTCTTCTCGGTGCTTGGGGCCAATAATGCGGTTTTTCTTGACGAATAGCTCGGCTAGGTTGGAGCGCAACTCGTCTAATTGGCCCTCGAGGGCTTCTAGTTGTTCGGTGTGGTTTTTAGACTCATCTTTGTTTTGAAGGGCCTCGGCGCCACTAAGTATCTCTTGGCTTTTGGCTAGATTAGCTTCGGCTTCGGAACGAGAAATACTCTCTTCATCCTCTAAGTGTGTGCCGGTTTTTTCGGATTCGGGTTCGTGATGCTCAGCTGTTTCGGCGGTGGCTTGAGCCTGGGCCAAAACTTCTTCACGGCTAAATACTTGGGGACTGTCGACCCAATCTTCTTCGGGAGTGCCAACGGAATATCTATCTATAAAAGTTTCGGAAAAATCTTGCCTGGCAGCCTCGCTTTGCTTGTCAGCTTCCTTTTGATAGGCTTCTTTTTTGGCTTCAAACTTATTTTTTAATCTTTCAAATTCTACGTTGCTATAGCGACCGTTTTCGGCTTGTTCTTTAGCGTTAGCAATGAGTCTATCGACCGTTTCTATTTGATCGTGAGCTTTATTCTCGGCTTCTATTTCGCGCTGCCCCTGTTCGGAGGTAAGGTATTCTTTAGTCGGTTTAAAATCGGTATCGACCACTCCATTGGCCATAAGGGTCTGCCATTCGTTTTGGGTTCTTTCGGGATGTTCGTCATAATGTGGTGCTTCGTGGTTCATTTTGGTATAACCTTTCTTTAAGTTTAAGCGCTTTTCTGTACTTATTATAGCGCTTACGCAAACAAAAAACAACCCTTTTTGGGTTGTTTTTGTGGCTGAAAAGCTTATTTGGTGATAGATAGCGAGATCTTGCGACCTTCTTTGTCGATATCTAAGACCTTAAAGTTCTTGCGCTCATTTAGAGTGAAGATCTTCTCGGGGTCGACATCAGAACCTTCGCCAAGCTCTGAAACGTGAACCAAAGCCTCTACGGCGGGGCTAATTTGGACGAAAGCGCCAAACGGAGTAATCCGAGTAATGGTGCCCTCTACCTTGGAGCCCTTCTTGAGGCCGTCTACCTCTGATAGCCAAGGATCTTCGACCAATTGCTTCATTGAGAGCGAAAGCCGTTCTTTGTCGATGGCGATGATTTTGGCTTCGATTGTGTCGCCTACTTTGACATAATCGGAGGGGTTATTGACTCGCTCCCAGGAAATTTCGGAAATATGGATGAGCCCCTCGATGCCATCGACATTGACGAAGACGCCAAAATCTACTACGCCGGTGACTACGCCCTTAACCACATCGCCAATCTTGAGCTCAGCAAAACGTTCGGCGAGGCCGTCTTTGATGGCCTCTTTCTCAGAGAAGATGAGTTTGTTTTCTTTCTTGTTGGCATCTAAAATGCGGGCCTTGATGGGCTTACCGACCAAAGAGTTGAGGCGCTGTAAGATTTCGTCTTTATCGGCGGAGCCAACTCTAGGATAATGCTCGGCTGAAAGCTGTGAAACAGGCATAAAGCCGCGGATGCCTTCGTATTCTACTAAGAGGCCGCCTCGGTTGGCATCAAATGGCGTAACCTCGACGATTTCACCGTTGTCAAGCTTGGCGTTGACTTCATCCCAACCCTTGTCCTTAACCGCCTTGCGGAGGCTAAGCAAAACGTAGCCGTCTTCCATTTCGGAATCAGTGACAGAGGTGGTGACTTTGTCTCCCTCGCTTAAATTGCGAGCAAAAGAGACTTCGCGTCGTGGGACTAATCCCACACCTTGCGGACCGAGGTCGATCAAAATTTCGTGTTTTTTGATGGACAAAACCGTGCCCTCGACGGTGTCGCCCGTGATTAATTTCTTGGCAGCTTCTTCGTGTTCTTGAAGGAGCTGGTCCATTGTGTACTTTTTGGCATTTGCCATGATTAATATTATTCCTTCCCTTTGAATTTCTTCAGAAATTCAAAAACTTTTACTATTATAGCAAAGATTTATGATATAATCAAGGCATGTATTTGAGTGTAGATATTGGTGGGACTAAAACTTTAGTCGCCTTGTTTTCCAAAAGAGGTCGGATATTGAGACGGCGAAAGTTTAAAACCGCTCAAGGTTCTAGGACTTTTATTAATGACTTGACTAGCCATTTGGCGGATTTCAAAAAATACAAAATACGCTCGGTAGTAGTGGCGATTCCAGGAATTGTACAAAAAAATTATTCAGTGAAATTTGGTAATCGAAATTGGAATAAAATTGATATTTATACCCCTGTAAAAAACTTGTTCGAGTGTCCAGTTTATTTTGAGAATGACGCTAGCCTGGGTGCATTATACGAAGCTTATCGTTTGCCGGGGCGGACGGTTTTTTTGACGTTTTCGACTGGGATTGGTGGGGGAGTGGTGGAGCACAATCGGATTTTGCCAGAGTCAAGTGAGCTTGAGCCGGGACACAAAAAATACCGTTACGGGGGCAAAGTATTAGAGTGGGAGGATATTGCGTCGGCGAATGCTATTGAAAATTATTACCATGTAGATGCGGCAACTGATTTGCGAAAAAAAGAAGTGATGGAGGATATCGCTAAGCGAGTTTATCTGGGGTTGCCGGATGTAATTAAAAAATACCAGCCCAGTACTGTTGTGTTGGGAGGGCCGCTTGGTAAGATTTTTAAATTGTATACTCCGTATTTACCAGAGGTGGAGGGGGTACGTTATCGGCGGCCGAAACGCCCCAATGAGTCGGTAATTTACGGCTGTTATTTGCTAGCCAGGCAGAAAGAACGGGAGTAATTCCCTGTGGCTGAAGATTGGGTGCTGATTGATAGATTACAGGTGGCTTATCCAGATTTGAAGTTTAAAAAGGGGCGGAAGTTTGCTTTTCGGCCGCCACGGACGATTATAGTGGGGCCAGAAGAGCCTAGTTCTGGACTGCTGCTGCTGCATGAGGTGGGGCATGCTTTATCTGGGCATCGGGATTTTGCGACAGATGTAGGGCGATTAAAAATGGAAGTGGAAGCCTGGGAAAAAGCGCGGAGACTAGCCACATTGTATGGGGTGGAGTGGGATGAAGAGGTGATGGAAACCGAGCTAGATACTTACAGAGATTGGCTACATCAAAAATCGCGTTGCCCTATATGCGGACTAACGCGATTTCAGACCCCCGACGGGCAGTATCACTGCCCTAGGTGTGAAAGCCTATAGATTTTTCTCTCGACGGGTCCTGTCACCGCCTCCTCCCCAAAAATTTTTGCAAAGCAAAACATTTTTGGGGTCCCCTCCGGCGGCACCACCCGTCGATGTAAGATGCGTCTTAGGCCTTCTTAGCAGGGCCACGGCGAGAAATACGACCGCCTTTAGCCCCGGCGATGCGTGCAAGCTCTGGGTTTGCAGCAAAGCCACCGGTGTGACCGTTCTGGCCACCTTTTTTACCAATACGGGCATAGAATTCTTTGCCGTATTTAGCTTTGTTAGTAGCAGCAGCTTTCATGCCGCCAGCTTTAGTTCCAGCCATTTCTGACTCCTATTCTGCCCACCAAATACTTAATAAAACACACCACCTAAATCTCATCTCTCGACGAGTCCTGTCACCGCCTCCTCCCCAAAAATTTTTGCAAAGCAAAACATTTTTGGGGTCCCCTCCGGCGGCACCACCCGTCGATGTGAACTTTACAGGTGAATATTTTCATTATATCATAGTGCTTAAAGTTTGTCAATATGCTAATTCTAAATTTTATGTTTAAATATTTTTAATTTTCCCGAACACTTTTTTGTGACGTTTTGCACAAATTGTGGAAAAAAGGTGTTGACAATATGCATTTTGTGATATAAAATAGGGGTAGTTTTAAGTAGTGGCAACTGCGAGGCTACTTAAAATACATGTATGACCTGGAAAATTGCCCTCTAGATAGAGGGTAATTTTCTTTATTCTTTACTTTTTTAGGACTATTTGGTACAATATTGGTATGGGGTAATAGCTCAGCTGATTAGAGCGCTGCCTTTGCAAGGCAGAGGTCCTGGGTTTGAGTCCCAGTTACTCCACCAAATTTGTGGCTAAAATCGTTCATCTCGGCGCTTTTCGTCGCTCGCTCGATCAATAATCGCGCTTCGCTCCGAGAAAGCGCCAATCTGAAGCGATTTTATCTCACAAATTACATTAGCAAATGGGGATATAGCTCAGCTGGTTAGAGCGCGTCACTGATAATGACGAGGTCTGTGGTTCAAGTCCACATATCCCCACCAAAATGCTATCTAAATCATAATTTTCGTGCTTATGGTACGATTTTTTAATCACCGAGCGCAGCTCGGAATAAAGGCGAAAATGGGCTTGCGGTGCGGGGGTCGCAAGCCCATTTTCGCCTGCCCCTTCCGCCCCTTCTGGTGCGCGGAGATGGAGGGTTTTGTTGTGTAGAAACAGGTTCAACCCAAACAATTTTTGCGCTAGTTCTTTTTTAGCGGAAAAACTACCATTTTCAACGATTTTACAGATAGAACCGAGCGAATCCAGCCAATTCAACATAGGTTCAACCCAACGGTTTTGGTTGGTTTCCGAATCGTTAATATGTTCCTTTATTTGTTTCTTTTCGTTTAAGATTTGCTCCTTTTTATTTAGGAAGGTTTGACGGTCAATATCTTGCTCTAAATAGCTATCAACTAGCATATTTTGTTTGGCTTCAAGCGCGCGTAATCTATCTTGTAGTTTTTCGCTAGCAGTAGTTTGGGCGCTTACGTTATCTATTGAGTCTTGTTCAACTTTGTTATACAGCCACTCTAAAACCGCCTTATCTGGCGCAAAATCTAGAAGGAAAGCACAGAGTTCCTGATCCAATTTCTCAAACCGAATAGCCGGCTCAATACAACGCTTTGTTCTACTCTTACGAGTGCATCTATAATAGATGAATCTTTGAGAATTACCATTTTTATAGTGTTTGATGTGTTTTTCGGCGGTTATCATCATACCGCAGGGACATCTCAAAAGACCACAATATACTAATGGATTTTTATAGTTTGGTTGGTTACGGCTCCGAGTCTTTAAAACTTGTTGAACTTTATCAAACAAAGTTTTAGAGATAATAGGTTCGTGCGAACCTTCATACAACTCGCCACCATAATAGAACAGACCGGTATAAAAGGGGTTTGTCAGAATTCGTCTAACCTTATCTAAACAGAAAGGCTTTGCGGTTCTGCTTATCGCTCCTTTTTCTTTTAAAAGAAGAGAAATTTCTCGGAGAGTATAGCGCCCACTGGAATAAGTTTCGTATATCTGTCTAATAACGCTAGAAAACTGCGGATCAACTACAATTGTTCTGGTGCGCTTATCGTTCAGATAGCCAAGTGGCGCAAAGCCAGGATACTCGCCACGCCGAATCTTTTCACGCAAACCCCTTTTAGTGTTTTCTGACAAACTATCAACATAATACTTGCTTTGTCCAAAAGCCATATTTAACATAAATTTGCCCTGCGGAGTCGGCTCAAACCAAAATGTAGGAAAGTGCAAACTACGAATTAGGCCCTGATCCACTAAATATACAATCTGACCACCATCCACAGAATTGCGCGCCAATCTATCTGGGTGCCAAGCCAAAATGCCGGTCACCTCGCCGTTTTTAATTCTTGTTAAGAGAGAATCAAAAACGGGGCGACCTGGCATTTTGGCAGTTCGTTTTTCTATAAGTTCATCTATAATTCGCAGGTTATTTTGAGCAGCGAATTTTCGGAGTTCAATGAGCTGCGCATCTATGGACAAGACTTGCTTGTCCTCAACATCTGTGCTCTTACGTGCGTATAAAATCACATTTTCCATAAAACCTCCTTATATCTCAAAAAGCCGCTCTGGTGCAGACAATTTAGCAAAACCAAATCGTTTCCAAAGCGGCTTTTTGAGCCTAAATAATAGGTTTTGCTAAAAATAAATTGTCTGCTCTTCAATTATATCACAAAACCCTCCATCTTCGCGCATCAGAAGGGGCGGAAGGAGCAGGCGAAAATGGGCCCCAGACCCCCGCACCTGGGGTCCATTTTCGCCTTTGTTCCGAGCTGCGCTCGGTGATTAAAAAAGTCCGCCTTTCAGGCGGTCAGATCCAAGAATCAAGTTGTTTGGTGCCACTTTACGAGTTGGCTAGAACCTATTTTCAAAAATACAAGTAAGTATGGGCGCGCTCACCGGCCCGCTGAAAGCGGGCCAAGCCCAGAATACTTGATACCCATAATACTATAAATGAAATAGATAAGACGGTAT
>JAFRBR010000021.1 GCA_017404795.1 Candidatus Saccharimonadota bacterium | reverse complement strand
TCGCGCTATCTCCTCGGAGGTATCGCGATAATACAATCAAGGGGGTGCACCTTACAATGAAAAAATACTGTTTTACGGATGAGACCATGGAAGTTGATGGCCATATCCTTCACCGCATTAAAGCGCTGATTGATATTCCGCTCGCAGAAATTCGCGTCGGCGATCTCGGAGGCTGGATCGAGAAAGAAGAAAACCTTTCCCAGCAAGACCATGCTTGGGTTCATAGCGAAGCTCAGGTCTATGGTGACGCCCGAGTCTGCGATCGGGCGCTGGTTTATGGTTATGCGCGAGTTTATAACCATGCGCGTATCTGTGGCGACGCCTGGGTATATGGTAACGCCACGATCTATGATGATGCTGTGGTCTCTGGCCGTGCGTTGGTTAGTGGCGACGCTCGGATTTATGGTAGTGCTCGGGTCTATCGTTATGCCGTGATCTTTGGTAATGCCCTTATTTATGACTCTGCTCAAGTTTTCGGCAACGCGCGAGTTTACGGTAACGCGCGAATCCATGGCTTTGCTGGAGTTTGTGGTCATGCGTTGGTTTACGGTAACGCCCAGGTTTCCAAGAGTCGCAGAGTTTGTGATGAAACGTTATTTATGTAATCCATGTTTGGGCGAGATGCGTCGCCGGCTAACGAAGGGAGAAATCGAAGAGATTCTTTCTAGAGAATGGCCTGGCGAAGAATGTTCAATCGGTTGCCACGCTAATCGTCTGTCAGAAAGAAGGCTGCGAATACACACGCCTATGTATCTTATGCCTTTAGCAGAACTCAAAGTCAGCCCCGATAGCACGGACTATTATGAGAAGCTAAAAATAACAAACACTTCGAGCTTCGAATAATGATAGCAGTCTATCCACTGGAGAGGAATTCCTCTCCGAATATCCCCGGATTTATACCGGGGATTTTTACTATCGTATTTTTTGCAAGAAAAACCCGCGAGACAAACTCGCGGGGATAACAAGAATCGTGGGGTTACTCGGATGTTGTAACTCCCGGGCAGATATGTTTTATTATTTAACCATTATTTTGCCAAAAATCTTTGTATCGCCATGGACCCGTGCTTTGCCGTAGACCCAAGCATTGTCATAGATCCAAGCGTTGTCGAAGACCCGAGCAAATCCATAAGCTCGTGCATTACCAAAGACCTCTCCACAGCCGTAGACCCAAGCATTGTCATAGATCCAAGCGTTGTCATAAACCCAAGCGTTGTCGAAGACCTGAGCGTCGCCGTAGACATGAGCTCTGCCGAAGACCTGAGCACTGCCACAGGCCCGAGCTCCGTCGTAGACTCGAGCTCTGTCATAGATGTGCACATTACCGTAAGCCCATGCATTGCCACGGACTTGCGCGCTGCCATAAACCCGAGCTCTATCGTTGACCCAGGCATCGTCATAGACTCGAGCGTTGTCATAGACTAGAGCATTGCCAGAGACCCAAGCATTGCCAAGAACCCAACCGTTGTCGTAGACCCGAGCATTATCAAAGACCCAAGCGCCATCTTCGTGAGCAAGGTTCTCCTCTCTCTCAATCCAGCCCCCAAGATCACCGGCCTTTACATCGGGATGCGGAATATCAATCAGCGCTTTAATGCGGTGAAGGATATGGCCATCAACTTCCATGGTCTCATCCGTAAAACAGTATTTTTTCATTGTAAGGTGCACCCCCTTGATTGTATTATCGCGATACCTCCGAGGAGATAGCGCGA
>JAFRBR010000020.1 GCA_017404795.1 Candidatus Saccharimonadota bacterium | reverse complement strand
GGTTATAATTGGAGAGCCACTCTAATTTCGGGTGGCTCTTTGATACGCTTCGATCGCTTCCCGAACCCCACACTCTGGACAGATCTCCGTCTCATTGTCCTCACGAGAAAGTGCCGGATGCTCCGTGAACTCTTTCTTGCACTTCGGACAGCGCTGAAGCTCGAGAATCTTGTAAGTTAAAGTTTTCGGCAAGGTCTCTAACTCCTCGCGCAGGATATCCTCATCATCATAACGCTTAGCGTCGACTAAGAACGAGGAATAGCGCTCGTCTGCGCGTAAACGCTTGCCATTGGCGTCTTTTTCGCCGACATAATACCAAATATCCTTATCGTGAATAATTCCGATAACATATTCGCAAATACCAATATAGCTCATAGTAACTCCTATAAATCAATTGAACATACCGTCGCCAGACCGAACTTTCGACCTAAGTTCTCCCACATACCATCTGGATAATCTTGCTGTAAAATATGCCAGACCGGATAGTTGTATTCGAGCGCGATCTTCGCGACATCTTTCGGATCAACCATCATATGACAATAATAACCGGCAGTAGTTTCACCCTCGATCATAATAGGATCGCCCTCTTCGGTCTTGGCAATTTCTTCAAGTCTTTTGAACTCAGCCGTAATTGCCTCGTTGACGAGCTTGACCGCCTCGGCGAGCTTCTCGTCATTACGACGCTTAATGGTTTCGTCCATCTCTTTGATGGCAGTTTTCTGATTATTTTCCATAATCCTCCTAAACCTCCACTTCCTCGTTCTCCGAAGCTTCGAAGAACTCATCGCATGCCCGAATATCGAGTGGATCGGGAAGCGGATTATCTAATTGCTTAACTGATATTTCCATAAATCTCCTTGATTAAACTTGCCCTGCGAGGTCGCGATAACGAATCAAGAGGAGCGGCCTACTCGATCGTTTCCACAAAGATCGCGACCGGATCCTCGCAAGGTGTTTGTATTTAACCTTAATTTGAGATTTTTACAAGTCTTTTTCGGAACTTTCTTTTCGGTCGTAAATAACCTTAGAAATACCGAAAATAGCGCCCAGAAACAGCTCTACGGCCGATAAGGTAGTCAATATGGCTTCCGTAGGCAAATTCCAATGCCAAGCCTCGGCGAGCGTCGAAAAGAATACGCCGAGAGCTGGTATAAAGACGGCAACGAGCCACCGTAAAACTTCATAAACTTTATCTGGAAGCATTATTTCACCCTCACTCTCTGGCCCGGATAAATGAGGTTGGGATTAGCGATGCCGGATAGCCTTGCAATCTCCTGATAGGACGTACCATACTTTTGTGCGATTCCCCAGAGCGTATCGCCCTTTTGAACGGTATAGTAAACTGCAGAGCAATTATTCGCAGTAGACGCACCAGAAAGCCTCTGGTTAACGATGCTCTGGACAGCATTATAATCATACCCTGCAGCAGTTAAACGATTCTTACGATCTTGGCCGTTTCCCCAATCTCCACGAATAACTTCCGTAGCTAAGTCCTCATTTGATTTGGTCGCTGGCGCCGGAGCAGGAGTTGGAGCGGAGCCGTTGCGCGCCGCGTATTTATCCCAAGCCGCACGATCGCCCATAAAGACATCGCGATCAAGCCGACCACCTGAGCTAGTGTACTGCCAGAGGGCGTAGAATGGCCACGGCGAAACATTCCAACGGAACTCCGGAATATCCCAACTATCACGATTATCAGGCCAACCGGCTACCCAAAGACCATAATCCCCGGCAACAACGGAAGACCAATCGGCAGCCTTGATGACACTGGCACTCATATAAACAAGTGGCTTGACGCCGGTTAGTTCTTTGACGCGATTCAAGAACCTCAAACACCAAGAAGCGTGCTCGTGATAGCGACCGTTCTGATTCTTTTCCCAATCGAGAATAAGGATGGCTTCGCCGATATAACCTTGGATATTACGGACGAAGAAGTCCGCCTCGGCAACCGGATCGCCGCCCGAAGCGTAGTGATAAACGCCGAGCTTCAAACCAAGCCGTTTAGCGATTTGGTAGTGGCGATCACAGCTCGGATCCACGAAAGTGGTTCCCTGAGTGGCCTTACAAATTACAAACTCTGCGCCAGTAGAGGCGATATCAAGATTCGCTTGCCAATGCGAAATGTCAATTCCTTTAAGCATAGGTACTCCCTTCAATTTAGTAAATCCGCGATCACATAACTAATGAGTGCGGTAATTATGCAGGTTAGAGCCGTAGTGAGAAGTGTTCGCGCGAGCATATTCCTCTTTACCTCGGCTTTAAATTCGTCTAGCTCGCGACGAGTAACGCGATCATCCATCAACTCGTCAAACTTACGATTGATAAGCGCGACGGTGTCGATGATGGTATCCATCTTCGTCTCGAGCTTTGCGACTTTGACTTCAAGATCATTCTCCGATGTCATGCTTGCTCCTAGATTATTGGCCAATAAAAAATCGGCATATAAAGCCGCAATCTGGAGCAATAAGAGTACACATAAACTTATTGCTTATGGTTATTATATCACAATTATGGTATAATTGAAATAGAAAGCTCCAAAGGAATAAAGATGGCAAAGAAAAGCGATAAGGAAAAACTGAAGATAATCCATATTACTATCGGCGTCATTATCGCCGTGGTAGCGCTAGCGCTTGGTATTGCCTACTATGCATCCACTTCTGACCAGCGTGAAGAACAAAATCGTGAAAATCTCAAAGAGAGATATCAATCTAAGCTCGAAAACTGCTACAATACAGCTATTGCCAATAATAAACTTTCCGAACAAACTACTGGAACGATAGGCGGTCATTATTGCAATATGGAATTTATTGAAGATAGCAATAACCATGCGACTGGTGTAATCATCTACTACACAAAAGGACTGAAAGGCGAAAAAACGGTTTACTTCCGAAGTGACAAATAATTAGTCGGGAGCGAGTCTTTATGTGAGATTCGTTTTTTTATTCCGATTATGGTATAATAAAGGTAATCAATTGCGGCTCCAAGTGAGCCTCTTTTTTATTATCAACTAAATAAGGAATACGAAATGAAAAACATTTCCCTTCGGGAACTGGAGATTTTGACGACCACGCGCGTCGTCTGTAATCGCTTCGTTACCCATAAGAAAAAATACATCACCAAATATCGATATCTAGAAGTGCTTGAACAGGCAACCTACGCGCTAGACGATATTCTTGTCGAGCGAGGACTAAATAAGGACTTCTGGGCGCGAGTGCGCGGAAAAAGGCTCTACCTTTTCTATCTACCGCTCAACCGGATCGCGATTGAGGCTGGAATCGTGACAGATGAAGCCGAGGACGGCCTAAGGAAACG
>JAFRBR010000019.1 GCA_017404795.1 Candidatus Saccharimonadota bacterium | reverse complement strand
TATTACGTGGGGGTTAGACAGACTGAGCAGAAATCCGCAAGATAGTGGATACTTGCATCAAATGATGTTAGATGGAAAATTAAAGTGTGTACTCACTAATTCTAGGGACTATTTCGAAGATGATGACGTTATATTTGGTGTGGAATCCAGTATGAACGCAAAGTTTAGAAAAGATTTGATGAAGAACGTTAGGCGTGGACTAGGTGGAAAGGCAGAGCGTGGTTGGCAACCTATGCCAGCACCCATAGGTTATTTGAACGATAGGTTTGATAAAGTTGTCGTAAAGGACCCCGAAACCTGGGAAAAAGTAAGAATGGTCTGGGATAAATTCTTGGATGGCAATACTACAGTTGCGGAGCTAACGAGATATGCCGACAAGACTTTACATCTTAAAACACACCAAAGAGCTAAATCTGGCGGAAAAGCATTGAGCTATACCGGCATTCAGAGTATGCTCCAGAATCCATATTACTATGGTAAGTTCCGTTGGAAAGGCGAGTTGCACGATGGTAAACACCCAAAGATGGTCTCAAGAGAAGAGTTTAACCGCGCCCAGGAGTTGTTATGCAAAAAAGAACGAGTTACCAGACCAAAGTCTGAGTTATACCCGTTTATATTTAGAGGCATATTGACTTGCTCCGAATGTGGTTTTGCCGTGGTGACGGAAAGAAAAACAAAGAAGTACAAAAACGGTGGTGAGGGAGTATTTACTTATTGTCATTGTAGCGGCAAGTGCAAGAAATTTAAATGCCCTCAACGGAACATTTATGTTAGAGAAGACGAACTAGTAAAACAAGTGCAGGACGAACTTGCTAAATATACAATTGACGAGGATTTTTATAATCTTGCCATTGAGGCATTAAACGAAGAAGAAGACTACGAGATTTCAAAACGTGATTCTAGGACGTTAGAATTGAACAAAGCATTAGATAAATACAATAAGTACTATGATAATTTGCGAAAAATGCGATATATGGACAGAATTGACGATGAAACCTTTGATAAGGATGCAGAGGAGCTGGAGGCACAAATAGCAGAAATAAACCAGCAATTAAATAACGTCCAGAATGTCGCTAAAGATTGGCGAAGAATTGCTAATGACGTATTCTTATTCGCCAGAAAAGCCAAAGACTTATTTGATAATGGCACTTTGGAGGACAAACAGTATGTTATGCGAACTTTGGGCGTGAATCTTAAACTTTCGGGTAGAACCATTCAGTTCACCCCTAATAAGTACCTGATTCCGATACAAAAAACCACCGCCAAACTAAATGAAGAATTGACGGTAGGTAGAACCTGCGATTTAAAGAGGTCAAGTAAGGACAAAAGTTCTAATTTTAAACTTTGGTACACCCAGCAGGATTCGAACCTGCGACACCTGGTTCCGAAGACCAGTGCTCTAATCCACTGAGCTATGGGTGCACACTCCACCAAATAGGTAGGTGGTTTAATTATATCACATTTCATGTTATAATGCACGCACTATGGAAGATTTACCCCTGTCAGAACTCCAAAAATTCTATAACAATCAATATGTCTCACATTCTGATTTGCAAGATTTTGTCGCTAAATATCACCTCGCTACTCCCACCAAATCTCAAATTATCAAACACCGCCTCAAATATCTCCTTACCTTCCAATTTTCAAAATTTCAAAATTTCAATCACACCACCGCCGAACTTTACAAATACCTGAATCACCGTGATGAACTCAATCGCAAATTCATCAAAAGGGAACAACAAAAGTCCTACACTATCGAAGGCCACCCCCTAGACCCTCAGCAAATCTCTGCCGTAGTTGCTTGTGAGGACGCCGAGCTTATTCTTGCTCCCGCCGGTTCCGGCAAGACCGCCAGTCTTCTCGCTAAACTAAATTACCTCACCGACACCCTCGAAATCCCGCCCGACCAGATTCTCGTCATTGCTTTTACCAACAAAGTTGTCGCCGAGCTTAAAGATCGCGTCAAAGAGACCACTGTCGAAATCCGCACTTTCCACTCTCTCGGCAACAAAATCGTCAAAGCCAAACTGAAGAACCACCACCTCATCACCGACCTAGAAACCAACCGGTTTTTTCACCGCACTATTAAGACTCTCTACCGTACCGACCCCGAATATGCCAAGCTCTACGACCACTATCTTAACAGTCACGACATTAACGACGAAGCCGCCAGTTTTCTGAACCTCATCACTCATTCTCATCACAACCCTCATGCCGACGCCGAAGCCCTAGAGCAACTTTTCATCTCTGTCCAAGGTCTCCAAAAAGCCGAACGCGTCTCCCTCTCAGAATTTCAAAACCGCCTTAGCCAGATTCAAAACCTCCCCAGCCGCACCAAATCCCTAGATTTTTACCACCTTTACGCTCCCGCCGCTACTAAATATGCCGACTACCTAGAGCAAAATCACCTCTATGACTTTGCCGACATGTTAAACCTCGCCACTGACTTCGTCCAACAATCACCCCAAGGAACTTTCCAATACCAATATATACTGGTCGACGAAGCTCAAGACCTCTCCACCGCCAAATACCTGCTCCTCAAAGCTATTTTAGATAACTGTCGGAAGGTTAAACTTTTCGCCGTCGGCGACGATTGGCAGTCCATCTACCGTTTTGCCGGCAGCAATCTCCGCGTTCTCGACGATTTTGAACAAATTTTTCATCGCCCCACTTACCGGGGCTTGATAGAGCTGACCTACCGTTTCGGCCAACCCACTGCGAGAATTAGCAATAAATTTATCCAAAAAAATCCCCACCAATCCCGCAAGAAAGTCAAACCCCACGTTAGCCGCAAGACCCCTATTCAGATCAAACTAAATCTTCATAAACAGCCTCGGCAAATCCCCCAAGATTACGCAACCGTCAATCAAATAATCGAGGACCTCTACCATCAATACGGCAACGACCTATTTACCAAAAAAATCCAAATCATCTCTCGCTACAATCGCGACATTTATCGCCTTGTTCGCGAAGAAACAGGGAATTATCAAAACGCCAAACTCGCCAAATTTTCCGAATCCGCCCTCGAATTTAAGTGGCAAATCCCCGGAGCGCACCAAAAGCTCACCATCCCCTTCTGCAGTATGCACAAAGCCAAGGGTATCACTCGTGACATCATTATTGTCGTCAACGCCAATTCTGGCAGTCACGGTATTCCGGCCACCAGAGGCAATGACCCCGTAGCCGAGGTCTTGCTCACTAAATTAGACGACTACCCTCACGCCGAAGAACGTCGTCTCTGGTACGTCGCCATCACTCGCGCCAAAGAACAGACTTTTATCATCTCCGATGCCACCCGTATTTCGCCCTTTGTTTTTGAAATCAGCCCCAAATTAACTGGCGCCAATGTCCGGGTCTGCCCCAAATGCCACCGCGGTATCATGCAAAAACGCCGTCGCAAAGACGGCAAGATTTACTACAGCTGCTCCAACTACACCGGCGGCTGCCGCCACACCGAAATCTAGAATAAAAAATGGTACGCCCGGCCAGAATCGAACTGACATTGCTGGTTCCGGAAACCAGTGTTCTATCCGTTGAACTACGGGCGCACAACCTTCTCTATATTATACCATAAAAACAGGTAGGGGGTTGAATTTTCTCCACCTCTGTGCTACATCTGTCGCATGCTCAAAATGACCAGATTTCTCACCCGCCCTATCCATCAATCCTATTTTGTGGTGGCACTTGCCATTGGCATTATCGTCGGCACTATCATTGCCCTGGTTTTTCGCATCAATTTTTTCGCCTCACCTCTCTGGTTAGCAGTCACTACCATTCTTCTCATCATCGCTTATCTTAAGCCCAAAAGCGCCCTCTTCATTATCGCTCTCATCGCCGGCATGCTAATATCTTTTTTCCGTTCCACCATAGAATTACAGGGCGAAGACTACATCCGTCAATTTTACGACCAAACTATCACCGTTACTGGCACCATAGACGGCGACCCTAATTCCGACGAAGTCATCACTAAATTTAAACTCACAAATCTCAATTTCGGTCGTGAGGGCGGGGAACCAGCTCACGAAACCTCCGGCAACCTCTATGTCTCCATAAACTTTACCGATCAAATTCACCGCTCCGACCAGGTCACCTTAAGAGGCAAGCTCTTAAGTGGCTTCGGCACCTATTCTGGTTATCTCTATAAGCCAACCATTCAAAAAATCGCCCACCCCGACCCTGGTGACTGGGTCTTAAACCTCCGCAACTGGTTTGCTGACCGCATCGCCAGTCAACTAAACGAGCCTGAGAACAGCCTTGGCCTTTCTTATCTTCTGGGCATGAAGACGGGCCTCCCCGACGATTTAAACGACAACCTCAGAACTGTCGGCTTAGTCCACATCGTTGTTGCCTCTGGCGCCCATCTCTCTATTCTGGTTGAAGTCGCTCGCAAAATATTCGGTAAACTTTCCAGATTTTCTGGCCTCCTCTTCTCATGCCTTTTTATTCTACTCTTTATGGCCATGGTCGGCTTTACTCCCTCAATCATGCGAGCCGGCATCATGTCTATTCTTGCTCTTTTGGCTTGGTACGTTGGTCGCAAGTTTACCCCTTGGCGTCTCATTCTAATTGTTGCCGCCATCACTTTAGTTGCCAACCCTACCTATATTATCAATCTTGGTTGGCTCCTTTCTTTCGCTAGCTTTACTGGTATCATGATTCTCGGCCCCAAGCTAGCTCAATTCTTCTACGGCGATCGCCAACCCAAATTCATCGCCAGCATCATCCTCACCACTATCTCTGCCACTCTTATGACTCTCCCTATCATACTCTATTATTTTGGTGCCGTATCCCTCATTTCCGTCATCGCCAACCTCTTGATTCTTCCCACTCTCCCCATCGCCATGGGACTCACTTTTCTCACTGGCGCCTTTGCCAACATTCCCCTAATCAACACCGCCATCTCTTTTCTCACCACCAAACTTCTCGATTTCCACATCGCCACCGTCAATTTTTTCGCCGCAGCTAAATTCTTCCTTGTCGCCATCGACCCCTATCAACCTCAAGTTTTTCTCATTTACATAATCATTTTCATACCTCTGTTAGTTGGACTTATTCGCCAAAAAATGCTAAAATCAAAGCAAATAGAACATCAAATAAATAGGGAGAAAATATGTCAGGACACAGCAAATGGGCCACCACCAAGCGCCAAAAAGCCGTCGTAGACGCCAAACGTGGTGCACTTTTTACTAAAATCGGTAATCAAATCGCTATTGCCGCACGCCAGGGAACAGACCCTTCTATGAATCCTAGCCTCGCCATGGTACTCGACAAAGCTCGCCATGCCAACATGCCCAAGGCCAACATCGAGCGCGCTATCGCTCGCGCTGCCGATAAATCTTCAGCTGCGCTAATTGAAGAAACCTACGAGGCTTACGGTCCTGGTGGCGTAGGCATTGTGATTGAAGTAGCTACCGATAATAAAAACCGCACCATGCCCGAAGTTCGCCATACTCTCGATAAAAACGGTGGTCGCATGGCCGACCCCGGCTCCGTCATGTTCCAGTTTGAGCGTAAAGGCGTCATCGTCATCAGCGAAAAAGGCGAGGATGCCTTAATGGCTGCCTTAGAGGCTGGCGCCGAAGACGCCAGCGAGGAAGACGACGGCATCGAAATCATCACTCCAGCTTCTGATTTGATGAAAGTCAGAAACAGTCTCAAGGAAGCCGGCCTTACCATCACTTCTGCCGAGCTCCAATATGTCCCAACCAACTATATCCCAGTAGAAGGCGAAAGTGCCGAAAAGCTCGAAAAACTCCTTTCAGCCATCGACGATTTAGACGATGTCACCAATGTCTACGCCAACGCCGAATAAAGCCCCTTGATTTTAGAGAGTAAAAGGTGTATACTATCATTAATTATACATTTAAAGCGAGGTAAAATTATGCCAGAAGTCAAACCAACAGAGGTGGAAAGTAAAGCTAGTATTAAAGTTGTGGGTGTAGGTGGCGCAGGTGGTTCCGCAGTTGAACGTATGAAAGAAGTGGGTCTTTCTGGCGTTGAATTTGTGGCTATCAACACTGATGCACAGGCCTTGCACCATTCACCAGCCGACACCAAGGTTCATATTGGTAAAGGTCTCGGTGCCGGTGGCGATCCAGAAAAAGGCCGCGAAGCCGCCGAAGAAGGCAGGGAAGCAATCGCCAAGGCTCTAGAGGGTGCCGACATGGCCTTCATCACCCTCGGTGCTGGTGGTGGTACCGGTTCGGGTGCCGGCCCCATCGTTGCTGAAGAGGCTCGAAACAAAGATATTCTAACCGTAGGTGTAGCCACTAAGCCCTTCACTTTTGAAGGCGCTCGCCGCCGAGCCAACGCCGATGTCGCCATCGACAAACTCGCCCGTCAAGTTGATGCCCTTATCACCATTCCGAACGACCGCTTACTCCAGACCATCGACCCCCGCACCCCGCTCTTAGAGACTTTCAAAATCGCCGACGATGTCTTACGCCAAGGCGTTCAGGGCATTTCCGAGCTTATCACCGAGCATTCTTTAATCAACCTAGACTTCGCCGATGTCAAATCCATCATGAAAAACGCCGGCTCCGCCCTCATGGGTATTGGCCGCGCCTCTGGTGAGAATCGCGCCGTTATTGCTGCTCAGCAAGCCGTAGAGTCACCATTAATTGAGGTCAAAATCGAAGGCGCCCGTGGCGTGCTCTTCTCTGTAGCTGGTGGTTACGACATGTCCATGAGCGAAGTCCAAGAAGCCGCCGAGGTCATCACCGGTGCCGTTTCACCAGACGCCAACATCATCTTCGGTGCTTCTATCCGTCCAGAATTAGAAGACGAAATTGTCGTTACCGTCGTCGCTACCGGTTTCGACTCCGATTATTACAACGACAATTACGCTCAGTCAGAGCCCGAGCCAATTAAAGACGAAAAGCCCTCTTCCGAGCCCAAAGATTTCGCTCTTGATAATAAGTCCAACATGTGGGATTCCATCAAGAGTGAGCCCACTCCAGAGGAGCCAGCCCACGAAAACGACGACGACATGGACATCCCCCCCTCTCTTCGCGAGCGTCTTAAGAAAAAGAAGAAATAATCAGGAGATACGCGGGTGGAACGCCAATTTAGAATCGGAGACAGCAAAGTTCTAGAAAGCCGCGAAACTGTCGACGGCACCATGATTCGTCGGCGTCGTGAATCATCTGATGGCCACCGTTTTACCACTTATGAACGGATTGAAATGCCACCACTCACCGTCACTAAGCGCAGTGGCAACAAAGAGATTTTCGATCGCGACAAACTCCTTCTCGCCGTCCGTCGTAGCGTCGGCAAATTCTTTAATTCCGAGCTCGAGGTCGAAGAAGTAGTCAACCGTGCCTCAGATATTCTCTATAGTTATAATACCGACGAAATCACTAGCCGCCAAATTGGCGAAGCCGTTCTAGATGTCCTAGCTGAGGTCAACGAAGTCGCTTATGTCCGTTTCGCCTCTGTTTTCCGCGAATTCAAGACCCTGGAAGATTTCGAAAACATTTTAAAAGAGCAAAAACGTAAAAAATGAGAGTAATTTGCGTCTACCGTGACAACCAAGATTACACTCGTTCTGTAGACGAGTGGCTCGAAAACTTCCGTCGCCAGACTGGTCGAGAAATAGAAACCATGAACCCCGACGAAAACCCGAGTTTCTGCGAAGCTTATGATATTGTCGAGTACCCTACCATCCTGGCCATCGGCGAGCAGGGAGACGTTCGCGCTCTCTGGCGCGGCAAAAGCCTCCCGCTCATCAACGAAGTTTTATATTATGTGATATAATAAGCACATGGATTTTATCGAAAGCTTAGTCAAAAACGTCTGGATCCAACGCCTGTTCTGGTCTATTATTGTTGTCGCTCTAAGCCTTCTGATTTACCGT
Source organism: Candidatus Saccharimonadota bacterium (assembly GCA_017404795.1). Lineage (GTDB taxonomy): Bacteria > Patescibacteriota > Saccharimonadia > Saccharimonadales > Saccharimonadaceae > Nanosyncoccus. The sequence goes on along the minus strand of JAFRBR010000019.1, from coordinate 25,863 downwards.
ATTACTACCAAGATTCTCACCAACAAAGAAAAGAAAGCTTCCAAGATTCTTAGCAGCAAGAAAAACAAAACCATTATTCGCATGTTCAAGAGTATCGTCGCTGGCACTCTCGGTGTTATTACTGTCCTCATGGTTCTACAAATATACGGAGTCAACGTTACCTCCATGCTGGCCGGCGTCGGTATTGCCAGCATTGTTATCGGTTTTGCTTTGCAAGATTCTTTGAAAGACATTATTCGCGGTTTTGTCATTATCTCTGACGGTTACTACGAAATCGGCGACGTCATCAAATTTGGTGACAACATTGGCCCTGTCACCTCTGTCAGCCTACTCACTACCAAGATTCAAGATATCAACACCAACAACATTGTCTCCATTGCCAACCGCAACATCGACAAAGTCGAAATCGACCCCGGCTATGTCTATATCCCCATACCTTTACCCTACGAGCTCAAAGTCGCCAAGGCCGAGGAAGCCATGGACGATATCATCAAAAAACTCCGCCGCCACTCCGGCATTACTAGCGCCGACTATCAGGGAATTAACCAAATCAGCCCTTCTTCTCTCGACTACCAAATCGTCATCACTTGCGACCCCGCCAACAAGCCTCAGATGCGCCGCGACTGTCTCCATATCATCATCACTACCCTCGAAGACCACAAGCTCTCCATCCCCTACAATCAACTCGACCTCCACACCAAGAAATAACCTTATTACTTACCGTTTCTGTACCGAGGCTTTCTGCGGTAGCGGTAAATTGCCACCAAGTCATTAACGATAAAAATCGTCTCCGCCACCGCCCCCATGATAGAAAATACTATGATCCCATACACTAGCCATAGCCCAGAAGTCAGCACCGCAATATAGCGTAGTCGCCTAGCATCTAAAAAGTAAATACCTAGAGTATAAATACTGGCAGCCAAAACCGGTAATAACGAGGCTGGCGACTGGTAAGTTAAAAACCCCATCACTATATAAAACAGCACAAAAATAAACGGAGCCAATTTGGAAACCTTGTGATTATGCGTTTCGTATGCCGCAAAAATATTCCGAATTACTCCCACGCCCTTAGTAGCTACCCCAGACCAAGCCTCCAAAAACAGATAATGCAACACACTACAAATTGCGGAAACCACAGTATAATTGAGGATTTGCACTTTTTTCTTTTTCTGATAAGCACAAAGGCTTAATATCAACGCCGCCAAAGCAAAAATCTGTGAGATTAAATAGAAAACGCCAAATTCTTGTCCAAACAATTCAAATGTCATATCTATATTTTAGCACAAGAGGATTTTTCCAAAAACGCCAGAAGCGTCAAAAGTCCTAGTTTCCACGCAAAATTTGCCAAGCAATTTACCCCCGTGATACAATTAATGTAGCGTATTAACCTTAAAAAAGGAAAGATTCATGGCCAAAACAAAAACAAAACCAAAAACAAAATCGTATTATCGCAAACAACCATCATACAGGGGCATGCGAGACAAACGCTACCGCAAGACCGAGGAAGCAATCCTAGAAGTATTACTCAAAGCCAAAAAAATGCCTAGCACTACCGAATTAACCAAAAGAGCGCGAATCTCGCGCTCTACTTTATATCGCCATCATCGAGCCATACCAGGAATCATCCCAGATTATGAGCATGACATTACAATCGTGTTCAAACAAGAAGTAAGTAGCACTCTCAAACGACGTCGAGATGCTACCATAGAAAGTATTTACCTCAAAATTCTCTTTTTTGTCCTTCGTTACAAACGAGTTTTCAAAATCCTTTTCAAATACAGCGGCGACCGAGTAGTAGAAAACATGGTATTAGCAGTCAAGGATCTAATTGCCATCAATTGTCACTTACCCAAAAACTCAGACCGTCTTTTCAAGATCTACGCCAAAGAAGTCGCCGGCATTGTAGAAGACTGGAACGATAATGATTTCTCCGAACACGAAATTAACCGCATCCTTAAAGACATCGTCTACCTCACTACCACCATGAAACAAAGACTCGCCCCTATTAGAAGATAATTATTCATCATCTATGATATAATAGAAAACATGAAATATAGAGCTGGAGAGCGGCGCAAAGCCGTTGAATACGAAAAGGCCATCGCTGAGTGGTGGAAAAAGAATAAAATTTTTGAACAATCCGTTGAAAATCGCCCCATTGATAATTCTTACGTTTTTTACGATGGCCCTCCTTTTTTGACCGGTTTACCTCACCACGGTCATCTGCTCGGCTCTACCATTAAAGATGTTGTCGGTCGCTATCAGACCATGAACGGCAAACGCGTGGAGCGTGTCTGGGGCTGGGATTGCCACGGTCTACCAGCAGAGAATTACGTCGAAAAACAGCTCGGCATCACCGACCGCAGAGATATCGGCACCAAATGGTCGCTCGAAGATTATATTTTGACCGCCAAGAAATCCATGGAAGAAATCAGCGACGAATGGGAGCACACCATCACTCGCATCGGCCGGTGGGTCGAATTCAAGGGCGCTTATCGCACCATGGACAAAAATTTCATGGAATCTGTCTGGTGGGCCTTCAAAAAGCTCTACGACGCCGGCCTTATCTACGAAGGCCGCAAGGTCTTAATGTACGACACCAAATTCGCCACCCCTGTTTCCAAAGCCGAAGTCACCATGGACAACGACGCCTACCAGACCGTCACCGACCCATCGGTCTACGTCAAGTTCTGGTTACAGATAGAAGAATCGGAAAATGTTTCTATCCGAGGGCTTTCGGAGGTTACGACCGAGAATGAGGACGCGAGCCCCGTGACGACGGGCGCGAGCGACCCGTCCCGAGGAAGAAACATTTTCGATTCCTCTGTGTGTTTATTGGCCTGGACTACGACCCCATGGACTCTGATGGCTAACAGGGCTTTAGCTGTTAACTCAGATATGGACTACGGTATTTACGATGTCGATGGCGAAAAATTCATCCTGGCTGTCAAACGCGCTGAAACCCTTTTCCCAGACCAAAAACCAGAACAAACCTTCAAAGGTCACGAACTAGCCGGCCTCAAATACGAATCTTTAGACGGCACCGAATGTCAAGTATTCACTGCCGACTTTGTCGGCGAGGAAGAAGGCACCGGCATTGTTCATATCGCTCCCGCCTACGGAGAAGATGATTATCAGCTTTATTTAGACCATCAGGACGAGATTAGTTTTGTCGACACTCTAGATGAAAATGGCTACTATACAGAAGAATACGCCAAAAAACTCTATGCTTTAGGTATGCGTGACACTGACGACGCCGGCATCCAAATTTGGGCCGCCAACAAATTCATCGCCAAATGCCTCGAAGAACAGGGAATTATTTACAAGATCGAATACATCCAACACGAGTATCCCTTTAATCCCCGTAGCAACGAGCGTGTTATGTATCGCGCCTTCCCATCTTGGTTCTTTAATATTCAGGGTCAAAAACCCCTCATGCTCGAGCAAAACGAGCACATCAATTGGTTCCCGGGCTATCTCAAGCACGGTCGTTTTGCCAATAACATTGAAGTCGCCCCCGATTGGAACCTCTCTCGTGACCGCTTCTGGGCCACCGCTATGCCGGTCTGGAAGGGCGACAAAGGCACCGTCAAAGTTGTCGGCAGCTACAAAGAACTCAAAGACCTCTCCGGTATAGAATTAGACGATTATCATCGTCCCTGGATCGACGAAGTCGAATTTGATATTGACGGTGAGCACTTCACCCGCATCGAAAAGGTTCTCGACTGTTGGTTTGAATCCGGCTCCATGCCCTTTGCCCAGCTTCACTACCCCTTTGAAAATAAGCAAAAATTCGAAATGGGCTACCCCGCTGATTTCATCGTTGAATATGTCGGACAGGTCCGCGCTTGGTTCTATTATGTCCACGCCATCAATACCGCTCTCGCCGAAATTGGCGCTTTTGGCGACAAAGCTAAAAAGGGCCACAAAAACGCCTTCAAAAACGTCATCACCACCGGCACCATCGCCGGCAACGATGGTCGCAAAATGTCCAAATCCATCGGCAACTTTACCGACCCCAATATCTTAATGGACCAGTTTTCCGCCGATGCCCTGCGTTTACTCCTATTATCCTCTCCAGTCTGTGCCGGCGAGGATTTCGCCCTCCTCGACAAAGACGTCTCTGACACTCATCGCAAACTCGCCATGATCTGGAACGTCTACGACTTCTTCACCACCTACGCCGAGGTAGAGAACATAGATTCGGAAGAGCTCCAAAACACTTCATTCCGAGGGCTTTCGGAGGTTACGACCGAGAATGAGGGCGCGAGCCCCGTAACGACGGGCGCGAGCGACCCGTCCCGAGGAAGAAGTGTTTTGAGCTCTCATCTAAACCCTCTGGATATTTGGATCATCTCTCGCATCTATCAACTCCGAAACAACATCACTGAGGGCATGAATGAGTATAATTTACCTAAAGCTCTGAGCAGCGTCATCCCCTTTATCGAGGACCTCTCCAACTGGTTCGTTCGTCGCTCTCGCCGCCGCTTCTCCAAAAACGACGACGAGCAGGACAAACTCCAGGCCTTCGCTACTCTGCACTATGTATTAATTTATTTGTCCAAACTCCTCGCCCCCTTCACCCCCTTCTTATCAGAAGAGTTGTATCAAAAAATGACCGGCCAGACAGAATCGGTCCACCTCTTAGATTGGCCTGCAGCCGGCGAAATTAACACCGAAATCTTGGACAACATGCAAAGAACCCGCCAGATTATCACCGACGCCCTCGCTCTCCGCATGCAGAAGTCCGACACCGAAGACCAGATCAAAATTCGCCAGCCTCTATCCAAACTCACTTACGACGGCGACAAACTCGACAGTTTCTACGAACAAATTATCGCTGATGAGGTCAACGTCAAACAAGTAGAAAACGCCAACAAGTTCACTCTCGACAAGACTCTCACCGCTGAGTTAAAGAGGGAAGGACAGGCTCGCGAACTCATTCGCGCCATCCAATCCGCCCGCAAGCACGCCGGCCTCCGCCAAGACGACCAGATTAAACTCTCCCTCTCTATCGACCCCCCAGAGGGCTATACAGACCTCATCAAATCCGAAACTAACACCAATGAACTCACCAAGAATCAGAACTACTCCCACGACGAAATCGCTAAACTAAACGGCGACAATATTACTATTTCATTAGAAAAGCTATAATAACGTAAAAATCACTAGCATTGAGGGACGTAAAGGCAAAATCTCAGATTTTGCCGCCGAAGGGGCGGAGCAATGTGATAAAATCTCCGATTTATCACATTGCGAAGCTCCCGAGATGCGTGATTTTTACGTTTTCTAAACCTATTAATTTGACAGAATTGCGATTTTTTAGCATAAACACTATTGACTTTTTCGCCAAAGTGTGCTACAATGAAAGCAAGTTAGAAAATAAAACAAACATTCTAACAACTAGAGACAAAATCCAGAGACAAAAACAAAAACAATTAATATAAAAAAGGAAAACAAAAATGACAGAAGCTTTAAAAATACCTAGCCAAGTAGTCGAGTCTGATTGGCAAGACGATATCGACTTCGAAACTTACGGTAAAAACGACAAACAAGAAATGGAATACGTCTCCCCAGACAAAGTCAACAAGGTAAGTATTGAAAAAATCAAAGCTAGAAACGAAAGAATTGGGCACAACATCTTGAGTATCTTGAAACAAGATAAACTTGCAGCCTAAACACAAACCAAGACAGTTTTCCAAGAAAGGATAAATCATAAGATGAGTACCTTAATATCAACTTTAACCGAAAGGATAGCCAATGTAAGACAAATCCAACTAACAAACTTTCAATTGTTCTACGAGCTAACTATTTTCCTTGTAGACATTATCACCTAACGATGCCATTTTAATGACGCTTTACAACCTCTTACGAGGCACCGCAAGTAGAAAACCGAACACCATGTTCGGTTTTCTTTTTCAAGTTTTTAAAAATGTTCTTGACCCGCTTCAAAGCTTATGCTAAACTAAAACCAGAAAGGTCAAACAATACTATACTAAATAAAAATTCTGCTATGGATAATTATCTTATCGATCGGGAAACCTTGGGTAAGTTTGTCGACGAACTCATTAAAAACAAAGCCTTACCTGTAGCTACAGCTGAGGGCTTAAACGATTTACGTGAAAAGGCCATCCAAGACCTCGACGACCAAATCGCCGATGCCGTTTTTGGCAAATTCACCGAAGAGCAAGACACTGAATTTAATCGCCTCCTAGATGACGATAACACTTCCGAGGCTGATTACGAAAAATTCTTTGCCAGCGTCGATTTTGACCTCGACGAAACCATTTCAGATGCTATGAAACAATTCGCAACAGAATTTCTAAAAGGAGGTGAAAATGCCTAACCCTAATCAATTTCCTAGCACTTCAGAGTCAGAAGCCATTCTGGAGAGAAGTCGTATCCAAAATCAAGAGACCGGCCAAAAACCAAATACCGCCGTAAAACAAGAAGGCGACAGGTTCCTCCACATTAGTCGTGAAGAACTTATGCGAATCGATCCAGCTAATTTACTTCCTAGCGAAATACCAGATTTTATCGCTGCCCATAAAGCTTGGATTGCCAAATACGAAAAAATAATCGCCGAGGCCAAAGAAAAAGAAGCCGCCCTAGCCACCGAAGTTGAGGCCAAGGCTACCACCGAAACTGAGTCCACCTCATCGGGATCAACCTCCCCCGACCTTTCCGGTATTGATGTCGTAGTAGCCGATCAAGAATCAGTCGCTAACACCGATGAAACTCAAACAGAAGCTCAGACAGAGACCCAGGCAGAAACTCAAACCTCCAACACCCGAGTTATTCCAGTCATCACCCCAGAAGATATTCCCGCTAGCGCCGAGAGCTCTCGCCAAGTCGTTAGTCCAGAAAAACTCGCTCAAACCAAAGAAAAAGCCAAACAAAAGGGCTCAATCAAAGATTTCCTAACCAAAAAAGTCCTTCCGGTCGTACTTTCTGCCTCTCTCCTCATTGGTGGTATCGTCGCCATTGTCAGTAATTTTAACTCCGTTGAGCCATCATCAGACCAAGACTCCAAAGTCACCGAAACCGAAAAATCCGACAAGATCGCCGAAAACCAAGAAGCCCACCGCGGCATCGAAAGCTTAAACCAACTTATCAATGGATCATTTGAACAGGATAGCAACATCGGTTGTTATGAGGATAATAACAAAGTTAATCAAGCATCAGTTGGTAATCCTCGGGCTGTTGCTGACTATCTCGGAATAGACTTCGACAATGCGACGCCAGAAGAGCGTGGGGCAATCAGCGAATATGTCAATAAATCGATGAAATATCCTGCCGCAGCTACCTTAATTAATCACGGACACCCTGATTTCGCCGGATTATCACAGACTGAAGCTGAAAACAAAATAGCTCACGCGACCGACCAAGAAAAACAAGGATATCAAGATTGGTTGCAGAATGAATTTGATCATTCGACATATCACATAGAGGAGGGCAAGGGGGTCATGGTGAACCACGGAGTAATAGAAGGCGCTGACGGTCGACACAGTACGTATTCGGAAACCGATTTAACAGGAGTCAAAATTCTAGTCAGGACGACCGTCCAAGAGGACGGCACGACCGTCGTAGATTATGAAAAAGACGATTGCGCCAACTGGCTATATACTGTTGTAACCCATTCAGATGGTTCTGTGGTTGTCATCGTTCCGCCACCTTCTCCTGATACCCCAGTAAATCCACCCACCCCTACTCCTACTCCATCTGAACAAATCAAGCCTAAAGACGCCGCAAACCTAGAACGTACTGATCAAAACATTTTAGACGATATTGCCGAAGATATTGGCACCGGTGAGGTCCGTGTCACGCCTAACCCAGGTGTCAGCCAAGATGATCTTACTGAAAAACCATCCACCGACGCTTACGAAGGTACTGAAGCTAACATTGTTCAAAATGAGCCTTCTAGACAAGCCGAACCCGTTCAAGATCAAATTAGCCCAGAAAACAACTACAGTGAAAATCTTGGTGGCGCCAACACCAGCGAATATGCTCCGGTCCAAGCGAACGAGGCTGCCCAAGTCACCGCCAACGCTAACGAAACTCCGATTAATCAAGCCCCAACCGGCGGCCAAGAACTAGACAATGTTTTAAATGATTTAGGAATTAATTAAGGGTGAGCAGAAAGGAAACCAATGAAAAACACTATCAACTCTAAAAAGAAAATTGGTATCTTTGGTACCGTTGCTACTGTCTGTGCTAGCCTACTTAGCGTGGCCGCAGTCTCGGCTTGGGGTCCAGAACGAGCTACTTTTACCATGGAAAAACCAGCCACCTATCCCACCTTTAACTCTATCACTAATAATCCCACTATTGGTGACGAACGCGATTTTGTCCGTGTTGGCGAAATCAACGCCGACGTTACTGACCTCAAAGATTCCGTAGAAGTTATCCCCGGCAGACAATACTTAGTTTACATTTATTTCCATAATAATGCTTCCGCCACCTTTAACGATTCTGCCCATAATCATTCTGGAGTGGCAGTCAAAAGCCGCTTAGCTAGCTCTTTCTCAACTGTTTTAACTCCAGCCAAGCAAGGCACCATTACTGCTACCATCACTGCAGAAAATACCAATCCTACATCGGTTTGGGATGAAGCCCATATGACTACAACTACCGACAAAGTCTTAATGCACTATGTCGCCGGCTCGGCTAAGATTTACAACGATTGGCAGGCTAACGGTTCCGTTATGCCATCTAGCCTCTTCACCGAGCAGGGAACTTTAATCGGCCTTAATGCCCTAAACGGCGTTATCCCAGGCTGCGAAGAATATCACGGTGTAGTCAGCTATGTCTTGCAAGCCGAAGAACTTGGTGGCAATATCGATAAAACCGTCTCCAAAGACGGCACCAATTTCAACGAAAGCGCCAACATCACTCCTGGCGAAGAAGTTACTTTTCAACTCACCATCGCCAACACCGGCGATGTCGCTCTAACCAATGCTACTATCAAAGACACCCTACCCGCCGGCTTAACTCTAGTTCCTGGTAGTGTTGGTCTTCGGGCTAATGATTCTACCACTGTAGATCCGCTTTCTGACAATATCCTTGGTACTGGTTATAATCTTGGCACTATCGGTACCGGCAATATTGTTTATATTACTTACAAAGCCGTTGCTGGCAGCGATTTTGATTGCACTGGCACCGAACTGTTGAATAATGCGGTCCTCACCTATGATAGTGAACAAGCTTCCGGCGATAGTAAACAAGATTCCGCTACAGTTATTGTCAAAAAAGCCGACTGTGACGAGCCAGTTCCACCACTAGATGATTGTACTACCAACCCTGCCTTACCAGAATGTCAAAATAAAAACTGCGCCACCAACCCCGAAATGGAAGGCTGTGGTGAGCTTCCCAACACCGGGCCACTTGAAATCGTAATGGCTATCATCATCATTGCCGGTATCGCTGGTGGCGGCTACTACTTCTATCGCACCCGCAAGACCCTCAAGACCGTTGAAGGCGACATTAAGGGCGAAGACACTACCAAGCCAGAAGCCATTACCGAATCCAAAACAGAAGTTCCCGAATCCAAAGACTCTTCCCAAAAACCAGATGATGTGGTATAATAATTAGAGTTAATAAAGGATTAATATGAAAAAAGCAGTCATTTTAGTCGGTGGCAAGCAATATCTTGTCGCTGAAAAAGAGACCCTACGGGTGGACCTCCTCCCGGCAGGCACCAAAGAGCTCGAACTTGACGCTTTACTCGTAATCGACGGCGACAAGACTACCGTCGGCACACCTACGGTAAAGGGCGTAAAAGTTTCAGCCAAGGTCGTTACGCCCGAGGTCAAAGGCGACAAGATTCGCGTTATCCGCTACAAGGCCAAGAAACGCGTTCACAAAGAAACTGGCCACCGCCAGAAATACTCCGAAATTCTAGTCACCAAGATTGGATAAAAAGCGAAAAGTATTTTTAGTGGCATAATGAGATTTAGACCAGATTTCTAAATTGTAAGTTCTACAACTCAACAATGAAAAAATCTCCCCTAGCCCGGAGGGCGAATAAGGAGATTTTTTCTTGACTTGCGTTGTAGGTCTTACAATTTAGAAGTCCAAGCCACTAAAAATACTTTTCACTTTATAATCCAATTATTTTATGCTATAATCGTAAGTATTATGGCGAAGGTAATCTGTGTTACTAATCAAAAGGGCGGAGTAGGGAAGACCACTACCGCTGTTAACCTCAGCTACTACCTCGCCAAAGACAAAAAACGCACACTTTTAATCGATTTCGACCCTCAGGGCAACGCCACATCTGGTCTCGGTTTTGACAAGACCGATACCGATAGTTTAGGCCATACTATGACCGAAGTCATCCTCGGCACCACACCACTAGCCCAGGCCATTCGCCCCACCAAGTTTAAGAATTTTGATCTCGCCCCCGCTACCCCTGAGCTCGCCAACGCCGAGGTCGAAATTACCAGTCAGAGCAAGAAATTTACTCGCCTCCGTGACGCGATTTGCACCGCAGAGGCAGATTACGATTACGTCATCATTGATTCACCCCCTTCTCTCAGCCTCCTAACCGTCAACGGCATGATCGCGTCAAACTATCTCCTTCTCCCTGTTCAGACCGAGTTTTATGCTCTAGAGGGCGTAGCTCAACTCTTAGAATCAATGAAATTAGTAATGAAACAGGCCAATCCCAATCTCAGGCTTCTGGGTGTCCTTGCTACTATGTATGACAAGCGCACCAGCCTATCTAGCCAAGTTTACGCCGAAATCGAAAAATACTTTAAGACTCTTACTTTCAAGACCAAAATCCCCCGCAATGTCCGCGTCGCCGAGGCCCCATCTCACGGCGTCCCCGTCGGAGCATATGATAAATTCAGCAAAGGCGCCAAAGCCTATAAAGACTTCACCAGAGAAGTAGAAGAAAGGACTAAATAATGGTTAAAGGTTTAGGCAGAGGATTTGAATCTCTCATCCCCACCGATTTAATCGATGAGGAGTTCGACCTCACCGCCAAAGAAGACAAAAAAGAAAGCCAGTTAAAAGAGCTCAAACTCTCCGACATAGTTCGCGACGAAGAGCAACCCCGCCGAGAATTTAGCGAAGAGTCCATTCAGGCCCTCGCTAACTCTATTAAAGAACACGGCATCTTGCAGCCCATTGTAGTCACTAGGGAAGATGGCAAATACAAAATTGTCGCCGGCGAACGCCGTTGGCGGGCCGCCAAACTTGCTGGTCTTGACAAAATCCCCGCCATCGTCCGCACTCTTGACTCCCAAAACCGCCTAGAGCTTTCCATCATCGAGAACGCCCAGCGGGAAGATTTAAACCCTCTCGAACTCGCTACCGCCTATGCCAAGCTAGCCAATCAATTTAACCTCACTACCGAGGATATTGCCACCAAAGTCGGCAAATCTGAAGTCTCCATCCAGAGCTACATGCGCCTTCTCAACCTCCCAGATTTTGCCAAGCAAATCATGATCAAGGAAAAACTCTCTGAGGGTGTCATGCGTCCACTTACTTCTCGCGATGAAGCCACCATCAAGAAAGTCCTCCCCAAAATCGTCAAAGAAGGCTGGACTGCCCGCAAGGTAGAGCGTTATTTTGCCACCACCAAGAAGCAATCCAGCGCCGCCGCCATCAAACGCTATCAATACGCCAAAGAAGAAGACGCCCTCACTACTAAATTTAGCATCCCTGTCAAAATCACCAACAACACCCTTACTTTCAAATGCAAAACCGAAACCGAATTAAAAAAGCTTATTAAAGAGTTAAAACTAACCTAAAAAGTTCTTATTTTATCAAGCGGGAACAGGCGCATCATCACTGGCCCTACCACTCGGCAGTAGGGAATAGTTCCGAGGCCATTTCTAGAATCCCAGGAGTGCGAACCCTCTCTATTATCACCGGATACAAACAATTCACCTTCTGGCACCGTTGTGTCTACTTCGCCCGAAGTATATTCTTTTGGTCCATCCGTTTCTGACACTCGCCAATCTTCATCATACACAAATCCATCTGGATGTTCATCATTATAAATCGTCATCACCCCGTCCTTCACTACTACCCGTTCACCAGGAAAGGCAATCACTCGTTTAATAATGTATTGATCACTCACATTAGATGGCACGTCACAGGTCATCGGGTTTTCTATTCCAGCCGCCTTATACTCCGCCACCTTCTCCTCGTCTTCATTCAAAAACACAATAATCTGCCCTCTCTCTGGCACATATTCAGAGCCCGTAAAATGTGCCCAACTTACCGCTGCCCGATTCACTATTACTCTGTCATTTTCGTGCAAAGTGTTTTCCATTGACCCCCCCACCACATTATAAGACCGGTAAATATAAGTATTCAGAAACAACGTCCCCAGGATAATCACCGCAATAAATCCCCCTAGACTCAGTAAATCCTTAAGTAACGGATGCTTCTGAAAAAACTTTGGCTCTATTTGTTCCATATCCCATATTATAGCATACTTACGACGGCAAATTAGCAAAACAAACTCGTCATCACACTTTTTAAGGTTTGTTTAATTTTTCTGGTATAATATATAAAGTATGGCAGACTATATTCTAGCACGCAAATCCCGTAATGTTGCCAGCAACATGGTACACATTTTTCTTAATTTACTTCTGGGCGTCGGCTCAGTATTAGTGACCGTTCTCTCTGGCAGCCCCTTGCTAGGTCTTATTCTGGTTCTAGCCTCCAAATGGCGGATTTTTGCTGTTCGTAGCCGCTATCTCTGGCTCAATATCAAGTCAAACCTCGTAGATTTAATCGTTGGCGTCAGCGTGGTCTTGCTAGCTTACTGTGCCGGCAATGCCTTTCTTCCTGTCGACTTCCTTCTCATGGCTTTCTATTCTGTCTGGCTTATTATTATCAAGCCTCTTTCTTCTGAAAATGCTACTCTGGCCCAATCGCTAATTGCCGTCTTTTTTGGCGTCTCTGCTGCTACTATTATCACCGCTACCCTAGATCCTACAGTATTAATTCTAGTTACTTTTCTGATTGGTTATGCCGCTAGTCGTCACGTCTTGTCTCAGAGTGAAGACAAAGATTTTACCCTTACCACTCTAGTTTGTGGCCTAGTTTTCGCCGAGATCGCCTGGCTCTGTTATTCTTGGTCTATCATTTATACTTTTGGCGATACCGGCATTCGTATCCCTCAGCTGGCTATTATTTTGACGATTTTTGCTTTTGTCTACAATTATACTCGTCGCGCCATCATCAAGTATCAAGCCGATTTTCGTTTTAAGCACATCGTCGGGCCAGTCATTTTTGGCGCCGCCCTGATCGCTATTATCGTGATTTGTTTTAGTAACCCAATATTTAATATCTAAGGAGGTAAAATGGAAGAATCAAAAATGGGTAAAGATGTTGAGGCAGCAAAAACCGAGGAGGTCGTCGCTACTGAGCCGACTATTACGCCAACTACCAACAATACGGCATCTAAATCCAACAAAAACACCGCCGCCATCGTGCTATCAATTTTTGCGTTAGTATTTGGCTGTGCTGGCCTAGCTCTCGGCTGGATGGGCTTTCAAAAATCGTCCACGCCACTAACTTTTTTGAGTAGCGGCACCGATGGCAACTCAGCCAATTTCGTCGAAGGCTCTATCGCCGAAGTCGCCGACAAAGTTTCCAAATCCGTAGTCTCTATCGTCACCTCTACCAAGACCACCGATTTCTTCGGCCAGAGTTACGATTCTGCCGCCGCCGGCACCGGCATCATTGTCACCGAAGATGGTTACATTCTTACCAACAAGCACGTCATCAATGGCGCCAACAAAGTCACCGTAGTGCTAGATGACGGCACCACCTATGAAAATGTCAAAGTAGTCGCCACCGACCCCTTAAATGACGTAGCCTATCTCAAGATTGACGATGTTTCTGGCCTCACCGCCGCCAAATTGGGCGATTCCAAGACCATTTCCGTTGGCCAACAAGTTATCGCTATCGGCAACGCTCTCGGCCAGTATCAAAATACCGTCACTTCGGGTATTATTTCGGGTATTGGTCGCTCTGTGACTGCTTCCGATGATACTGGTTATAACACCGAGACTTTAACCGACATGATTCAGACCGATGCCGCCATTAACTCTGGTAATTCTGGTGGTCCACTGGTCAACGCCGCCGGGGAAGTAATTGGCATCAATACCGCCACTTCTACTTCTGCTGAGAATATGGGTTTTGCCATTCCTATTTCTAGCGCCAAAGGCATGTTAAGTCAGCTAATTGAAACTGGTTCCGCCAAGCGTACTTATCTCGGTGTCTACAGTGTAGAAATCACCCCCGAAGTCGCCAAAGCTTACAACTTGCCAGTTAGCGAAGGCGTTTACCTTTATAGTCCATCTAGCTATTCCGCCATCGTCAAGAATAGCCCCGCCGCCAAAGCTGGCCTCAAGGATAAAGACATCGTCACCGCCATCAATGGCGTCAAAGTTGGTGCCTCTGGCTCCCTCGCTAACCTCATCGGTGAATACAAACCTGGCGACACCGTCCAACTCACCGTCATCCGCGACGGCAACGAGACTGCTATTAACGTTACTCTAGAAGGTTACTCCGACTAATTTATAAGATACCCTTAAAGCAAAAGACATTAACTGTCAAGCCATATCAGCGATTCCTGCTAAATTCTTACCGACTATGGTATAATAAAAACAGCGAAACTCACATTTACAAAATATTCAAACAAGTGAAAAATGCGGCTATTTACGCACATTGCTTGTTTGAGTAGATGTGAAGTTTCGCGACTAAGTAAATAGTCGCATTTTTTAGTAGTGCGAGATAATTTAGGAGGTATCATGCCAAATCCAGAACAATCAAACAGTAATACAGCGGGCAGCACGAGTGGCCAGGCTTTAGGTGGCGGTACAACGGCATCAAATCCATATCAAGATTTAGCAGACATGCCCAATTTTGAAGATCACGTAGCCGAAATGCAGGGCAAAGAAAAACAAGGAGAGCAAGCCCTTAAGTCGTTAATAGAATCCTCGCCAGTTGTAAATGAATTTGTGCGGGCAGACGGGCATATAACGAAATCGGGCCCCCATAACGGCGAATATTCAGTTAGCGACAGCGCCAAAGATAAGGCAAAATCCTTTGCGCTCCAAGTGCGCCTTAATCTAATTGATGACGAAGGGATTGGTGCTTTCCTGAAACGGACTGGTGAAAAAGCAATTGATTCAAAACAAAAAGCGCAGGAGGTCCTCGATCGGATTGATCACTCAGATATAATGTTCGACGGTGAAGCTAAAACCCCGAAAGATGTGGAGCACGAGCGCAAGCTGGCTGGTTTTTTATTGGATGGCCTCAACCCAGATCGTAACGATCGAATTGGTTTGCAGTTCGGCCTCAACCAAGATCGATTTCACCATCCCGAAAAAGTTGATAGCGAAGCGATTTTGAAATTGAGCCAGCGCTCAATTGCCGACTCGCGCTTCAAAATGATCAGATTAATTCAACCCCTCAGAGATTCGGATGGCCATCATGAGACCAAACGTAGCGAATGGAGACGCGCAGCAAAAGATCTTGAAATTGCAATTTATGGAGAAGAACAGTCTAAACAACTTGACGAGCTACTTGACGCTATGGCAGCAGCCAAAACCGTAAAGATAGATGGCGTATCGCGGGACTGGGTTGCAGAACACGGAATACCGTCTATACCGCGCCGGCATATTACGGAGCTATATTTAGATAGCGACGGCGAGCCAAGGTGCGAGCGTCACTCACTAGACGATTATGATTCGAACTTTGAACTACGTCAACATACTAGAGGCAGAGACTACGGATGGTGGGATTTTGGCCACTCCGAATTGCCTAATTTTACTGATGCCAGTCACGGTCAATCTACGACCGAGCAAATCAGGCAAATCAGGCAAGAAGTTGGTCAGTATAGTCATGAGGAAGCGGCTAACGCCCTAGCGGAATTAGGAGGGGCGCGCATGTCTCCTAAAGGTATGATGTCAATGGAGTACATTGAAGAAGGGCCATCAGAAATCAGACGCGAGATATTGGAACAGAGGATAAACGAGTTAAATAAGGCTGAAGAAGCCGCTGCACAGCAGAAACAAGAAGCAAAAGAGCGGCAACAACTTGCCGAGGCCATCAGTATTCTAGATAATGGTGGCAGTTTAGGGATAGGAGAACTACAAATACTTTTCGACAATAAGTTTGACGACGATTCATCCGCAATATCTGCACGCCAAAAGCTTGGCATTAAAGAAGAAGTTATTAAACAATTATTAGGCAATTAAGGAGGTATTATGCCAGACCCGATTGAGTTATCAACAAATTCAAACAGTGAATCCCCCGCTCCCGAGCATCCGCTCGCCAGCTCAGATATTCCCACCTTTGAGGAGCATATGGCCGAAATACAAAAAGAAAAACAAGCAAAACTCGATACTGAGCCATCCATCGAGGAACGCCAAAAATTCATCGAAAACCCTGAGGAACGCAAAGCCAAGATCAAATCCATTTTACAAGAAATAACCCCAGATGATTTAGATGAGGACTTTGACTATGAAAATTATCAAGGCGACAATGCCAATGATTTCTTCTGGGATTTGAGTTGTGATTTTATGCTCAAACATATGGATGACTTGATCGCTTGTGGCGTCAAGGCGGGCGAATTTAATAAAATGCTCAGTGACGGAACTATCGCTTATGATGATGAAGACTTTCTTGATAATTTTGATATTATCGTCGATCATGTCGGCCACGGTATAAGTTTTGAGTCTTTCGCAAAAGCGCACCGGCTTAATGGCCATGGTCTAGAAGAAAAAGATGAAGATTTTTTCACCAAACTCTACGATCTCGGCGCGGATAATTGCTACAATTCTTTGGATGATTATAAGAAGTCTCTGCGAAAGTTCGCTAAAGTAGTTCTCGAAAATGGAGCTGATGCAAAGCAGCTAATAGCCGAATCATATGCTGGAACTCCAGAAAACCTTGATGCAGCAATAGATTTGTTCCTGGATAGTGGAGCTAGCGCTGAGGATATCGCTTCACGGCTAGACGAAGATGACGCGTGGGGTGATTTGGAGGACGAAACGAAAACGAGAGAAATTTTGTCTACTTACGCTACAAGATTATAATATTCTCGATTTTCAAATACCAGACAAAATCCGCGTGTTTCTAGTAATTGGTAATTATGGGTGCCAGTATATTCGATCACCCTCTCATGCTGACATGGATCGGCTTCTAGAATTAAATAAGGAATTTTACACTCAGATACCTGACCTATTAGCCTTTTAATCAGCGCTAGACCACCGTCCTCAGCATAGAGTGCCAAAGAAGGCTCAACGGACAAAGCCTCTTTATCAATCCAATCCCAATTCTCATCCACATACGGTAAATTTGCCACGATAATATCATAATCGCCATCCACAGAACCTATCAAATCCGATTCGACGAATTCCATCTTGGCCTTTAAGCGATGGGCATTTTTCCGTGCTATCGCTAGGGCTTTTTTGGAAATATCGCAAGCTGTTATTGCTGATTCTGGCAATTCAAGCTTCAACGTAATCGCAATACAGCCCGAACCTGTACCCACATCTAGAATCGAACAATCTTGGGGTAATTTAGGCACGCTCGGCTTAACTCCTGGCAAATACGATTTTCCGCATAAACTCAATACCGCATCCACCACCATCTCCGTCTCCGGACGGGGAATCAGTACATCCGACGTAATCACGAAATCACGTCCATAAAAATCCACCAGGCGGGTGGCTGAACCTGATGCATAATTTGCGGACATTGAGGGACGTAAAGGCAAAATCTTAGATTTTGCCGCTGAAGAGGCGGAGCAATGTGATAAAATCTCCGATTTATCACATTGCGGAGTTCCCGAAATGTGCAAATTATGCACCGGGGTCAGAGAGTCCTCTTTCATGTTTTACTAGCTCTTGAATTATATCCTCAATATCCCCATCCATCACCGCTGGAATATTAGATCTAGAATAGTGGATGCGGTGGTCGGTCACCCGGTCTTGTGGGAAGTTATAGGTCCGAATCTTCTCACTCCTATCACCGGTACCAATCAGCGACTTTCGCGCTTCGGAGGCATTTTTGATTTCTTCTTCGCGCTGTTTTTCAAGCAGTCTAGATCGCAAAATATTCATCGCCTTCACTCGGTTCTGTTGCTGGCTTCGCTCATCCTGCATTGCCACCACAATCCCCGTCGGCAAATGCGTGATTCGCACCGCCGAATCTGTCGTGTTTACTCCCTGTCCCCCGTGCCCACCAGAACGATAGATATCGATCCTCAGATCCTCCGGCCTAATCTCAAGCTCAGTCTCTGACGCCTCCGGTAACACCGCTACCGTCACCGTCGAAGTATGAATCCGCCCCTGTGATTCTGTTACCGGCACCCGCTGCACTCGGTGCACGCCCCCTTCAAACTTCAACTGCCCATACGCGTTATCACCCGAAATCTTAAAAATCACCTCTTTCGTCCCGCCACTATCATTCAAATTTTCTGAAATCGGCTCAAACTTCAACCCATGCGCCTCGGCATATTTCAAATACATCCGGTATAGCTCGCCAGCAAACAGGGAAGCTTCGTCGCCCCCCGCTCCCGCCCGGATTTCTATAATCGCCGGTTTATCGTCAGAAGGATCGCGTGGGATTAGCAGCTCCTCCAATTTTTCGCGCGCTAGCTTGATCTCATTTTTTAAATTCTCTGAGTCCTCTTTTGCCATTTCACCCAGCTCTGGGTCGCTTAAAAGCTCTTCTGCCTCTGTTAAATTCGTCTCAAATTGAACAATTTTATTGTTCAATTCCAAAATTTCTCGTAAAACTGTTGCGCGTTTTGATTTACTCGCAAACTCCGGGTCTGCATACGCATCCGGCCGCGCCAAGAATTCTTCTAGCTTAGCTAGTTCCTCTTTAAATTTTTCTAGATCCATGATACAATTATACCATACATGAGCGGGTGACGGACTTGGAAGGGATCCCGCAGAGCACCCGAAGGGTGGAGCTGCGGGAGGGGAAAGTCCGGCAGGACCCGCTCAGAGATGGGTCTTTAGCTCAGTTGGCTAGAGCGCAGCATTCACATTGCTGAGGTCAGAGGTTCGAGCCCTCTAAGACCCACCAGATTTTGTAAAACTCGGCATTTTGGCCGTTTTTTAGTGGCGAAATCTCGTTAACACCTTACCTTAGACATTTTTAGCATATTCGGCAATGGTTTTTGCCGTAGCCTCATTACCGATTGAGCTATCTAGGCAAAGATCGTAATTTTCGCGCTTACCCCATTTTAGGCCAGAAATAGTATTATAATACGAAGCGCGATTCGCGTCAGATTTCTTAATGGACTTCCTAGCCTCATTCGGCTTATCCCCATACATCTCTTTGAGTTTTTTGATCCTGTATTCAGTTGGCGCGGAAATAAACACGCGCAAGACATTTTTATTATTCCTCAAAACATAATCGGCAGCGCGCCCGACAATTACGCAAGAACCATGCTTAGCGATTTCTTGAATCGCTTGGCGTTGAGCCTTGATAGCATATTCCGCCGGAGCAGAACTAAGATAGAGATCACGCATAACACCTTCTTCATTGCGCGCATTCATTTCGTTGAGGTAACTTTCGGATAAGCCCGACTCTTTTGCGCTTATAGCCAAAAGTTCCTTGTAGTAATAAGGAATTTTTAGCCGCTCAGCCACTAGTTTACCGATTTCTTTACCGGCTGAACCATGCTGGCGAGCAATTGTAATAATAACGCCAGAATGTGATTTTTGAATAGCTCCTTTCTCCATGGTAGTCGCCAGTTTCTCTTTACTAAGATGACGGTAAAAATTGATCGCGAGGGTCCCGGCTATTATCATGCCGATTACATCGGCAACTGGAGCAGCATAAAGAATTCCGTCAATTCCGAAGAAATTTGGCAGAATTAAACAAAGAGGTATAAAACACACGATATCGCGCATGAGTGACGCCGCTGTTGCTCTCTTGGGCTCACCAACCGCTTGGAAGAATATAGAGATAGCCTTAATAGATAATGTAAACGTGACGAGCAACAAGAAAATCCGGAACATCTTGCGCGCGAATTCCATGTAAAGCTCATTCTGGGTGCCGAAAATACCAATCACAAGGTCTGGGAAAAACTCGAAGATAATTGTCGAGATAATTCCGATCGCAATTGTACCAATCATAGCAATACGGAAAGTTTCTTTGACGCGGTCATATTTCTCGGCACCATAGTTAAACCCGAGGATTGGCTGCGCGCCAACTAGTAAGCCAACTACAATATTAATTACGATCGTAAAGACTTTCATAGCGATGCCCATCACGGCGATTGGAATATCTGCTCCATAGATAGATTGCGTACCCCACTTCGCCAGCATCATATTTCCGACTAGTGATGTCGCAACAATCGACATCTGGGTAATAAATGTAGAAATACCTAGCTTCGTAAATTGCATTATGGTTCGAAATTCTGGTTTGAAATTCGTGAGTCTAAGTTTAAATGTACGCGAGCGGAAGAAAATATAATAAAGGCCAAGCGCAAACGAAGCAATTTGACCAATAATAGTAGCGAAAGCAGCGCCCTCAATGCCCCAGTCAAAAGCGAAAATAAAGATCGGATCGAGAATAATATTAATAACTGCACCGAGTACTGTTACGACCATCGAGAAAGCCGGTGAGCCGTCCGCACGAATAATATTCGAAAGTACACCACCCATCATTGAAGCCGTGGAAGCGTAGAGGAGGATACGGAAATAATCCTGGGCCAGTGGGAGCGAGGCTTCGGAAGCACCAAATAGATTTAGGAGTGGGTTCATTAGCGCAAAACAGAACACGATAAATACTAAGCTAGCTATTACATTGATGGTTAGCGCATTCCCGATGATTTTAGCAACGCCCCTGTCATCTTTTTGTCCTTGACGAATGCTCATTAGGGCTACGGCCCCATCGCCAAAGCACCAAGCAAAAGCAAAAGAGATAATCGTAATTGGGAATACGATTGAAGTTGCTGCATTGCCGAGGAAGCCAAGCCGTGAATTACCGATAAAAATCTGATCTACGATATTATATAGCGCGCTAATCAAAAGTGATATAATACACGGAACTGCAAATTTTCGGATTAGCTTAGTAATTTTTTCTGTACCTAATATTTTATTATTTTCCACAAAAATAACCTTCTTTCTTTGCTTAAAAATTAATATTCCTGCCGTATGTTTACGTCATTTTTATTTCTACAAAAGACTGTTTCTAGCTATTAACATTATATCACAGAATAGATATATGGGCAAAATAAGGTTTTCCATAACTACATTACACCATCCCCACAACTAATGCCTTCGACTATTATGAGGATGTTTAATCAATTTGCGCCAATAAATATAGCCATAAATAGCGCTTAATGGATAAAGGATGCGCATTGTTAGCATCGCCGGATCATTGGTGGCTGTCCACATAACAAGTTGGATGGCATCGGCCAGTAGCCAGACTAACCATTGTTCGCGATAACGGAGAATCACCAAGAAATTTGCCACGAGAGATATAGTAACAGTCGCGCTATCCAAAATCGTAGAGGCTCCACCAACTACATCAAGGCACAACTTCAGGACGATAGTCGAAATAATTATTGTAATAACCACGAGAATAATTTGAGTAGGGGTAAGTTTGCGAGCCTCCACTTCGTGGTTTTTATTACTATGTTTACCCCATAAATAGAAACCAATCAAAGCACAAGGAATATAATAAAATATACTAAGAGCCATATTCCCATAGAATTGGTTATACCAAGCGATATAAGCAAAAGCAGCAGTACTAAGGATTGAAAAGATAAAATTACTACGATAGCCTTTAGCGCTGAGCACCATATAAAAAGCACCAGTGACCAAAGCAAAAGCATCCGCTAGGACATAAAATAGTGGGTGAACGTGATCTGTAGCCAAGACAAACACCGCGGCGATTACAGCCACGATAACAAAAAACCAATCAACAATGCTGAAAGAAAGCGATTGTTTAGCCAGGTTTTTATTTTTACGTTTTTGCGACATAGTAAATTGTTATATTTATATTTTATCATATTAAACAAAAACTTATCATAATAATTCCGCAACCTACACTATTCGTTACTCCCCACCGGTAACACTTGCAAAAACCACAAAATATAGTATAATATAAAAGTAGGCTTATCAAGGAGCAAGAACTTTAAGAAAAAGGTTGGTGATTAAAGTGGCATGGAACCAAGAACTAGACAGACTAAAAACAGCGCAGCAAGCAGCGTACGAAAGGAAACAAGCCGCCTGGCAAGCATATGACGAAGCGCGCAAGCGCACTCAAGAGGTGTATGACGCTATGCAAGAGGCTTGGCAAGAACGTCAAGATGCCAAGACCGAAATGAACCGTGAATATGAGGCCAGGCAAGCAGCTTTTGAAAGGAATGATGTTATTTGGGATGAGTATAAGCGCATCCGAGACCGCAACAATTATCAGCTTGAGTATCTCCGCCGCGATGCGGATACCGAACACCAAGCCATGATTAGTTGTTTTGAGGAGGCAAACGCAGCCTATGAGAACGGCGATAGAGCTAGTGCAGCGCTTTATTCGAGCGAAGGGCATGATCATAAGGACCGACGCAATTCCTTAAATGACGAAGTAAGCACCTTGGTCCAAGAAATTCGTGACGCCAAAGCGTATGCCGAGTCAGCAGCGCCAAAAGTAGACTCGTCAGCTTTCTACGCGGCCAAGTCCAGATTTGAGGCAGCTAAAGCCAAACATCAGGCAAAAGACGCAGATTTTAAGCGCGAAAAGGCTGAGCGTAACCGCGCCAAAGCCGAGTTCGAACGTTTGCAGCAGGAATTCCTGCAAGCCAAGGAAGCTTTCCAACGTAAGCGCGATGAAGTTCGTTCAGAAAAACAAGCACGTCAAGATGAAGCGTCAAGAATTATAACATCAGCAACAGGGCGTTTCGCAGGAAAGGCCGCTAAGGTGAGAAAGCGCCAAGACGGGAGAACTGATATATTCTTTAGCAGTGGTGAACATGGGGACGATTTTGGTCACGGGCATGTTGTAGTTGACCAAAATGGTAGTATTCGTTACGCACGTGACGAGTGGCAGG
This sequence comes from Candidatus Saccharimonadota bacterium, assembly GCA_017404795.1. Taxonomy (GTDB): domain Bacteria; phylum Patescibacteriota; class Saccharimonadia; order Saccharimonadales; family Saccharimonadaceae; genus Nanosyncoccus. The sequence continues at coordinate 2,819 of JAFRBR010000019.1, read as the reverse complement.
ATAAGCATACAGAGTATTTGATCGATGATACAAAGGAGGATCACACAAGGATTTAACCAACCAAACTAAAGGCCGGCAATTACCGGCCTTTTTAATGATAGATAAAAATGATATAATATATATGATGAAAGAAATCAGTCAAACAGAGTTAAAGGAAATTATTGCGTCCTATGGTTTTGAGAACCTATATTTTGAGAAGTTTATACAAGTTGAGCCCGATACAGCAGTGTACATCTTTCACGATGACAAAAACGCGAAATATGTTTTGCTGGTAGCAGATTATCTAGGTGGTTATGAAGAATTCGATTTACCGCACGAGTTCACTTTTAATTACTATCCCGATAGAAAAGTTACATTTGATGCGGTGCGGAGGTTTTCGTATATAAACAATGCCCCGAAGGCAGCAATTAATTATATTGATGACGACCATCTAAAAACCCAAGCCAGCACTGGTGATGTTTGCATGTTGTTCGGTGTAAATAAATTGGAATAAACGGCTCAGGCGACTCCCCCACTGACTATGCTGGCGGCCTAGATAAGAAACCTACCCCCTAAAATATGCTATGATTAAGCTATGGAACAACTTCGAATCTTTAACCCAGAGAATCCTGATGATATTTATCCAGACGAGGATGTATCTAGTGACAATTCATCCGATCAGGCATCATCATTTAATCCAGAACTAGCTAGGGAGGAAATAGAAAAAAAAGAACGCGAGCGTATGGTTCGGGAAGAAGTTGCTTCTTGGGAGCCAAGCAAAGAAGGTAAGAGAGAAGAGGAAAAAGCTGAGAGAAACTTTAACTTTAACACTTATCTTGCTTGGCCTCAGAACTCAGCTGACGGTGCTGATTATGTTTCAGCCATTCGTGAAGGGCTAAAAGATCGTCTGCGGCGTGGCTATAGCAAGAGAGAAGGGAATGGTAAGATACAGTACACCCCAGAGTCAATTTTTGAGACTAAACGATTTAAGGACTATCAAAGTTTAATTGGCATAGATTTTGCAGATCCCGAAATTTTTGACCTTGCTCTCCACGGACTAATGACTCTATTAATGGTACGAAATGATAAATCAGCAGACTGGTATTATGACAAGATTTTTCGTTATAATCCAAATAAACTACATTCATATTTAACTGAATACCAGAACAGTGAAACTTGTGATGACGAAATGCGTGTGATAATTGACAATTATAAAGAAAGACAACAAAGAAAAGATGCAGAGAAAAACAATGCAGCGCAACTACAGATAAAATGGTGAAGCACCTTAATCCCCGCCACTGAGGCTTACTGTCGTCACGACATCATAAAGCTAATTTACCGATACTCCCACCCCTGCGCTTCATAAAAATCCATCGCCGTAGGCAGGTCCAAATTCTTCAAGGTCAGATTGGCCACCTCATCTATCATCACTAGGCCAAATAGCACAATCGCCAGCGTCAAAAACCCCCGCCGGTTCATCCGCCTCGCCAGATATACGCAAAACGGCACCACCACATACACCAACGCCAAGCACCCAAGCGCAAAAACCGTCGCACTAAGGAAGCACACGAACCCGCCAATATTGCCAAAATTCCACGGCTCCCCGTTATAATCCCAATACCTTGTTCCATCGCCAATCGTGTATACCAGCCACCCAGCAATCAGTTCCACCGTCCCAGTCACAAAAAACGAAATCACAAACACCGCCCACGTATACCGCCGAAATTTATAAGTCAAAGGCACCACCAGTAGCGCCCCAATTGCGTAAATATTCATCCAGGGCAGCAGATTCCCGCCCTTCATATACCACTGCCCAGTCCCCTCATTCACAAAAGTAAACACAAACTCATATAGCCACCCCACTAACCCCGCAATCACCACCACCAAAAACACTATCCCCACCTTCTGATAAGTCTTTAGTCTCAATTTTCCCCCGATATAATCTTGGTAATTCTCCTTAAAGCCCAGCTTCTTTTTACTTTTCTTAACCATTAGCTTTATTATAACACAACCGTAATAATTACACAGTCAGTGAGCATAATATAAAACAAATCCCCGAACAATTTTTCGTCCGGGGATTTTCATTATTTCTGGGTTTTATTTCATCCACAACACCAACGGCTCTTTACGCCAAGAGCCAACCTCTTGAACTAACGCTTTATTGCAGTCGTTCTCTAGGTCAACTTCGCCAAACTTTGCTTTAATGCCGTCTTCAATCTCTTTAGAATAGGGCAGCTCTTCTAGTGAAACTCGGGCGTTTCCTCGCGGAATAAAGCCTCCGCCAGGGTCTTTCGCCGACCAAATACAATTTGTCGGTGAAGCATCATGGATTTCATACAAAAGTGGTGCCTGCCAAGGAGCATTAGATAATTTGTAAAACAGCAAACTATATCCATCTCCTTCTTTGGCAACTGCCCCAACAATACCGCGCATCTTTACGGCCTCGCAGGCGTCTTCATCACAGCGTCCACCGTCTCCTTCGGTATAGTGCTGTTCGCAATATCCACAAAATTTGCCTACTTCATCCACCAGAATTTTACCATTAAACATTGGCCCGATCTCAATCCATCCGCCGTCGTTCGTAAAATCCCCAGAAATACTAAAGAGCGTACTCAATTTTACCACTTCCTTTCATTTATTGAGTAGACCTTATATTATAGCACCGCTGCCCTCATAAAGCAAGTCATGGTATAATGTACTGTTGTTATCACGTGATAATGTCGTAGTAGATTGTTATGTGAAAATGTCGCAATCATCGTTCATAATTTAATACATGAAGGAAGTAACATTATCAATGAAAGAACAAGAAAAACTAGCTATCATAATCCGCTACAGTGACG
>JAFRBR010000003.1 GCA_017404795.1 Candidatus Saccharimonadota bacterium | reverse complement strand
CGCCCGTCAAACCATGAGAGTCACGAGCACCCGAAGTCCGTCTAGGCGGCCTAAGGTGAGCGGGATGATTGGGGTTAAGTCGTAACAAGGCATCCGTACGAGAACGTGTGGATGGATTACCTCCTTTCTTGAGAAGGAATTTGAGACGTCTTTTTCAGATAAAACGCACGAGATGGTATTTTCTCCGAGCGAAGCGCTATTATTGATAGAGCGAGCGAGGAAAAATGCCAAGATAGGGCGTTTTAGCGAAAAAGATAGTTAGGTCGGTTACGGTTGTGTTAGATAAGCTTATAACACAACAACTCTGGCTTACGTCAGGCGTAACAATAAGCTAAAAACCAAATCTGACGATGATTTGCACAACTAAGTTGTTAAACCAAAATTACCCCTCTACAGGGGTATTTTTTTATCAAAGTCAAACTCATCGTTCATCCCCAGCACCATGCAACTTATTCCTCTGGTAGCGGCTTTCCAACTTATCGATATTAGTCTTAGCCACATCTGACAGGGAAAAACCCAAATATCTAGACACATTGGCGATATACCACAAGACATCACCCAGTTCTTTTTTAATCGCGTCCTTATCTTCATCAGAAGCCTCGCCCCCTTTGTCGCGGATGATTTTCTTTACCTTATCTGCAGTCTCGCCAGCTTCACCGACTAGCCCCAAGATCTTTTCACTAAACGCCGGTTCAGCTAAATTATTAACCGAAGGATCATCAAACAAATCATATTTTGTAGCCTTCTTTTGATATTCGTCAAATTCCATATTACCTCCTATCTGTTAAATCTATTATATCATGATATAATTTTAGATATGGAAGATACCCGCAATTTAATCGACAAGTTCAAAGGCCAGACCAACGAGCAGGTCAAAGCCGAGCTGAATAAATCCCGCTTACCCCTAGAAATCGCCATCGAAAACGTCGAACACGACTTCAATATCGGCTCTATCGTTCGTACTGCCAACTCTTTCAACGTATCAAAAGTCCATATCATCGGCAAGAAAAAATACAATCGTCGCGGCGCCATGTGCACCGACAAATATCTCGAAATCCTCCACCACCCCACTATCAATGACTTCTTCGAAACTCAGAAAAACAGGGAGCTAATCGCTATTGAAAACAACACTAAAGACGCCAAACCTCTTCACGAAAAACAATTTGCCGAAAAAACCACCTTAATTTTCGGCTCTGAAAACAACGGTATCACCGAAGAATTACTAAGTCAGGCTCACGAAATCAGATTTATTGAGAGTTTCGGTTCCACTCGCTCGGTTAATGTCGGCGTCGCCGCAGGGATAGCTATGTATGAATATGCTAGACAAACTATTTTCTAGAGAAATAAATCGACGTACCGGTGCTCATGCCATCAGTATTTATATTGATAGCAACACCAAAACCAGAAAAAGATCACGTTCTGCTGGAGCCAAAGCTCTCAATGCTACTAAAATCACCACCAAGCATTCTCAAGGCTCCTTTTTCCATCGTCTTGATGTCCGTTTCCCGTGGTTAAAGCTAATTGCTACAGTAGTTGTCTGTATCATCGCTATCTTGGATTTAGCTAATTTTACAATCTCCAAAGTCACCGAAACCGACGACAAAATCAGAATCGCCCCCATGAGCCACCACGTCAAGGCTACCGAACGCACCCTAGAGGGTAAGAAGCTCGTCGCTCTCACTTTTGACGATGGCCCTTCGGCTGCCACCACCCCCAGACTTCTAGACATCCTTACCGAAAAGGATCTTCCTGCCACCTTTTTTATGCTTGGCTCCACGGCTCGCGCTAATCCTGATATTGTCAGGCGTATTGAAAATGACCACCACGAAATTGCTAGCCACACTATGTATCACCAAAATCTAGTCACAATTCCCGCAGACGCTGCTCGTGCCGACATTAATGAGGCTAAGACAGCCATTACCGAAATCCTCGGTCACGGCCCAGCCTATACTCGCCCACCCTACGGCAACCTCAACGACACAGTGATTACCTCTGTAGGCACCCCTATTATCCTCTGGTCTGTAGACTCCGAAGATTGGCGGAGCAAAGACCCCAATTCCATCATCAGCGTTACCATGAGCGAAGTCTATGACGGTGCTATCATCCTCATGCACGATATTTATCCTACTTCAGTTGACGCCATCCCCGCCCTAGTAGACACCCTTCGCGGAGCCGGCTACGAATTTGCTACAATTTCTGAGCTCGCTAGAGCCAGAAACATCCCTCTAAACCCCGGTAGCATTTATTATAACCTCACCCCCTAAATCAAATAATCATTCCATAAGTTCGCAAACTGTATTATAATCGTATTATGATCAAAATTAAAAATGTCACCAAAAAATACGGCGACAAAAAAGCTTTAAATAACGTCTCTTTCGATGTTCAAGACGGTGAAATTTTTGCCTTTATCGGGCATAATGGTGCTGGCAAGACCACTCTCATTAAATCAATTTGCGGAATCCTAGATTTTGATGAGGGCAAAATCCTCATCAACGGTAAATCCATCCAAGACGACCCCATCGCTTGTAAAAGGGAAATGGCCTATGTCCCCGATGACCCCGAATTATACGAAGACATGAAAGCCATCGCATTTATCAATTTCGTTTGCGACATGTATGATGTCCCAGCCTCAACAAGAGAGCAAAATATCACACGTTACGCCAAGATGTTCGACATGGAGAAGGAGCTCGGCAGTCCAATCAACTCCTTTTCACATGGGATGAAACAAAAAATCGCTCTCATCGCCGCGCTCTCTCATGACCCCAAGACCTTAATCATGGACGAACCATTTGTGGGCCTAGACCCCAAGGCTATTTTTGACATGAAAGAAATCATGCGGGGGATTGTCAAAAACGGTGGTACTATCTTTTTCTCCACCCACATTCTAGATGTAGCAGAGAAGTTATGTGACCGAGTGGCCATTGTCAAACAAGGCCAAATCGTCAAAGTTGGAGACATGAAGAAAATCCGTGGCGATAAATCTCTCGAAAAAGTATTCCTGGAACTCGAGGCAGAATGAGTAAACTATCTTCACTGTTAAAAGCAACCATGTCGGACGGGGTCCAGCTTTTTAATTATCGTGCCAAGACCGAGCGCTCCCGACGTACCATGCCACTCTTACTAGGTCTGTTAACAGGGATAATGATGCTTTTCAGCGCCATCGCCCTAACCTCAGAACTTAAAGGAGATGGCATAGAGACTACCATATTGTCTCTCTACACCATTATCACCACTGTTATCATTGTGATGGAGGGAGTCTATAAATCTGGTGACCTGCTCTTTAAACCCAGAGACAACGATATGCTTTTCGCTATGCCTATCCCTAGGTCCACCATCGTGTTTGCTCGCATTATCAAATTTTACCTCTTCGAAATACTCTATTGTCTAATCTTCCTCTTACCGGCCATCATCGCCTATATCATCAATGTTGATGTAAGCGCATCGTTTTATTTTCTAGCCATTACCATGCTCATCTTGGTACCGGTGATACCAATTGCAGTCTCCTGTCTTATCGGACTAGTCTCCTCAGCGGTCTCGTCCAGATTTAAGCATAAAACTTTTCTGCAGGTGGTTTTCTCATTCATTATTCTATTCGCCTTTGCTGCCATAATCTTGATGGCAAATACCACATCAGATTTTGACGGACGCTCACTCGCGACGTTTAGCGATGGAATCTCCGCCTATTATTATCCAGCCTCAGCCTTTGTTGACCTAACCACCAATTTTAATTTATGGCAGTATCTAATCTTCGTAGTAGTAAATTTAGCGGTGGTAGCTGTAACGGTCTTTATCATCAGCCGGTTTTATTTCCAGATTGTCACCCGTCTTAGCACCGCTAAGCGAGCCGAAAACGCCAACACAAAATACAATTTCACTCGGCACAGCCAGACCTTCGCCATAGTCAAAAAAGAAATCACCAAATACTTTAACACCCCTGTACTACTTACAAACACTGCCGTTGGACTAGTGTTATTTGTTGTTGCGGTGGGAGCACTTTGCATCCAGTTCGAAGATCTCGTCGCCTCAATCACATCATCAGGAGAATTCCCTTTAACCACCGATGAAATACATTCGTTTATGCCCAGTGTAGCTTTTGGACTGGTGGCTTTTACCAGCCTGATGACTTTCATCACCACCACAATGATTTCTCTAGAGGGTAAAGCTTTCAATTTACTTAAATCAATGCCAATTAGCGGCAGAAAAGTCCTCATGACCAAGGTTTTAGCCGCCATGCTCTTAATTGTGCCAGTGACGGCTTTAGGTGTTTTCGCTATGTGCTTCAGATTTCAATTTGGTGTTTTAGAGACAATTTTAGTGCTAATAGCAGTAATAGCGACCCCTCTAGTCACCGAGTTAATCGGCATATTAATAGATCTAAAATACGCTCGTTTTGACGCCGAGAGTGATGCTGTAGTCGTCAAACAAAGCGCCGGCGTCTTAGTTTCTACTTTTCTAGGGCTCGGAATGGTACTCGTAACCATTTCTCTAACTTTTGCCCTTGTTTTTATCACCGGCCAAATCGCCGGCCTGGCCATGATGGACGCCATTTTTGTTATCGTCGCTCTATTCTTGTATTTTGCAATCGCCACCCGCGGGGAAGAGAAGTACGCAAAACTAGCCGCTTAAGCACCACCATCGTGAGGCAAACTCCTCTTAGACCCAATAAAAAATCGGCCTATGCCGATCTCTATCTCTGGTGCCACTTTACGAGTTGGCTAGAACCTATTTTCAAAAATACAAGTAAGTATGGGCGCGCTCACCGGCCCGCTGAAAGCGGGCCAAGCCCAGAATACTTGATACCCATAATACTATAAATGAAATAGATAAGACGGTAT
>JAFRBR010000018.1 GCA_017404795.1 Candidatus Saccharimonadota bacterium | reverse complement strand
TACTTATAGCGACATTACCGCCAACCCTCAAAACTCTGTCTGTCCCGCTGGCTGGCGTCTACCTACAGCTTCTAGTGCTGGTAGCTCCACTGCTGGCTCTACTAACGAATTTATGCGGCTAAACTATATCTACAACAATGGATCTACGGGTAATAGCAAAGCCATGGAGGGTTCACCCTTGTTCTTTGCTCGCGGCGGCGACGTTAACGGTAGTTCACTTAACAATTCAGGCTACTACGGCTACTATTGGTCTAGTACGGTCTACGATAGCTCCTACGCCTACGGTCTGAGCTTCAACGCTACTAATGTGAGCAATAGCAGCAATAGCCGCCTCTACGGTAGATTAGTCCGTTGCGTGGCCCGTTAGGGGTAGTTTCGGTTTTTTCCAGCGCCAATACCCCTTAGAAACGGTGAATTTGAGCCATAAGACCATAATGAAACAAGAAGGATAAAAAATGGTAAAGAAAACGGATTTGGAGCGAGCTAAAGCTTTGGAAACTCAGGAATTGGATAGGAATACCTATCGCTCCCTGAAGAGGGATTTGATTGGGATTGAAGAGGAAAATACGAGCGAGATAATTTTGCAGAAATGTAGCGGAAAGGGTGATTGGTTTGAAATTGCAGACCATTCGGCGTTAATATACTACTACTATGTTTGCCAGCCGCTTAAGATAAAGCATGTAAGATTTGAAGCGGACTATGATAGCTTTTTTGAGCAATATAAAATTGATAGAATTCGGTTGCGTGGAACGGAAGGAATAAGAGAGCGAATAGAGAAAGCGGGGATTTATGAGGGCGAACACGTAATAAATGGGCGATTGATTTTTATGTTAAAACATCCGCTCACTAAAGATAAGATGAAACTGTTTAGGCAAAGAGAAATGAAGCGGCGGATGAATTTGAATAAGACGGTGGAAATAAAGCATGCGGACCCGCTGTTTTATCGTAATTTGGCGGAAATGATGAAGTGGTTACATCAAGTATGCTCAAGCAAAATGAGCAAGTTGGCTAGTCAGACTAATGGAGCAAGAATGGTGACCTTAGTGGACAATATTATGGTGAAATATTTGCATTCTACGGATTTGGCAGAAGATAATTGGTTCGCGCGGAGAGATGATTGGGTGGAGATTAGAAAGATGATTTATCAGTTGAAATATGAGATACAAGTCGTAGAAATTGCAAAAATGTGGAGCCCGGAGGTATGCTTGAGAGTTTTTGAACAAAATGATGAGCTTTTGAAATTGGCGAATGCAAACTTAATAAAAATAGTGAAGATAATTGATGGAAAAAAGAGCGATGGTGATGAAACTGATAGAAGCGAGATGTAGCCAACCTTTAGAATTTTTTTCTAGTAATTTGGAAAGAGCAGTTGACGAAATTACTAGGCGAGGATTTCATGCTTGGCTGGTAGACGCATTGACGGAGGCTTATATGGAAGCAAGAAAAGGTAAACGAGCGACGTATGATATGCATGAATTTGAATTAAATTGGGAGAAAAACATTTTGAATTTAGCACAATCAATAGAGGAAAGGGTGTATGAACCGGGATCCTCAATTTCTTTCGTTGTGTTTGAGCCAAAGGTAAGGGAGATTTTTGCAGCGCCAGTGAGAGATAGATCATCGCATCATTTATTGTATAATTTAGGGGTCGAGAATTGGGACAAGGAGTTTATTCCGACATCGACTTCTTGTAGGGTGGGTAAAGGGACCTTGTATGCAATTAAAATGGCTCAAAAACAAATGGAAGAGGTGACAGAGCATTGGACGAAGAAGGCAAGAGTAGTGAAACTGGATTTGCAGGGTTATTTTATGTCCTTGCCCAGAAAAAAACTGTGTCGATGGGTAACGAAAGGATTAGAACGACATTTAAAGCCGTATCTAAATCAAAAGGCAGGTAGATTATTGTATGCACTGTGTAAATTTTTATGGGAAAGAGTATTAATGGATGATCCAGTGAAAAAAGCGCGGAAACGAGGTGCAACCAAAAATTGGAATCCGGGGATATTGCCACCAAATAAAAGTTTGTTTTGCCAGACTCCGGGGTATGGAATTGTAATTGGAAATTTGACTTCACAATTAGCCTCGAATATATATCTAGATCAGTTGGATAAATTTGTGACGGTGACTTTGGGCTATAAGTATTATGGGAGATATGTGGATGATTTCTATATTATGGTAGCGGAAGAGGATTATGCACGATTGAAGCGAGATATAAAATTAATTGAAGATTTTTTATGGAATGAGTTGGAATTAACTTTGCATCCTAAGAAACGATATATGCAAAGTGTTTACAAAGGTATGCCGTATTTAGGGGCGAGGATTTATCCGCATTGTTTGTATCCTTCAGATAGATTGCAGGCTAAATTTCGCAAAATAGTGAGGGATTTTGATCGGGGCGTGGGGAATACCGAAAGTATGATTTCGTATTTGGGGCACATGAGACATTTGGATGCAGATGAATTTGTGAAAAAGGTGTTTCGGGAATATAGCTGGGACTATGAAGTGTATTTAGAAGCCAAAAAAGAGCCGAGGAGGCCGATGGCAGATTTAGTAGAAGAAATGGCGCGAAAAATTTAAGAGGGTTGAGTATAGAGGGGAAGGGGTATGCGCTGGAAAAAACCGAAACTACCCCTAACGGGCCACGCAACGGACTAATCTACCGTTGTTGCGGTTATTGTTGTTATTGTTCACATTAGTAGCGTTGAAGTTCAGATTGTAGGCGTTGGAGCTATCGTTGACCGTACTAGACCAATAGTTGCCGTTGTTGCCTGAATTGTTAAGTGAACTACCGTTAACGTTGCCGCCGCGAGCAAAGAACAACCTAGTTTAGGCTTTGAGGCCGCTAGATGCCATCTTTTTAGACGGTGTTTGGACTTAAACAATACGTAATGCGTGATATGTAATCTAGTGTATTTGCAAAAGTGGACCTACCCAATACCCCTTAAATATATCGATTAGTTAGAACCATTGTCTAGAAATGTCAAAGTGGGTGTGCTATCGATATCCCCTTATTATTATAATAGACTTCGGCGCTCTTCGCTAGAGCGCTACCAACCGTGCTACATATATGGTCAGGGTAGCGGGACTTGAACCCGCGACCTCGACATCCCGAATGTCGCGCGCTACCAACTGCGCCATACCCTGATAAGAATAGTTTGTAGCCCTAGTGTGGTCTGGGATAGGAGATTTGAACTCCTGACCTCACGCACCCCATGCGTGCGCGCTACCAGACTGCGCCAATCCCAGAGATAAAAATTTGGTCTGGGTGACTGGACTTGAACCAGCGACCTCGGCGTCCCAAACGCCGCGCGCTACCAACTGCGCCACACCCAGGCACAATTTAATTATAGCACATTTTGAGGTTTTTTTGGGTATCTCATGATAAAATAGTGTAAAGATACGAGATTGTTTATAAGATAAGGAGGAAATGTGGCGGAGAATACGACCAATCATAACGGGGGGATGACTAATAATACCAAGGGGCGGCCAAATCCTGGCCAGGATGGCGTGGGCAAATCCAACATGGTGCGGAGTTTGCTGTTTACGATGCTGGTGGTGTGCCTGGCGGCGATGTTAGTGGCGAACTTTGTGCAGAATAAAAACGGCGACGCGGAAAAAACCGAGGTGCCGATTTCGGAAGTGATTCAGCGGGCTAATGACCCAGAGGGAAATATTGCCAAGATTACAGTGACTGGTGATACGCTGGATATTACCCTGAAGGGGCAGGAGCAGGCGACGGAGACTTCGCGCAAAGATGCGAACGGGACTTTGTATGACCAAGGGCTGGTGAATCATTGTGAGGGGATGGAAGGCGAGGAATTGACGAATTGCGAGGGGCGCTATCCGGTGATTGAATACAAGGAAGATGTCAACACTTGGGGGATAGTGCTGGATGTGGCGCTGACGGTGATACCGATAGTGATTATCGTGGGATTTTTTGCCTGGATGATGCGGCAGGCAAATATGGCGAATAATTCTTCGCTGGGGTTTGGTAAGTCCAAGGCTAGGTTATACGGCCCAGACAAGAAAAAGGTGTCGTTTAAGGATGTAGCAGGGAATGAAGCGGCTAAGCAAGATTTGACGGAGGTGGTGGATTTCTTGAAAAACCCGAAGAAATATGAGAAGTTGGGAGCAAAGATTCCGCGGGGAGTGCTGCTAGCGGGCGAGCCAGGGACAGGTAAGACTTTGATGGCGCGGGCGGTAGCGGGGGAGGCGAATGTGCCGTTCTTCTCGATCTCGGGGAGCGAATTTGCGGAGATGTTTGTGGGGGTGGGGGCTTCGAGAGTGCGGGATTTGTTTTCAAAGGCCAAGAAGAATGCGCCTTCGATCATTTTCATTGATGAGATCGATGCGGTGGCACACAAGCGAGATGCGCGGGGTGGCGCGGGGCGCGAAGATGAGCAGACTTTGAACCAGATTTTGGTGGAGATGGATGGGTTTGATAATGATTCGGGGGTGATTGTGATGGCGGCGACCAACCGAGTAGATATGCTGGACAAGGCGCTGCTTCGCCCAGGGCGGTTTGACCGACATGTGAATGTGACTTTGCCGGAGCGGAAGGATAGGTTGGAGATACTGAAGGTGCATTTTAAGGGTAAACCGGTAGAGGCGGATGTGGACCTAGAGGCGATGGCGAAGAAGACGGCGGGGTCTAGTGGCGCGGACCTCGCGAATATCGCTAATGAAGCGGCGATTACGGCGGCGCGGGAAGGGCATAAGGCGATAAGCAATAAAGATTTGACAGAGGCGTTTGAGAGAGTGGCGATTGGGCCGGAAAGAAAGAGCAAAGTGATGAATGATAAGGAGCGGAAAATTACGGCTTATCATGAGGCGGGGCACGCAGTGGTGGGGCATGTACTGCCGGATTCAGACCCGGTACACAAGGTGACGATTATTCCGCGGGGGAGTACTGGTGGGGTGACGTGGTTCTTGCCTCCGGAGGACAGGAGCTACAAGAGTATTTATGAACTAAAGGATATCTTGGCGCGGGCGATGGGGGGCCGGGTGGCGGAGAAGTTGATTTTTGGTAAAGATGCGGTGACGACTGGGGCGGGGAGCGATCTCAAAAATGTGGCGGAGCTAGCGAAGTCGATGGTGGTAGAAGAAGGGATGGGTGACGGGACGCGGAATTTGGTGTTTCCTTCGGAGGCTACTGGGTATTACACGATTACCACCGGTAAGCCGTATTCGGAGAAGACTGCGGAGGTGATTGATGCCGAGATTAAGAAGTTGTCGGATGAGGCGGCGAAACGGGCCGAGGAAGTATTGAAGGCAAATAAGGTCGTGTTAGACAAATTGGCCGAGGCGTTGCTAAAGCAAGAGACTTTGGAAGAAGCTGAGTTAGAGCCACTCCTAAAGGATGCAAAATTACCTACAGTAGCAAAATTACATTAACAACTTTAATATGTCCCTCAATAACATAAATCATGAAAGCTAATTAATAAAAAAGGAGCCAAAATGGAAAGATTACTTGATTATTTTGTACCAGAGAAGTATACGTTAGATTTAGTGATTGATAAACACAAGAAGACAATTGGGGGGAAGGTGACGGTTGCTGGAGTGGCGAAGGCGGAAAAAATCAAGTTTCATGCAGTGGGCTTATCTATTGACGAGGTGCTGGTAAATGGTAAAAAGGCGGATTTTGAAGTGGCAGATGGCGTTTTGACGCTTTTTAAGGTGCCTAGGAGCGATTTAGTGGTCGAAATAGGGTATCAGGGCACTTTGAATGAAAACATGCAAGGAGCGTATTTGTCGACTTATGAATACAGGGGTAAGACAGAGGTGATTGTGGCGACGCAGTTTGAAAGCCATTATGCTAGAGAGGCTTTTCCTTGTATTGATGAGCCGGCGGCGAAGGCAGTGTTTGAGGTTTCGATCGAAACACCAGATAAAGATGATATGGTTTTGGTTAATGCGCCATCGCCGAGGATGAGTACATATCTGTTGGCTTGGGTGATTGGGCGCTTTCATGGTAAAACGGTGACTAATGCGCACGGGACGGAGATTACGACTTATTGTGCGCTTAATCAAGATGTGGACAGCGTGGACTTTGCGAATGAAGTGGCGGCGAAGAGCTTGGAGTTTTATGATGATAATTTTGGGGTGGCGTATCCTTTGAAAAAATTAGACCAGGTGGCGTTGCCGGATTTTGAGGCGGGAGCGATGGAAAATTGGGGGTTGGTGACTTATCGGGAGTCGATGTTGCTGGTCGGTAAATCAGCGACGCTGGGGACGAAGAAATCAGTGGCGTTGACTGTGGCGCACGAGCTGTCGCATCAGTGGTTTGGGGATCTCGTGACGATGAAATGGTGGGATGATTTGTGGCTAAATGAATCGTTTGCGAGCGTGATGGAATACTTTGCGGTGGATGCGGCGTATCCGGAATTTAAGATTTTTGAGAGTTTCTTTACGGGAGATGCTTGTGTAGCGCTGATGCGAGATGCGCACGAAGGGGTGCAGTCGGTGCATCAGGAGGTTTCGAGCCCAGAGGAGATTGCGACTTTGTTTGATGGGGCGATTGTGTATGCCAAGGGGGCGAGGTTGATGCTAATGTTGATAAGGTTGATGGGGTGGGAGAGTTTTTGCAGGGGAGTAAAAGATTATTTTGAAAAACATAAGTATCGGAATACGGTGGGGGATGATTTGTGGGCGTGTTTGAAACCGCATGCGGAGTTTGACCCGGGGGAATTGATGCATGCGTTTATTGATAGGCCAGGATATCCGGTGATTACTAATGAGAGTGGGGATTTTGAGAAATTTAGTCAGAAGAGGTTCTTGCTGGATGGGCCGATGAAGGATGAAAAGTGGCCGATTCCGGAAGTGAGGGAGGACATGAGTGGGCATTATGTGTTGAATTTGACGGAGGCGGAGTTTGAGGCGCGGTTAGCTGATTTTGATAAACTAGGACTGGAGGAAAAGTTGCGCCTTATGATTGACCGAGATTTAACTGCGCGGGCGGGACTAGTGAGTGCGGCGACTTTGGTGCCGCTAGCGACGAAGTTTAAAAATGAAAATTCGGCGGCGGTGTGGAACAAAGTGTCGGTGCTGGTGGCGAATTTGAAAGTGTATGTGGATGATGAGTCGGCGGAGGAAAAGTTGTTGAAAAAATATGTACTAAATCTAGTGAATGAAAAGTTGGGCGAGGTGGGGTTAGTGACGAAAAAAAGCGATGACGAGAATACGATCAGACTCCGGGCGAATTTGCTGGGGCTAGATTATTTTGCGGAGGACAGAGCGAGGTTTGAGGAATTGGCTGGGATGTATGAGACAGAGGCGGAGAAGATGGATGCGGAGATTCGAGATGATATTTTGGCGGCAAAGATTTATTTGGAGCCGGAGATAGTGGATGAATATTTAGCGAAATACCAGGAGACTAACGACCCGGATATGAAATTTGACTATTTGGTAGCGATGTGCTTGGTGCGAGAGGAAAAAGCCCTCAAAAAAGTATTGAAATTGTTGGGTGATGTGAAAGTAGTGAAGCCACAAGACCAGTTGCACTTGTTTATATATCTATATCGGAATCCAAAGGCGCGGAAGGCGAGTTTTGAGTGGTTGAGCGAAAATTGGGGATGGGTAAAAAAGACGTTGGGTGATAAATCGCTCGATAGTTATCCGCGGTATACGGCGAATATAATCCGGACGGGGGCGGAATTTAAGGATTGGCAGGAGTTCTTTGAGCCGATGCGAGATGACCCGGTGCTCTCAAGGGCGATTGAGATTGGGGAAAGAGAGATTACTGCGCGACTAAAACTTATTAAAAAAGACCGCGAAGCGGTGTATGAAAAACTAAATGGTGCGACTTTACAATGTCGTTAGAACCTATTTTAGCACAAAAGACTAATAAATAAAAGATTTTTAAGGGCTTCCGCCGCCAAGCCCTTAAAAATCTTCAAAAGGGGACTTTTGGCGGGCTGAAATGGGGGGCAGCCCGGCTAAAAGCCCCCTTGCGACAAAGCCGCTCCGGCGGGGCGCCTCCGCGCCCGCCCCGCCAGAACTACTCCCCATTGCTATTAATCCGAAAGTTGTATCTAAAAATACCTAAAAAATTCTTTACATTTTTATATAAATGTGATATTATATAAACAATGATAATTCGTTGTACATTTTAATGCGTATCTTGCGATGACAGAACATTACAGCATGTCGCATATGTGTGGCTCTCCTAGGGGAGCGCGATGACTGTTTTGTCGTCACATACATCATATTCTATAGAAAGGACGGTGACCCGTTATGAAAAAACTTCTTGACGTGAAACGTACACCTTATGATGTAAATGTTGCAGCGACTGCTGGCAATTGTGGCGGAGCCGGTTGCGGTTCCGGTTGCGGTGGTGGCTGTGGTGGCGGCGGCGGTTCTTGCGGCGGTGGCTCCGGTTGTAACGGAGGCGGCGGCGGAGGCTGCGGCGGCGGGGGAAAATAATCCCAACCACTCACCAAACATAAGCATACACAAGATTGTTTGGCCTCACACATGCCAAACCTTCGCCCCTGGCCCAGGACTTATTCCTGGGCCTTTTTCTTGCTTAAAACTCGTAAAAATGTTATAATATATAGAAGAGTTAAATCTGGAACCTTAACAATTTTAGTCTATAGAAAGGAAGGTGTTCGTATGCACATCAATTTTATCCCAATTTTAGTGGTACCAGCGGTTCCATACGACGGAGGGATAAGATTCCTCCACCGCGAAGACCAAATCGACATCAGTCCAGACGCGACCGAAACTGTTTGGAAGATCTTAAGTTTTTGTAACGGGTACAACGATATTTCTTCCATCGCCAAATCTACGAAACTCTCTAGAGATGAAGTTTTGGAAATTCTCTCAGAATTAGAGGATATGGAACTTATCGTTGATTCTAGGCAACAGTTCATGCATTTTCACCGTATCAGCAACTACCCAACATCAATAAATTCGGGACTAACACAAAAGGAAGTTGAAAACTACACGAGAAGTGATAGGGCGCCCGTCAAATTCGGGAAAACCATCACTTTTGAGCGCGATCTCGATTCAGCACTCTACTCAATCAGAGAAAAGCGTCGTTCATGTCGTAGTTTCTCTGATCGCAAGTTGACACTTGACCAGATTGGCAACATTTGCCATTACGCCTACTCAATACTAGATCACTCTGTTCCGAGTGGCGGAGCGCTTTATCCGCTTAAAGTTTACGTATTGATCGAAAAGTCGCAAGACGGTATCGATCCAGGTTACTACGAGTATGATGCTGAGAAAAATCAACTTATTTTGTTTAATGATGAAGTTGACGAAGAACAGCTGAAATACTGTTTTAATCAAGAAGAAATGCCATTCGGCTCGTCGGTACAAATCATAATTGCGGCAGACTTAGAGCGTCAACCCTATAAGTACGCTAACCGTGGCTATCGCTTAACACTAATTGAGGCTGGTCACGTGGCCGAGAATATCAGCTTGTACTGCGCTGAGCAAGGTTTGGGCGCATGTGAGATGGGTGGAGTTCAAGATGAGCCCTTAAAGCAAGAGCTTGAACTGGATGGCAATATCTGGCCGATCCTTGCTATTCCGGTAGGTCATTCGGAGAACTCTGAAACGGAGCAACTGAACAAGATTGCTTTTGTTGAGGAGCGTGTTGGTGAAAGTCACCCGGTGAAAAATGTTTGGACACGCGTGTTTGGTAATGATGGTTCGTTTTTTGGGGCGACCACAACTTATCTGGACGAGAATGGCGAGGCGCAATATGCAGGAGCTACTAGTCCGTCCTATGCGGATGCAGTATTTAAGGCGACCGTTGAGGGTTATGAGCGCTTCTATTCAAGCCAAGTACGAGTTGATTTTCGTGGTTCGGCCAATGAAATGTGTGGGAAGAAATGGCTTGACCCAAAACTATATTTTCCGCTCACCGAAGAGCAAGCCGAAAAGTGCGGTGGCAAACCTTTCACGGGAGACCTCGTCATCAATTGGACTTTGGGCATCGATCATAACGGCGTTGATGTTTTTGTTCCCTCTGACTTAATTTACTATGGTCAGAAAGATGACGAGAACCGCATTTACTTCGGTAATTCATCTGGCATTGCGGCGCATTTCGACTTCGATGAAGCAAAGAAACGTGCCGTAACCGAACTAATCGAACGCGATGCCCTGATGCGTAGTTGGTTTTTACAAAAACCACCGCACATCTTAAATGCAGAAATCTTACCAATCCACGCAAGAAAACGTATTGTCCATTGGGCTAAACAGAATCGCAAGCTAATTGTCTTGCAGGTTCCTAGCGAATTTGGCGTAGTATTTGAGACGGTGATCGTTGGTGACGACTACCCATGTTTCGTGAGTGGCGCCGCCGCTACGATTGATGACGCTCGAATTGAAGGTACCATCTTAAAGTCAATTCAAGAGGCTGAATATAATCTCTTATTGACATTACGCTATCCAGATGCATTATCGATTAAGCCAGAAAAAGTTCTTACTCCTGCCGACCATGGCAAAGTTTACTATTTTAAGGAGAACGCCGAGAAGCTTCGTTGGCTCTATGAAGGTGGCAATCGCAGAGAGAGTATTGACGAAACGCCTTTAAGGTTGGTTAGAAATCTCAATCAACTTTACAAACATCTAGAGATTGTTACGATTAATCTTTCGGACAAAAAGAGCAATCTCAGGGTAGTGCGTACATTCAGTCCTTGGCTCGTGCCGATTAACTTCGGTTTCAACACAGCGCATTATACGCACCCAATTATACAAAGCGGGGTCAATTCTTGTAGCCTAAAAATGCCACACTATTTCGCTTAGGACTAAAATTCAGCAAAAAGCACGGACTATATGCCCGTGCTTTTTCATTTTATAAAACTACTCGAAAATCAGCATATTTATCAGCAAACGCATCTTCAATTTTTTTGCCGGTTTTTTCTAGATACTTTTTAACTAAATAATATCCCAGAGAGTACCCAGCCCAGCGCGGTAGTTCGTCGTTGCCATTAAAGAATATCATGTCATAATCGTAATAATTAGAGTCTAACTGGTCGCGGAGTTTTTCGAGATTTTTTTCATTTTCTTCGTCCGTTCGTTTAAGAATAGTTTTGATGAATAAGGTTTTTTCTTTGCGACTTTTAGCAAATTCAGTCTCAAAATAGGTCGCAATACCTTCAAAAATTAGACCATCGAATAAAGAATTTATCCACTCGTCATTTTTGCCCCATCGAGCGGCGTGACAAAGTTCATGAGCTACCATTTCAGAGATAAGACTTTCAGTTGCTTTTTCGTCATTGATCGCAAATTCGATAAAATCACTGGTTCTAGTACGACCACCAACTCCATCTTCCGGGATAATAATATCATATAGACGGTTCGTTACTAGAAGATCTATATCCCAATTTACTTCAAGTTTCGAAAAAACATATTCCTCTGCCGTTTTGACGGCTTTTTGAATCATTTTGGTTTTATCTGAAAGATTTCCATTAGCGTTGGTTAGTAATATATTTACTTTATTCATAATGAAATTATACCATGCTTGGTATAAAATTTTTTAGGTATTTTTAGATACAACTTTCGGATTAATAGCAATGGGGAGTAGTTCTGGCGGGGCGGGCGCGGAGGCGCCCCGCCGGAGCGGCTTTGTCGCAAGGGGGCTTTTAGCCGGGCTGCCTCCCATTTCAGCCCGCCAAAAGTCCCCTTTTGAAGATTTTTAAGGGCTTGGCGGCGGAAGCCCTTAAAAATCTTTTATTTATTAGTCTTTTGTGCTAAAATAGGTTCTAACGACATTGTAAAGTCGCACCACATTCGGACTTTTTTCAAATTCTTCGCGCGGGTGCGCGTTTTTTATTGCCGAGCGTAGCTCGGAGTAAAAAACTTCCGCTTACGCGGAAATCTCAACGAAAGTATTTTTATGGTGCATTTATATAACACCGCTAGAAACCATTTCACCACAAATACAGAACAGTAATGGATATCTCGCAGGCTGCCCCCCGCCCAGCCTGCGAGATATTCTGATTATAATCAGGGCCTGTGCGGGCTTCCCCCGCCAAGCCCGCACAGGCCCTAAAAGACACAAAGGTGAATCGCCTTCCGGCGGGGCGCCCCCGCCCGCCCCGCCGGAGATAAATAAAATAAGAAATCATTGATTATGGTTTTTGAGGTTTGC
>JAFRBR010000002.1 GCA_017404795.1 Candidatus Saccharimonadota bacterium | reverse complement strand
TTCGCTCTCACCTGCAAACAGGTAAGTTTACAAAATAGAACTTGTAAGGTTTAGGCTCTTCCAATTTCGCTCGCCACTACTTTCGGAATCATTGGTTATTCTCTTTTCCTCGACCTACTAAGATGATTCAGTTCGGTCGGTTCCCGCATTCTACCCTATGTGTTCAGGCAGACGCAATCTGGCATGACCCAGATTAGGTTTCCCCATTCGGCAATCCCCGGATCGTTTCTCTTTTGTCAGATCCCCGAGGCTTATCGCAGACTTCTACGGCCTTCATCGGTATTGATTGTCAAGGCATCCACTATCAGTGCCCTTAATTACCTTTTTATGCATTGACTTAACTAGCAACTGATGTTCAAAATCAATTACTAATGTCGTCTTAAAATCTTTATCGTTTCCAAATTGTTAATCCGAAAGCCTCCAAGAACGTTTTGAAGTCGCAGAAGCAACCTCAAAGATTCCCTCGCTTTCCTTATCTTTTTGTAGAGGTCGAAAATATCGACTTGCTTAAACTTCCCCTATTATACCAAACATTTTCCACAAAATCAAGCCTTTTTATTCACTTTTTTCAACTTTTTTTCGTCCTCGCACCCGCATCACAATCCAAATAATAATCGCCGCTATCACAAAGAAGATAATAAACAACAGCCAAATAGGACAGATGATGACTAGTTTGGATACTTTCTCCTCTAGACCAGCAAATTTTACTGTATATACAACATTATAAATACCGACAGAAGGCGTGTCCTCCCATTCGGACACAAAATATGATTGCCTATCGGGCATGATCATATTAGTCTTCGGGTCTTCTTCATTAGTGTATACCTCTTCATCAGAAAAGAGCGGGAAGACTTGCAACGTGTAAGTCGCTTCGTTGTGAACATTCCCGGTGTTCTTGACGGTTGAGGAGCCAGAAATGTTCCCCCCTAGCAAGAATCCGGGGACATTAACGTCTAGAATTTCCCCACTTCTCGTTACATCACCAGTCACTTCCACAAATACCCGATAAGCGATTATTGTTTTCTGTTCTAGGGTGGCGTTGGTGCCTTCTTCGTCGGCACTACTAGCCGTGCTAGTATCTTTAGCTTCTACCGTAAATGCAATGTATTGTCCACCGCCAGGAGCGTTTTCTGGGACATTAATCACGTATTTCAAATCAACCGTTTCGTTTGGCGCTAGAGTGCCGGTACTTGGCGACTCCAAAGTCGTCCAATCCAAAATTTGCCCAGTTACTCCTACTTCTTCTAGCAAAACAGCCCCGTCGTCTCCTTCATAAAAATGTTCCATCTTGACTTCGTATTCAATATCCGAATCATTACTTACTGGATTTAACACCCTAAATGAAGATTCATATGATTCTCCAGGGTTGATAATCACGAAATTGTTCATAGGTGACACCGCAAACGAAATCGCATTAGCCCCCTCTATTTTTAAAGCACTGAGACACAGTGCGCAAAATACGATTAGTATTCCGCTAATAGCCCACCTCTTTTTTGATATTTTCATTTTACCTCCTTATTATTTATTAACACAATTAAGCCCACTTTTAACGATCTTATTTCCGACATTTTCCTGCGTAAAATCATTCAGCGAATCAAGCAGATAGTATTTTGCGATTCTTCTATCGTTTAAGTCTTCCCCAGAATTATAAAGCGTTAACTGATATACATTGTTCATGATTTTATGGTCGGAATTCAGCGACGCATAGGTTAAGCCTTCATTTTGAACGCCTACTTCAAAATCAATATGGTTTTTTAATTCGCTGGACTTAGCGGCATCTTCATTTGCGTAGGTTAAAGTGTATACTAATGAAATTGATGCCAAGGCATCACCCTTAAAAGTCGCATTTATCTTCAGTTCCTTTTTTTCTGAGTTGTCATAGGTAAAAAACGGATAGGCTACGTTTGTTGCTTCGCAGGCCAGAGACTCTTCTTGGTCTCCTTCTACCCGATTGTCTGTAATTACAGTTTTGCCCGTCATCAGAAACAACAATATGGCAATAATTGCAATTATAACAAAAACTACCACCAAGGCCATTGGCCAATTTTTCAACCGAGTATCTTTTTCTTGATTATCTTCCATATTGTTATTCCTCATAATTCTTGATAAGAAAATCCCGGCCTACCCGGGATTTTCTTTGTTAAGTACCAACCGTTAATTATTTACCGGCTAAAACATAAGTTGCAGTACCAGTGTAAGTACCGGCTGGCTGATCTTCGTCTAGACCAATATTGTAAGTAAAGTTGTAAACATCAGTCATAGTCGAAGTACCGTTGATAGCCGTACCACTCGTCATCAAGGCAAGGGAACCGGAGTTTAGTGCATATTGCGCACTCCATTCACCATCACCTGCTGCAGCTACTGCGGAACCATCATAGGTGATTGAGTTGGAACCACTAGTAAGAGCAGTAAAGGTTGGAGTCAAAGTGTAGCCAGCAGCAACGTTACACTTAATCTCTACCTGGGTAGCCTCACTGGCATCAGTGAAGGTGACCAACGTGTTTGGCGATTGGTTCGTAGCCGAGAAGCTACGGGAAACCGACGTAGCGCCAGAAGCATCAGTACCAACTTGGCAAGACTCTGAAACACCAACAGAGATATTATCTACGATAGTCGTAGTCGCAGCAAACACTCCGGCAAATGGCAAAGCCGCAAAAGCGAAAGCGGTCGCACCCGCACCTGCAATTAATGATTTTTTCATATTGTTTTCTCCTTCTGCTAAGCAGAATTAATTTATATTTGTGTTAAAACATAAAATCTTTCTGTTTATTAAATTTGAGCCAACATTATTATCTGTATTTATCAAATAATTCTTTTAATCTACCTTCAAATCCGTGTAAGTAGCGCTCAGTGGTAGCAATAGATTCGTGTCCCATCATTTCCTTGATTTCTGCTACGGATGCGCCCTTCAGTTGCAAATGCGTTGCAAATGAATGTCTTAGCGCATGCGGATAAAAGTTCTCTAATCCAGCTAGTAAAAACGGTTTTCGCAAATGCTTACGTATAGTTGCAACCGTAGGCGGTTCACCATTCAGGGTGGCAAATAAATAATCCATTTTCTCTAAATCTCTAGATTTCGTTTTTTCGTGCAAAAATACTTTTATTTTATCCAAAGTACCTTGACGGATATATACTTCGCGCAATTTGCGGCCTTTTCCAATAAATTGGATTTTGCGCCCCGAAAAATCCGAAATCTTTAAATGTGTCAACTCAGCTATGCGCATACCCGTTTCGAACATAATCTCTATCATTAGTCCAGTCTCAAAATCAGCCCGCAAAATTGCAGCTTGTATTTCGGTATCAGTATAAAAGTGTCGGCGCGTAACCTGTTCGGGTAATTTACGTATCGTCGATAGTTGCAGGGGAATATGGATACCAGAGCTCTGATAATACCTCACCATCGCTATGACCGTAGTATTATAGGTGTTGATGGATCTTGCCGCCACGTTTTCTGAAGTTAATTTCGCAATCCAAACATTAAAAACCTCATTAGTTAGATTGCGTAAATTGTCTATCTTGGTCACCGCCATAAATCTATATAATATACTGTTTTTTGCGTATATCGTTGTTGGCGACATTGCTCGCACTTTTTCACAATAATCTAAATATTCTTTAATTTGTTTTTCAATTTTACGCATAATAAATCCTTTCTCATATCTATTATGCTCTCTATTGACACGTGTGAAAAAGTCCAGCGGGAAATAAATTATAACCAGCGAATTAGAAAAAGTTAAAAATACCCAAAATTACGAAAAATACTTGTGCTAAAGTGAAAAGTGATGTATTATATAAATATACAAGAATCACATAGCAGGAAGGTAAGACAAAAATGAAAGAAGCGGGCTTTCAGGATAGAGTGTGCATATTATCTGCTGGTGTTTTTGTTGGTCTCGGCATGGCTGGGATGGGGCTGGCGTCAGATAGCGTTGTGGCAGCAGACACAGCATCAGTGACGGACACTTTTAGCATAATAGTGCAGGAAGTCTGTTCTTTTAATAGCGTGGCGAATAGGACTTATTCTGGCTCAGCGACGAGTGGGACCGAAGTGAGTAATTTTAATGATTCAGGTGTGCACGAGTTTAATGTTTCCTGCAATAATAGTAACGGTTATACTGTGACGGCGACTCCATATGACTTAGAGGCGACAGGTATAAATGATGTAATTAGTTATACGAATAATTATACACATACTGGAGCAAGTGGTATGTGGACGGCAGCGATAGCATCTACGGCAACAGGAGTGACAGTGACGAGCCCAGTGCCAGTAGGTGGCGGGACGATTATCTCGTCTAATTCAAATACGCCAGCAGCAGGGGTGACATTTACTGCGACTTACAGTGCTTATGTGGGGACATCGACACCAGCAGGGACTTATACGGGGACGATAGTTTATACTCTAGCCGCATCCGGCACGCCAAGTAATAATAGCAACACTAATAATGAAACGCCAAACAATTCCAATTCAGACACGGATAATTCTACTGAGTCAAATAACACGCCACTCGCAGTAAACGATACTTATAATACTATGAATTACAATAGCGGTGGAGCTAGCACAACAGGTACACAGTCTACGGCAGGTGGGAGTACGAATGGTACAACAAGCAATGCAACAAGCGAAAGTGACGATACTAATGACAGTTCCAACACCAGCAACAGTTATGAGCAGCCACTTGGCGTGAAAGCTGATACGACATCTTCAGGTGATGATTCAGAAATTAACTGGGTGCCAGTAGCGGTAGCGACTGGAGCATTAGCCGCAACGGGGGTAGCGGTGGCAGCTTTGGTCCGAAGAAACAACGAAGAAGACGAGGAAGAATAGAAACTAATAAAACTAGGTGGTTGCGACTACCTAGTTTTATTATTATAGGCTTGTGGAAAAGTTCAGCTGGAAAATTTAAAAAAAGCTTAAAAAATATGTTGACAACATTTAAAAGCTTATGTAAAATGGGAAATGTTAAAAGGTCATATTTTAACACAAATATAAATTAATTCTGCTTAGCAGAAGGAGAAAACAATATGAAAAAATCATTAATTGCAGGTGCGGGTGCGACCGCTTTCGCTTTTGCGGCTTTGCCATTTGCCGGAGTGTTTGCTGCGACTGGTACGGTTGTAACTGATACCGTAGAAGTCACGATTGACTCGGCTTGTACAATTACGTCGACCAACGCTTCTAACACTTACAGCGCAACTATGACTAATGGCCAACTCAAGAGTGATTTTGGTTCCACCGAGATGACTATTAATTGTAACGATGCCGCCGGTTGGCACGTGACAGCTGTTGGTTCAGGTGCCGACAACACCGACAAGACCGCTATGAACGCAACCGCTTCTGGTACAGACATTGCTTCTGGTACAGCCACTTCTGGCGAGACTTCTAACTGGGCGATGAAGGTAACTGGTACGGGTGCTACTGGATTTACGACTTTTGCAGCTGTGCCATCTAGTGCTACTAACGTTGCTACTCAAAGTGGGGCGGTAAGCGGAGGTACTTTGACCACTACCTACCAGGTATTCATCAGCGCTACTCAGCAAGCTGATACTTATACTGGTCAGGTAACTTACACCTTGGCTCACCCAGCAGCTTAATCTGGGTTAACAATTAATGGGTGCGGCTCCTATAAGGGAGCCGCATTCGTAGAAAAAATACAAGCTGTGGGCCGATTATAGATTCTGGGATATGTCTTCATGATTGAGCTTGTGATAAAAACATTAATAATAAGTGGAGGTAAAATGTCAGAGTCTAATACGCGCAGACAGCAAATTTTATATATTGGAATCGTTGTAGCTATAGTCATCGCACTGATAGCTATTTTGTGTTTGTTATTTAATGGCAACAGAACTTACACTTCTGATAACGGTACTAGCTATTCAATATCTGTTCTGCATTGTGAGGCATCAGATATCGATGGGGCCTTTTTCGCGCCTGATAACACAATCAACAATAAGCATGAGATAAAGATAACCTACCAGCAAGATACAGTCGATAAAATTTCCTACACCTATAAAAGCGATTATCAAACTACTGCA
Source organism: Candidatus Saccharimonadota bacterium (assembly GCA_017404795.1). GTDB lineage: Bacteria > Patescibacteriota > Saccharimonadia > Saccharimonadales > Saccharimonadaceae > Nanosyncoccus. Next base: position 22,103 of record JAFRBR010000002.1, on the reverse strand, counting down.
TCAGCAGATAACGTTAATGCAGTACTACACGCTAAATATAATAAATACATGGCTCAATATGATCTAGACCCAATGACACTTAATCCAATTTTTTCGGTAATAGATAATAAACTAAGCATTAATTTATTATCTGAAGTCTCTGACATCAACACCCCTATCGGTGTTCTTTTCTTTTTAGATTCTAACGAAGTAACACAAATTACCCACACTTCATTAGACAGTTTGAGTAAGGTTTATACTCAAAAAGGTTTTGTTTGTAAAATTAAAGAATAAATTATAAGGAGGAAAAATGAAAAAAATCAAATACTTAGTGGTGGGTATAGCGGCGTTAATTGGCTCAATAGTGGGCATAAATAATGTAGTCGTAGCAGAAGGGGAAAGGTCTAGTTTGACTGTATCGCCCCCCAGCCAAGAGATTGTTTTAATCCCAGGTGAAACTTATGAAGGCTCGATTAAGGTCTCTAATTCAAATGACTCACCGACAGATTTGTCTTATTCTTTATCTATAGGTTCGTTTAGCCAGAAACAGGGAAATGATAGTAAAGACGATTACGGCACAGTAGATACCGAAACGGTTTCTTCTTACAATCAAATTATGGAATGGATTGAATTGGGTGTTGAAAATGGAGTAGTAGCACCTAATGAATTCGACACAATTCCTTTTTCTATTACAGTACCAGAGAATGCGCCAGCTGGCGGTCAATACGCTACTATTATGGTACAAGATGATACTAAGCGAGGAGATGAAAATGGGAATATTACGATTGAAAGTAAAACAAGAATCGCCGTCATCATTTATGCCGAGGTCGCTGGCGAAACAAAGCAAGCTGGCTCTATTTCCGAAAACGACATTCCTTCATTCCTGCTATCTAACAAACTGGAAGCTACCTCTATGGTAAAAAATGAAGGCAACGTGCACGCCAAAGCCTCTTATGTGCTACAAGTCTGGCCTTTGTTTTCTGATGAGGAAGTTTGCACGAATTTTGAATCTCCATCAGAGAGTCTAATTATGCCCGAGACGAGCAGATTCCATGTCGAAGAATGCAACTTACCTTCTATCGGCATTTTCCGCGCCAAACAAACTGTAAAAATATTTGGTGAAGAATCTGTAGTAGAGAAGATCATAATATTCTGCCCTATTTGGCTACTGTTTATTATCTTCTTTGTGATAGCGGCGATTATTATTTGGATTGTGATGCGAATCCGGGGCAAAAACAATAGCTCCAGACAAAAGAACGCCGGCCTCTCAGAGTGACACCCCCACCGCCAGCTCTTGCGGGCAATTCTCCAGAACCCGATCAATCGCCTGGCTTTCCGCTTCCGTCACCCACAAACCATATTTATACTTCACTGACACCTGTCTCGCCACATACTGGCACCGAAACTTCTTATTCGGAGGTAGCCAAGTCGCCGCATCACCGTCCGATTTCTGTTGATTTGCTGGTCCATCTACCGCCAGCAAATTCAGTGGATCCGTCGCAATTGAATATCGCTCCTCTGCAGTCAAGTTTTGCGCTCCCTTTTGCCACGCATCTGACAGAGCCACCACATGGTCTATCTGCACTCCCGAAGAAATTTGCGATCGCCCAGTAAACACCTTGTGTTCCCCCGTATAAGGCTCCTCATACTCTCCTGCCACCACATTGCATCCATCTAGCACCGCTGACTCACCAAACTCCCGCTTAATAATCTTTTGCCGCAAACTACACCCTTCCACTGTCGGCCAGCCATTATAAAACTGCTCTCGGCTATAATCTGTCTTGGGCGCTCGCCCCTTGACTTCTAATTTAGCCAAAACCTCCGTCGCTAGCGGAGCATTAATCTTCACCTCACGTCCAGCCTCTTCCTTTCCGTCCATAGATTCGCCATCAGCCTCCACCGCATAATCCGTACCTTCATTCCCTGACGCCACAAAGACCGTATCATAACTTTCTGGATTCACCATCAACCAGATTGCCACCAAAATCAAAGCCACCCCCACCACCGACAACCTCCGCACCTTTAACTTCATACCCCTATTATACCAGACAACCCATCGTTTCTCTAAAACTACCTTCTATTTTATTTCTTGTGGCTGCGCCATTGAGTTCACTATTGTATTTAGTTTTTCACTTTGTAATACATCTGCATTATACGCCTCGACTTTGTCATTATAAACTCCAACCAATTGATTCATTTCATTATATAACTCCGTTAGAGCCGCCTGCTCTGCCACCAGTTCCGCCCGTTGTCCATAAAATTCAAACTCCGACCCAAAGCACCCTACCGTCTCCGCACAGCTATTAAAATTCTCTATCTTAGTATCAAGTTGTGCCACCCTTTGCTCATATTCTGCCACCCTGGCCTCTAGCTCTGCATTAATAGTCTCCATCTCTGCCTTTAATGCGTCCATTTCCGCCTCCAAAGACCTAAACACACTAATATAACTATTATAATAATCCACTATTTTGTCTTGATCTTTAAAAATCTCCGCATAATGTTTCTCTAGAGTCTCTGGCAAATTTTTTACTTCCGTCCCCGCCCGCACATATAGTTCTTCTTGTTTTTGCTCTGTATTATAAGCATTTATTTCTTTCTCTAATAATTCTTGGTTTGCCTCAAAAACCCGTGTCAAATCCGCCACCAAATCCGCCTTATCCGTCTCACTCATTCGTGCATAGTTTGCATGTAATAGCTCATGCGCCGAAGTCAACTCCCGGATTCCGTTTAATCTTTCATCTGTAATATTATAAATATATATATTCCCATCAGTATAGCACCCAAGCACCGCAATCTCTGATTCCCCATCCCGACAATAACTATTGAATTCCGCCGCCCCATCAAGCTCCGGCTGCACCGCATTAAACAAAAACCCGCCCTTGTCCGTCAATTCCAGATCATTCCGAATCTGAATCATTTCCGCGCTCGGTTGATAGGTCGCTCCCCGGTAAAAATCGTACAGCCATACCCGATTCAAGAACGCACTCACCCCTACAACAAGCAAAACCAACAGACACACCCATCCTAGTATTCGCCATTTCTTTACTCGTCTCACCATATATATCTAGTTTATCATAACCCCTTCAAATCGCCAATAACCACCATCCCGCTTAGCATCTACACATTAAACTTAAATTCCACCACATCCCCCTCCTGCATCTTGTAAGTCTTGCCCTCTGTTCGCAACTTCCCCGCCTCACGCACTGCCTTCTCTGAGCCTAATTCCTTCAAATCATCATAATTACAAATCGCAGCCGCAATAAAGCCTCTTTCAAAATCCGTATGAATCGTCCCTGCAGCTTCTGGCGCCGTCGCGCCTTTTTTAATCGTCCAAGCCCGAACTTCCTTTTTGCCAGCCGTCAGGAATGATTGCAGTCCCAAAGTCTGATACGCCGCCTTAATTAACTCCCCCAGCGCGTCATCCTTCACCCCATAACTTTCCAAAAATTCTTTTCTTTCTTCTCGATTCATTCCCGACATCTCTTCTTCTAGTTTAGCATTCACGAAAATCGCTTGACTTGTGCTAACTAATTCATGTAGGCTCTTTTGCAAACCCTTATCCGTCAATCCCTCCTCATCTACATTAAACATATAAATCACCGGCTTGTCCGTCAGAAACGGCACATTTTCGTCATTAGGATCTTTTTTACGCTTCGCTGCGATTTTGACCTTAGTTTCCTCGTCCGCTAGCTGCAGCTCCAAATTAATTATTTCAATATCTTCTTTCGCCTGTTTTACAATATCATCCTCAATCTTATTATCCGCTCGCACAATATCATCGTTTTTAAATGCCCTTACCACATGACAAATCGCCTGACATTCCCGAATGTGTGCCAAAAACTTATTACCCAATCCCTCTCCTTTCGAAGCACCAGCCACTAACCCCGCAATATCCACAAACTCCACCGTCGCCGGCACGATTTTTTCCGTTTCGTACATTTCGGCTAGCACTTGCAATCTTTCATCCGGCACCGGTACAATTCCTACATTTGGTTCAATCGTCGCAAACGGATAATTCGCCGCGAGTGCCCCGGCATTCGTCAAGGCATTAAACAGAGTCGACTTCCCCACATTCGGCAACCCCACAATTCCTATCTTCAAATTCATACCCTTAATTATACCATATATCACTCTGTCACGATGGGGAACCAATCTTTCACTTCAAAATCTTTTCCCATCACCTCCGCCACTGCCAGCAAAGGACTATATTTTTGTTTCAAATCCGGCCGGAATTTCATAAAACACTCCTCCGCAAATTTCATCCGCATTATTTTTCTCTTATCAATCGCTGCCAATCCTCCTCCAGCCACATCGGAACGCCGATATTTTACTTCCGTAAAATAAATCCGTTCCTCACAAACCGAAATTATATCTATTTCACACGTCTTAGTCTTAAAATTCTGCATTAACACCGTATGTCCCAAATTTTCCAAATACTTACTTACCGCTTCCTCCCCTTTTCGCCCCACCACTGTTGTATTTTTTACAACACCATCTGGTCTAGAAAATCCCACCATACTCTTAATCGGCTCAAAACTCCGCCGATGCTCCGGACAAATCCCATGTTTGATAATTGCCTCTCGGTGTAAAGCCGTCCCATAACCTACGTGTTTTTCAAAACCATATTCCGAGTACTGCTTACTCACCTCATACATATATTTATCCCTCGCCACCTTCGCAATAATCGACGCTGCCGACACTTCTTTTATCAGATCATCTGCTTTTGGCATCACAGAGACATAATTTTCTAATGCCGTCCCCCGTAAAAAATTCACTTTCCCGTCAATCACTATTTGCGAAAACGACGCTCGAGTTCTTTGCACCATTTCCACCGCTCGCCGCGTCGCTATTCTTAAAGCCTCCGATATTCCTATTTCGTCTAGTTCTGCCGACGAAACCCAGCCCAGTCCAGTTGCCTCAGCTTCCTTCAGAATTATTTCATTCAAAAACTCTCGTTTTTTTAGCGACAATTTTTTAGAATCCTTCAGCTCTCCCACCCATTCTAGTTTCTCTTCCGGCAAAATTACCGCCCCCACCACAAGCGGACCCGCTAAGGGCCCGCGTCCAACTTCGTCTATTCCGAGAATCGCCATTAGGCTTTAGTCTCTTCCGGTTTCTCTTCCTTCGCCTCTTCAGCCTTTACTTCCCCAGCCTGCGATTCTTCAGCCTTCGCTTCTTCAACCGGAACCGCTTCCTCCACCGTCACATTATTTACCGCCACGCGGTCAAAATCCTTACCCGCAAGCCGCGCTGACTTACCACTCCTCTGACGCAAATAACTCAAATTATTCCGGCGTACCTTTGAGCGCTTAGTAATTACGATTTTCTCCACCAACGGGGAATGTACCAAATAAGATTTCTCCACTCCCACACCAGAGGCCACCTTCCTTACCACAATTCGCTCCGTATGCGAATTTTTACGCTCCACGCGAATCACCACTCCTTCAAAAGTCTGCAAGCGAAACTTGCCGCCTTCTTTGATTTTTTGGGTCACCTTTACCGTGTCACCCGAACGCACATCTACCACTGCCTTTTTCTTCTGCGCGTCACCAATTTCTTTTAGAATCGAAAAACTCATATTTTACCTTTATTTTTTACAATCATCTACAATTCTACCACACTTTACTTAACTTTTCAAGGCCATTTTTATCCGTTCCTCTACTGGCAAATCCGTCGGCACTTTTTCTAGCGCCGCCGTAGCCTCTTTCAAAGGAAAGCCTAGCGCAATCAGCGCATCTAGCGCCTCATCTGGCTCTTTTTCTACCTCTTTATTCTTCACTTCCGTTGCCCCATAATGGCTGGGTACTCCCACCTTATCCCTGAGATCCACTATTACTCGTTCAGCCGATTTTCTCCCTACCCCTGATGCCTTACTAATAAACGCCGCATCCGCATTAGCAATCGCATTCCGCACCTCCTCCGCCTCCGCTAGTGACAATATTGCAATCCCCGCCTTTGGCCCAATCCCTTGTACTGAGATTAATAACTCAAAAATCTTTTTGGCCGCCAGCGATAAAAACCCGTACAATTCTTCCGCATTTTCTCGCACCTGATGGAACGTGAAAAACTGCCGATTTTCACTCAAATTCACGCTCTCAAAATCCGGCGTCGGCACCATAATTTCATATCCCACCCCATTAACATCCAAAATCAGCCCATTCGAACCAAATTTCTCCTCAACTACTCCTTTTAAATGCGAAATCATACTCTTATTTTATCACTTCCGTCGCATATTTGAAAATTCATAATCATTATCTGGCCCCAACTCGTACAAGAAACTACAGGTAATCGCCACCGCTAAAGCATCCGCCGCATCATCTGGCTTTGGCTTTTTCTCTAGCCCTAGATGCACCCGCACCATTTCCTGAATCTGGGTTTTGCCAGCTGCCCCATAGCCAGTCAACGCCATTTTAATCTGATTAGGCGAATATTCATATACCGGTACCCCCCTCTGTTCTGCAATTAGCAGCACTATCCCCCGTGCTTCCGCCACCACAATCCCCGTAGTAATATTCTTAGAAAAAAACAATTTCTCCACCGCCACCACCTCCGGCTTCGTTTCCTCAAATACCTGCACCAGGGAATCATATAATTCCTTCAGTCTCGCCGGTATCGGCGCATCAACTTCCGTTGTCACCGCTCCATAATCCAGCGCTTTCGCCCCAGCTCGTGAGCTCGCCTCAATCAAGCCAAACCCACAAATCCCAATCCCCGGATCAATCCCTAGAATCCTCATAAATATCATTATATAACTAAATTATTATTTCTGGGACATTTTCCCGGAAAAATCCAAAAAGTCAATGACTTTAGGTCTTTACTTTTTGGATTTTGAAGGCGTCCCAGAAATAATAATTTAGTTATTATCTAACATACTTTATCAGCGTAGTTCTAAGGTCTTTCATCGGAATCACAAATTTATCACGAATAGTGGCTGGCCCAATCGCATGTTTAAATCCCAGTTTCTTTGCTTCCGCAATTCTCTGGTCCGCCCGAAACGCCGACCGAATCTCACCCCCTAGCCCCACCTCACCAAACACCACATATTCTTCCCCCAGCTTCCGCCCCGCCACCGCCGAAGCAATCGCCATCGCCACCGCGAGGTCCGCCGCCGAATCATTGAGCTTCATTCCTCCTACCACATTCACAAAAATGTCCTTATCCGCTAGTTTTAATTTTGTTCGCCGCTCCAATACCGCAATTAGTAAATTCAACCGATTCAAATCAAACCCACTCGCCGTCCGTTTCGGGTAGCCATAATTAGACTTATTACATAGCGCCTGAATCTCCACCAATATCGGCCGATTACCATTCAAAGTCGCCAGTATCACCGACCCATCTGTATTAGTCCTCTCAGCTAGTAAAGCCGCCGATGGATTTTGCACCTCCTTTAACCCCTTATCAGCCATCTCAAAAATCGCCACTTCGTTAGTCGAACCAAACCGATTTTTTACCGCCCTCACCGTCTTAAACCCACCATATCTATCCCCTTCAAAATTCAGCACCACATCCACCAAATGCTCCAACACCTTCGGCCCAGCCAAAGTGCCTTCCTTGGTCACATGCCCCACAATAATCACCGCTGTATCTGTGGCTTTTGCCGCCCGAATAATCAAATTTCCACAGTTCGTCACTTGCGACACCGTCCCCGGCGCCGAGGAAATCTCATCCATCGCTAGTGTCTGAATCGAATCCACTATCACAAGATCAAACTCGCCCGATTCAATCGTCTTAGCGATATCGTTAGCGCTAGTCGAAGCTGCAAACGACAATCGCTCGCTTTCCGCTCCTAGTCTCAGCGCACGCAATTTCACCTGCCCCGCCGATTCCTCACCAGACACATATAATACATTATGTTTCTTCGCCACCTCTGAGCATATCTGCATCAGTATTGTCGATTTCCCAATCCCCGGCTGCCCCGCCAGCAAACATACTGAACCCATCAATATTCCTCCCCCTAGCACCACATTCAGATCCTCAAATTCCGTCAGCAGTCTTGCCTTAGCATCCGATGGCACAATCGTTGATATTTTTACAAAGTCCAGCTTCTTGCCCGAAGCCTTACCCTTGGCCAGAGCCGACTTCGCTCCCGCACCTCCACCATCAGACAACACTTGCTCCACCAATGAATTCCAAGACGAACAATTCGTACATTGCCCCACCCATTTCGCAAAAACCGCACCACATTGCTGACAAACAAACTGAGATTTAGCACCTTTCATGCCCCCATTATATCACACCCCTTAACGCCTCGGCGCCAATTCTTTATTGTAAGTAATATCCATATTGGTTGAGGTCTCACTATTCACTTGGCTTTGTTCTCCACCCCATAGATACAAAGTCGGGTCAAAGTCAATAATCTCAGCTGGAATCATTGAATTAGCTCCTGTAGCCGCTCCATAGGTCCGCTTAGCTTCTAATTTCTTAGCAATGATTGCTCCATTTACCATTAATTGGTTAGAGTTCGCTTGAGCATTTATGTCGTTTGAATCACTACAAGTCTTCACGCTGTTCTCGGCGATCAGTATTGCGTCAATTCTACCTACGCCACAGCTGATGTTAATATCGCCTTTAGCATAGATTACTAATTTTGGCATTTCACTAAAGCCACTATATCCGTCTTCGTAGATCAAATTACCTACAATATCTACATCTTTATTAGATTTTACTATTTGGGTAGTTCCCTTTCGTATTACGGAAGTTCCATCTACAGTCTCACCATTTACACTTAGGCTCTCATTTCCACTGTAATAATAATATATATTTTGGTCCTGCATCTTGCTTTCATCATTCAGCTTTACTAAACCACTTACGTTTTGTTCACCACCATAATCATATTTGGCTATCACAGAATACATCCCATCGCGAGCGTTATTAGTTGCCGCAGAATTACCAATCGTTCCTACTGTGGTTAAACTACTACCATTACAATTTGCAAAAGTCTCGGTACTTCTATCACAAATGTTTGTATATTTACTTCCACCTGGAGCTCGTCCATTGATATTGGCGTTATTTCCCGCTCCGTCAGCTGGATGGTAACTTGGCCATAATTCTCCATTATTATTTTGCGCAAAACCTGTAGCCGCACCACTAGATAGCCCTTCAATGGTACCGTTAGATATAATTCCGTTCTCAGCCCAAGAACCAAACACATATTTATTACTATATTTGGTCTCTACTCCATAGTTAGTATAACCAACCAAATGACCTTTGACACTTACTATGGTATTCGTCTTACCATTCAAGTAGATATTGCCACCCCATACCTGTAGAGAAGGTTTCTTAGCTACAGTATAACATTTTTGCTGTGATGAATAAGCCCAAACATGATCACCTTCTTTATCTTCCCAGTTAGTATCTGCACCACTACTCGCTGGATATACTGCTGATCTCAAACATATTTGTGAGCCAGCTGCGATATCTGGGATATTTATAGTGATATTCTTGTTAGTTGTCGCTCCCTCTGGGTTGTAGCTTGTATTTAGGTTGCCTATTGTCACATTCCCCATCCCATTTGCTGAACTAGTTGGTTCAGTATCTTGACAAACACCGTCATAGCAAACTTCCAGCTTCCACTTTGCGCTTCTCACGATAGTAGCATATTCCCCATCTGTCACTTGATTTTTCTTTTTGTTGGTATCTATCTTGATGTTGAAGGCCTTTGTTTCGCCAGCGTATATTACCGTATCAGTTTCCGTATTAATTTCTGTGGTATTTGTGAAGTTGTAGGGGATTCTGGCGTAAGCCACCTTTTTCTTTTGTGCAGTAGAAACATTACCCTTTGATTTTTTCAAACTAATCAATCGCCATTTTTGAGCTGCAGAATTGTTCGAGGGATAACTCCAAATATTTGTATAAGATTCTGCCGCGCCATTATAAACATCCATAGCATAATTCGAACTTGAACACGACGAAAAGAACGTATACGTCCCGTCACTATTTTTTCTCACGCGCCATTTTTGAGCGCAAGTGCCATTAGAAGTGTACACACTAATATTGCCTTGATCAAAAACCTGCCCATTTACATCCAAAACCAACCCACTACTCGGATTAACGATAGTATAGGTACCATCACTATTTTTATCAAATCTCCAATCTTGCGCCGGCGTACCATTCTTCCAGTGGAGGATTACATTACTACCATCAGTAGCATTTGCTGGCCCACCATAAAGGTCAAGCGCATAATTGCTAGACAGTGCTGATTCAAGTATATATTCACCATCCAAGTCTTTTTCATAAGCCTCAAATGTTACCTGACTAGGCGTAGTCTTAGTCACACCGTTAAGGTTCGTAATCGCCCTTTCGTCTATACTGGATCCCACATCACTACCAGCGACCGTTACACTATTAGGCGTCGGCGATTGCTTGGTAGTTGAACCGGCATCATACGTGTGATTCGAAATCAAATTATACGAGCCATCATTTCTACCTTTCTGAATACTAAAAGCATTACTCCAATTAGCCAAACCACTACCTTTATACAAATTATACATACCTCCCAAAGTACCACTCAAATTAATCCCTTCTGTCGGGTAAATTGTTCCCTTATTTATCTGCATTTTTTCAGGAATCAACCCATAAGTATATTGCAAAACTGGATTATAAGTTGCCCGATAAGCCAACACGTCACTCGGCTTACCATATACTTCTCTTTGATAATTATTATACTTGGCTACATTGGTATTCCTTACCTTTATATTGATAAAAGCCGAATCGCTGGAAACTTTGTTGGGGTTTTCTGGCAAATCAACATCTGGCGGATCATTCGGTGGAATAGCGTCACCCAAGACTTTCACGCAAGAAGTAAGGATTACTTCAGCATACTTGGTATTAGGCCGAAAATTAAGTGTCTCACACACCACCTGGCCGGGGAATAATTTACTCACCGTATCTGTATATACGGTCTTCGTATTGCCATCCGCAAAATTCTCTGTTTTATTCGAAGCCAATGTTTTAGAACTTACAGTATTATAATTAGATGTCCGTTTTATAGTGTAAGTCGTACTACTTGAACCGGAATCCCGCCTCAGTAGATGTGTAAATTTAGCCGTACAGCCATTCACCGAATCACAATTAGCTATATCTATAAAATGTACAACTTTCTTAGCCGATTGTGTCCAACCAGTCTCGACTCTTTTATTACTTGCCGTGTTACTCCAGCTGCTGGTCCCCTCTACAATTCGCGAATTTCCTGAATATTGTTCCTTGTGATATGGAGAACAAAAATACCCAGTGCTATCTGATATCGTACTACTCCCAGACATATCTTCATGAATTGATTCTGCAGCTCCACTAGTCAACTGCTGCCCATCCGCTATAGTGCCGTTCTCCATTCTAGATTTTGCATCATCATACCCTATGGCACCTAGCACAGAATTGTAACTCGCGCCAGCAATCGTCCCCTGTTTCCATTTAGCTGGACCAATATGTACATAGCCAGAACCCTCGCCGTTCCATCGCCCATCCCATCCGTAAGCCAAATAATAATCATACTGACTAGCCGGACAATCTCTCTTTATGTCAGATACGTCTATATCCCCAGATAAAATGCCATCTGGGTTGAGGTATGTAGGACCAGAATAATTACTCGTACTATAAACATGCCAGCTAGCTCCCCCTGTACCATCACCGCACACATATTGATAGGCTTGAGCAAAAGAACAATTTGCCACTACCCCGCCGCTATTATTCCCACCATAGTCATCAGCATATACTTCGCTAGCACACAGCAAACAGCCCCCAGCCACCATCGTCAACACCCCACAACAAATCCTAATATTAAAGGTCCTCAATTTCACTCTCCTCTCTAATTATAATTAAACTCCTCCATTCTGCCTCTGATTGTCTGTCCTGACAATCAATACTTAATTCTGCAGCATGAGCATAAAGATAGTTTTTAGCAGCAACTCCGTAATTGCTCAAGTCTTCCCCCCTCAGAAGCCGCATTGCTTCTTCACATTGCTCATTTTCCACCAAAAAATCCGTTCGTGCCCTAACCAAATTTGTAGCCGAAATATAATCATCTTTCAAAACAGCATTATTAATAACCGTATCATAAGTTTCGACCGCCAATTCTTTATTATTATCATCTAGATAGGCATTATTAATACAATCAATCATATCATTATAAGTTTCTCTTTCAATGCACTCCGCAAATCTATTTTCATTTTTATCCGTATTTATATTTAGCGCCACGAGCCCCGCTATCAATCCAGCAATCGCCACGCACAAAATCACAAATACACCCACCAGTGTTTTATCCTTCAAAGACGCCTTTCCTTCCTGCATATTACCATTTTACCATAAACATTACAAAAAACACAAAAAATCCGCCATTATCACCATCCACCGCAATAATTTTTATTATTATTTTTTACTAAAATTTTTTCTAAACCATCCGTCTGCTGGGCCAGCCGTCATCAATATTACCAAATGCTCCTCATCCACAGCTTTTTGCAGTTTCCCCGCCAACTCGTCGTCTAATTTCGCCGGCTCCGCAATTTCCGCATTCGCTAACCCCTCAATCAAATCTTCCGGCGTCAACACTTTTAACTCGGAGTTCTCTCGCGTCAAATAAGTCGGTAGCCAATATACCCTCTCCACTCCAGAAAACGCATCTTTGTATCCGTCTCTCACTTCGTGTTGTCTTGTATTTTGGTGCGGCTGATACACTACCACCACGCCCTTTCGCCCAGTCAGTTCTGCTTCTTCTCTTGCTATTTCTACTGTGGCTGCAATTTCTTCCGGATGATGTGCATAATCCGTATACACTCCGTCACAAATCCGTTCAAATCTCCGCCCCACACCCGGAAATTCATTCAAAATCTCAACGATCCTCTCTTCATTAATTTCTGGCGCCATCATTTTTATTGCCCGCATCGCCAATCCCGCATCCGCGCGCCTTGCTGCCCCAGCTAATTTCAATCCTTCCACTTCACCATCCACCACTATTACTTGCCCGCTCTGACTCTTAAATTGCTCAAATGCCGTCTCATATTCCTCTTTAGTCGGATAAATATCCGGGTGGTCATACGACACACTAGGAATTACCGCTAGCCATGGATGAAACTTCAAAAAATTCCGATCATATTCATCCGCCTCATAAATAAAAAACTCATCACCCTGCCGATAAGCTCCACTCGGCGCAAATCCCAGTGTAGTTCCCACCACATAAGATACTGGCAAATCCAATTTCAATGCCGTCCACACTATCATCGCTGTAGTCGTAGTCTTACCATGCGTCCCCGCTACTGCCACCATCTTGAGCCCCAATTCCTTCACCAAATATTCCGTAAAATCATCCCGCTTAGTACATTTTAGTCCAGTTTCCCTAGCCAATTTTAATTCCGCATGATCCGCCCTCAGCGCCGAAGTATACACAAACCAATCCACCCCCTCTGTTAATTTTTCCTCCAAAAACTTTCCATCCTGCTGCCCAATCGACACTTCAATTCCCGCATCAATTAGCTCATCATAAATCGCTCCCTTTTCCAAATCCGACCCAAAAACTTTAAACCCAGCGCCCTTTGCCATCAGCGCCAATGGTCCCATCCCTGTTCCTGATATACCTGAGATATAAATATTCATGATATAATTATTATAACATGAAACTATACCTAGACACCAGCACCCCCGAAACCACCCTCAGATTAGACGACCAAGAATACCGTTATACTTTTGCCAATGATCTCGCTGAAAAACTCCTCCAATTTATTCAAGACAAACTCGCTGACAACGACAAAACTTGGTCAGACATCACCGAAATCACTTTTATGTCTGGCCCCGGCTCCTTTACTGGACTCAGAATCGGTGCTAGCATCGTCAATACCCTCGCTCACGAATTAAATATCCCTTTATACGACCATCACGGGGTCAAACATCCCATCATCATCCCCGATTACGGTCGTCCCGCCAACATCAGCAAACCCAAGAAATAATCACGAATTATCTTTGTCTTTTGTTTTTAATTAGTGTATGCGCCAAAATCGCTGTAAACATCGCACAGGTCATAATCGCTACCCCTAATACTGTAGCCATAATTATGTAGCCCTTACTTCCATCCGGCCGAAACACCGAGCTCTCCCCCAGTGGCCCCACATAACCTGGATTGCTAGGGTCATAAGCCACTTGCACCCCCGAACCGCTAGCCAATTGCGTCTGAACGATATTTAGGCTCATCCCTGTTAATCTCACCTTAAACACCGATTCATCAGAATCTCTATCTGCATGGAAAATTCGAATTATCGACCCCTCATCTTTACTCAATTTGACCCCACTGTAAGCCAAATCCTCCCCCATCACCCCTGTGTATACTTCACCAGCCTCATTTATCATTAGCCGCCCCGTCGTCGCTTCGTGAATTCCTCCCATATCTAGTGCTAATTCATTCCCTACATACACAAAAGTATCGTCGTCCGCCGTAATCGCCAAACTCTCATCGCCACTCGCCATCACCGTAAATGGCACGGCTACGCTCATCGTGAATAAATGGTTGTGACCGTCTTTATTTACGCTATCTCCCTCACTAAATGCCACCGCATCTAGCGGATAAAAATCCCCGTCAACATACGAAAACTCTACCGTCTCCCCCTGTTTATAAACCAATTTCAACGTCCCAGTATATTCTTTACTCTTACCCTCCACATTATCAAACCACCGAGTCATATCTGTCAATCCTCGGTTAGGCAACAACTCACCCCCTACCGCTACTGGCAAATAATTTTCATCCAATTCGTAATCCACTAGGCCCTGCTCTATCTGTTTATTAGTATAGCCACAACTCGCCCACTCAAACTGTCGCGCATTCAAGGCTTCGCTCATCCCTGAATCATACATATTCACACAAGCATCACTCCGTTGATCATAATACGAAACCGGCAAACTAATATCTGCCCCACTTTCTACTCCTACACTAGCCAGCACCGCTTCTGGCTCTCGCGCCATCTGCTCTTGTTTTACATTTATCACCGTCTGCGACAACCCTACCACCGACAATATTAGCGCCAATCCAAACATCGTTAGCGCCAACACTGTAATTATTTGCGATTTATTCTTTTGTTGCTTCTTTTTCATAATTAGTCCTTAGATTTAGTATAGTATTTTTCCTCAAAATGGTCAACCTTATTCCTACTCCGTCGGTATCCCCAATCTCTCGTTCGACAAAGCACTCGCGCCAAACGGCTTATCGTACGAGTCAATTGCTTTTACTTCTATGTCCAAATTTTCCAAATACTCTTCTAGGACCTTCATATCAATCTTACCTGACTTCTCCATTTTGTATTCCACGTCTGTATCATCATCCTCAATTTCCCCCTCATCCGGCAAATATCCTGGACGCGACCGATCCAAATAAATATCTCCCGAATTATGATAAATCGCCAGGGAAACACTCGTAGTCGTCACCGCCACTAATACCGACAATATTCCAAGCACCAGCAAATTCCAGCCCCCTCGTTTCAGCTTTTTATTTTTCGGCCCGGTTTTCCCTACTGCCCCGTTCGCTTCTTCCATCACAACTTCCCCTTTATTTGATTAGCCAACTTCACGTGCTCAGATATCAAATTTCGCATTTTTAACGTATCTTGTTCTACAATCTTTCGCTTCTGACGCACCTTAATCAGCTTATTATAAAAATCCTCCGTCTTTTCACGGCAATTCATCATCGTCAACTCCTCTAAATCTTGCTGATAATTTACAAAATCACTCATAAACAGCGTCCTAGTATCTGCAATCTTATTCTGGTTTTCTACGAGTTCCGGCGTGGATAAATTATTTTCTACCAGCCGCACATTAAGAGGTGTAATAAAATCCGTCAAAATCTTCTCATAAAATGCCCCTAAATACACTCGCGCCCGCGCATCTTCTTTTTGCGTCTCTTTAAGAGCCTCTTTAATCGTGTCGCAACGCTCCTTCACCGCTGTTTCTTGCACTTCATTAATCGCCAAGGCTGGTGTCCCCACCGCCAAGCTACAAATCAACCCTAACAATAGTATTTTTATCTTAGGCATACTATCAATATTATATCACACTAGTCCCGCTTCAACATCACCGTAAAAGCTTCGCTCGGAATATCAATTTTGCCAAACCTTTTCATTCGCGCCTTGCCCCGCTTTTGTTTTTCTAGTAATTTCGCCTTGCGGTCCCTATCGCCCGTGTGAATTTTTACCGTCACATCCTTCCGATAGGCCCCAATCGTTTCCCGAGCAATAATCCGCGCCCCAATCGCCGCCTGCAAAGCTACCTCGTAATTTTGGCGGGGGATCACTTCCTTCAGTTTTTTAGTTGTTTCCCGTCCAATCGCCTCCGCCTCAGACCGATGTGCCACCACACTTAAGGCATCAATCTTATGCCCGCCCACCAAGAAATCCACTCGCACCAAATCTTCCGCCCTGTAGCCATCCAACTCATAATTAAACGACGCGTACCCGCTCGTCGCCGATTTTAATTGGTCATAAAAATCCGTCAACAAATTCGCCATCGGCGCCTCAAATTCAATCACCGCCTTGCTTTCAATATAACTCAAATTCGTCTGATGCCCTCGTTTCCGATTAATCAATTCTAACACCGGCCCAATCATCTCCTTTGGCAGGATTATCTCCCCCTTCGCCCACGGCTCCCGAATCTCCAAAATCTCACTCGCATCTGGCAAATCCCCCGCCGATTTAATCTCTCGTACCTCGCCACTATTCATTACCACCTCGTAATTCGTCGACGGATTGGTCACAATCAGATCTAATCCAAACTCCCGCTCCAGTCGTTCACGAATTATATCCATATGTAAAAGCCCCAAGAAACCTATTCTTAGACCATACCCCAGCACCGGCGAATTTTCCGGCTCAAACCTTAGCGCCGAATCCGACAATGATAACTTTTCAATCGCCTCCCTCAAATCCTTATACTGGTCATTAGAAACAGGGAAGAACCCCGCATACACAAACGGCAATACGTCCTTATATCCCGGTAAAGGCTCCTTCGCCGGCTCATCTACTAATGTCACAGTATCACCAACCTTTGCTTCCCGCGTGGTCTTCAGATTTGTCACAATATAGCCGATTTCCCCCGCCTTCAAAGATTCCCGCGGACTCATTTTAGGCGTCAACACCCCTAACTCTAGCGCTATCCCCCTCGTTCCCGCCCCCATCATCAAAATCTCCGCGCTCTTCTCTATCTCCCCCTCAAACACTCTCACATACAGCACCACTCCCCGATAATCGTCAAAATACGAATCAAATATCAATGCGCTAGTCGTAGCTCGAAGTCCCGATGAAGAAAATACTGGTTCGATTTCTATTAACCGATCCAATATTTTATCCACATTTTTGCCAGTTTTACCTGATACTTCAATAATCTCTTCCCGCTCACACCCCAACAGATTTATTATCTGCGCCGATACTTTGTCCACATCCGCCGCCGGCAAATCAATCTTATTAATCACCGGAATAATCTTTAAATCTTGTTCCAACGCCAAATACACATTCGCCAGCGTCTGCGCCTGAATTCCCTGCGTCGCATCCACCACCAGAACCGCAATCTCCACTGCCGCCAGCGACCGACTCACTTCATAGCTAAAATCCACGTGTCCCGGCGTATCAATCAAATTCAGCGTATACCCCTTCCACTGCATCGTCACCGGCGCCAGCTTAATCGTAATCCCCTTTTCCTGCTCTAGCTCCATCGAATCCAGTAGCTGCGACTTCATCTCCCGCTTACTTACCGTCCCAGTGAACTCCATCATCCGGTCCGCAATCGTACTCTTCCCATGGTCAATATGTGCAATGATACAAAAATTCCGAATTTTATCCATCCACCACCTCCCGCGTTCCATCGTCATTATAACCAATTTCCACCTTTAGATGCCATTCTGGCAACAAATCTGCCACTGATTCCCCCCATTCAATCACCACCACATTCTTTGCCTCCGCCAAATTCTCCTGCAAATCCTCCACCATCAGCCCCGGGTCGTCTAATCGATAAAAATCATAGTGCACCAGTCGCCCACCAGAGGGCAGGGCATAAGCCTTCGAAATCGTAAAACTCGGACTCGTCACCGACTCCATCACCCCTAGCTCCTCAGCCAATCCCCGCACTAGGGTCGTTTTACCCACCCCTACATCCCCTATTAGTTCTATCACCGCGGCAAAATCCTGCCGAGATTTGCATTTCTCAGCCAGTTTTTTGCCGTGTTCCACCATCTCTTGCTCAGACTTAATTTTCACCCCCTAATTATATCATATTTAAACTTGCTCCACGCCAATCATCGACAGGGAAAGTTTACCCTTCTGGTCAATCGCCACCAGCTTTACCTTGATTTCATCACCTTCACTTAATACCTCCGTCACCTTCTTCAGGCGTTTCTTATCTGTAATCTGCGAAATATGCAGCATCCCATCAATCCCCGGGAGTATCGTCACAAACGCCCCAAAATCCTTAATCGAAGCGACCTTACCGGTGTAAATCTTACCTACCTCTGGTTCTTCAGTCAAACTCCTCACCCAATCTAGAGCTTTCTTAATCTTTTCTGGATCCGTCCCCGAAATAGTCACGAGCCCAGAATCTTCAATATCTACCTCCGCCCCTGTTTCAGTGGTGATTTTGTTTATCGTCTCGCCCCCTTTGCCAATCACCGCCCCAATCTTATCCGGATTAATCATTAATTTCTCAATCCGTGGCGCGTATTCGCTAATCTTACCAGGCTTCGGAATCACCTCTTTAATGTGGTCCAGAATAAACATCCGCCCCGCGTGAGACTGCTTCAGAGCTTTTTCCATAATCTCCACTGGCAAACCATGCACCTTCATATCCATTTGCAGCGCCGTAATCCCCCGTTCCGTCCCTGTCACCTTAAAGTCCATATCCCCAGCAAAATCCTCCGCATCCATCAAATCCGTCAACACATAGGCTTTATCAATATCTTTTTCGGTAATTTCCGTCCCCTTAGGCACATCTACCATTAGCCCCATTGCCACCCCTGATACCGGCCGTTTTAGAGGCACCCCAGCATTGAGCAGAGCCATACAGGACGAACAGGTTGCCGCCATTGAGGTCGACCCATTTTGCGACATTATCTCTGTCACACTTCGAATCGCATAAGGGAAGTCCTCCTCACTCGGCAACACCGGAATCAGCGCCCGCTCCGCCAAATACCCGTGCCCAATTTCGCGTCGCCCAGGAGAACCCATCCGACCTGGCTCACCTACGGTATAAGGTGGTGCATTATAGTGGTGCATATAGCGCCGTTTACCATCGGTCACCTCCATCGTATCCACCTCTTGTGAATAAGAGAGAGGAGCCAGTGTTACAATATTCATCGCCTGGGTCACCCCACGCGTAAACAGGGAAGAACCGTGTGTTCTTGGCAATATTCCCACCTGAGAAGATAAAGGTCGCACCTCATCTAGTTTCCGCCCATCCGGCCGCACCCCTTCTTCTACAATCCCCCGCCGTACCTCTTTAAACACCGCCAACTCAAACGCCTGATCATACACATCACGCAAATTCTCATCGTACCAGGCCACCTTTTCGTTATCTGTTTCGCCCTCTCCCTTCTCTAGCGCAAATTCATCGTGCATCGCATATTTCATCTCATCTAGTACCTGGGACCGCTCCATCACATTCCCCCGTACCTTGGAGCCAAATTTCCCCTCTGTCCACTTCTCTACCTCAGCAATTATCTCTTCCGAAGGTAGAACCAACTCATACTCTTGCTCTGGCGTATTTACCTGTTTAGCCAGTTCCTTCTGCAAATCCAACACCGGCTGCACCTTATCCACCGCCCAGTGCATCGCCTCTATAATCATCTCCTCTGGTACTTCATTCGCCCCCGCTTCTACCATCACCACCTTACCTTCTTTACAGGCCACTACTAAGTCTAGCGGTGATTTTTCTCGCTCCTCTGCATTTAGGAACCCCTTAAACTCACCCCCGATTCGTCCAATTCTTATCCCCGCAATTGGTCCATCAAATGGCACTCCAGCGTTCATCAGGGCTGACGAGGCCGCAATCATCGCCACGCAATCTGGTCGAAAATTTGGATCCATCGATAACACCGTACAAACCACCTGGATTTCCTGCCTATAACCCTTTGGAAACAGAGGTCGAATCGGCCGGTCAATCAATCGCCCTACTAGAATCGCCTCATCAGCTGGCTTACCCTCTCTCTTAATAAACCGCGAGCCACTAATTTTCCCCGCCGCATAGAATTTCTCCTCGTAGCTAATCGACAGAGGGAAGTAATCTAGCACCACTGGTTTGGTCCCCACCACCACTGACCCCAGTACCACGGTATCCCCATAGGTCACCAGTACCGACGAAGTAGAGCGAAACCCTACTCTATTCACCTCTAATGTCAGCTCTCGCCCCAGCCACCTAGTAGACATCCGTACTGTCTTTTTGCCGTTAGGATTAATGATTTCCATAAAAATATACCCTTTCTTGGGAAAACCTCAGATATATTGACTGAAGCGGTCATAACTATTTTTCGGGACATTTCGGAGCCTGGCAAGGCGAGAATTAGGGCGTTTTCCCCTGTGGCGACAGGGGAAAACGACCCGTGTCCCGAAAAATATGTTATGACGCTTCAATCTAATATATCTGCCGTCTTCCCAATTGTTAATGATATACTTATTATATCAAATCTTGCATTTTTTGGCAAAGTATGATATAATAGTAAAGTTGAACGGAATCCACCGTTCAAGGCAATCGCGTTCAAAGGGAGGATTGGATGATCAACATCGTTCATTATGAGTGCAATTTCAACGATCAGAGGAAGATCACTTCAATAAAAGTAGTGCTAAAATGCATCACGGAAGAGGGAAAAGAGCTACTCCCCATGCACCCCCTAGTTGCAACCGTTTCAGCAAGCTTTAATAGCACAACTCTACTAACGGACGTAGGGGAATCTTACAAAATAACCCCCGATCCAAAGCGTAGTGGCGACGTCATCGACTTGAAAGTAAGGATTAAAGAAAACTACAACTTGTCTTACGAAGATATCGCTCGTTTTCTCGAGGCCTTTCAAGCAGCCCTTGACACCACCAAGCTCTTTTAGTATTACTATCTTCCTCACCAAAAACCCGCCTTCCGGCGGGTTTTTCTTGCTATTTCCTTAATCCAAGCTTCGAGATGGTCTTCTTATACAGCTCAAAATCCGTCTCTTCCAGATATTTTAAAAGCTTCTTGCGCTTCCCCACCATCTGAATTAAACCTCTTTTGGCCATAAAGTCATGTTTGTTCTTCTTCACATGCTCGGTTACCTCGCGGATCCGCTCAGTGAGAATCGAAACTTGAACTTCAGGAGAACCAACATCCTGCTTACTCCGCTGGACCTTGGCAATAGCCTTGTTCTTATTCTCTTTTGTTATCATGCGCCCCATTATACCACATCTTCTCTCCCACCGCAAGAGCCCACCCTTCAATAATAACTCCTCGACAAATACCTACTAAGAGGAGACGAAACTAGAAAGAGCTACTTAGGGCTATAAGACCCCGCCACCGCCAGACTCGGATACTGAACCGGCGACGGGACGCGCCACGCAACGGACGGAGCTGCCGTAGAAGCGGCTGACATTGCCGGACGGGTTGGCGATGCCACCGACACTGGAGGCCGCGAGCCTGGCGGATTTTGAGCCATTGGCGACTGGTGACCAGAAGATACCGTCGCGCCCGACATCGCGCAGCGCGCCGTAGTAGAGCCCGCCAGCGGCGAAGTAGAGCGGGCTAGTCCAAAGTGCAGTTTCACCCGTATCGTATTGTTCATTATTATTAGCGTCAATGTAGCTATTAATAGCTAGGCCATACTGATTCCAGAGGCTACTAAAAGAATCCTCGCCATAACCAACTCGTGGTAAAGTCCAACCAGCGGGGCAGATGGATTGCTCTATTAGTTCACCGTATGTAGTATGGGAGCTACTATCATTCATCGCCACCGCCGCAGTCCAGTTGTAGTAATTGCCTAAGTGATACTGGGCAGTGCCGGTAGAGGATGTATAGGTAGAGATGGGATTAAGCGATTCATTACAGTTTTCATAAACCATTGCGGTATCATTCCAAGTACAACTACCAAAATATGCATCCCAATCCGAATAGTCACTAGTCGTCCCGTTCCAGTAAAGGTCTCCTGGGTCATAGGA
>JAFRBR010000017.1 GCA_017404795.1 Candidatus Saccharimonadota bacterium | reverse complement strand
GTTCACTGGGGCTTCAATTCAAAGCTTCACAATTATAACCGAAGTCATTGTTAACCTCTCCTATTAACCTTCCAGCACTGGGCAAGTGTCACCCCCTATACATCATCTTTCGATTTAGCAGAGAGCTGTGTTTTTGGTAAACAGTTGCCTGGGCCTATTCACTGTGGGTCACCGAAGTGACCACCCCTTCTCCCGAAGTGACGGGGGCATTTTGCCGAGTTCCTTTACCATAGTTCTCTCGCTCACCTTAGAATACTCTTCTTGACCACCTGTGTCGGTTTTCGGTACAGGCACCTATATAATTAACCCTAGAAGCTTTTCTTGGAAGCTTGGCTACCAGTAGTTCGTTTGGTCCGAAGACCTCACTTCCCCGTCACACTTCAGCTTATCAGTATTGCGGATTTCCCAACATACAAGCCTTTGTGCTTAGACCGGAATCCATTAACCGGCTACTTTTTACCTTCTCCGTCACTCCTTCAGTTATATAGGTGGTATAGGAATTTAAACCTATTGTCCAGTCGACTACGCTCTTCAGCCTCGCCTTAGGTCCTGACTTACCCTGGGAAGACGAACTTTACCCAGGAACCCTTAGTCATTCGGTGAATGGGATTCTCACCCATTTTTCGTTACTCACACCGGCATTCTCACTTCTAAGCGCTCCAATAGTCCTCGCGGTCTACCTTCAACGCCCTTAGAACGCTCCCCTATCGCTTATACTTTTGTATAAACCCGCAGCTTCGGTATTGTGTTTAGCCCCGGTACATCTTCGGCGCAGTGCCACTCGACTAGTGAGCTATTACGCACTCTTTAAAGGATTGCTGCTTCTGAGCCAACCTCCTAGCTGTTTAGACAACTCTACATCCTTTCCCACTTAACACAAATTTTGGGACCTTAGCTGGCGATCTGGATTCTTTTCCTTTCGCGTATGGACGTTATCACCCATACACTGACTCCTGATTATACTTCTCTGGCATTCGGAGTTTGATTGTACGCAGTACCTCTAGACGAGGCCATTGCACATTCAGTGCTCTACCTCCAGTAAGCTCAAATCAAGGCTAGGCCTAAACCTATTTCGGGGAGAACCAGCTATATCCGAGTTCGATTGGAATTTCTCCGCTAGCCACAAGTCATCCGTACGCGTTTCCGGGCATATCGGTTCGGTCCTCCATAGCGTTTTACCACTACTTCAACCTGCTCAAGGCTAGATCACTCGGTTTCGGGTCTATTGCATCATACTAACTCGCCCTATTAAGACTCGCTTTCGCTTCGGCTCCACATTTCCTGCTTAACCTTGCATAATACAATAACTCGCCGGTTCATTCTGCAAAAGGCACGCTCTCACCCTTTAACGGGCTCGAACTTTTTGTAAGCATACGGTTTCAGTATCTATTTCACTCCCCTCCCGGGGTTCTTTTCACCTTGCCCTCACGGTACTTGTTCACTATCGGTCATTAGAGAGTATTTAGCCTTGCGGGATGGGCCCCGCGGATTCCGACAAGGTTACACGTG
>JAFRBR010000016.1 GCA_017404795.1 Candidatus Saccharimonadota bacterium | reverse complement strand
CCCCACTGGTTGGCATATCCCCACTGGTGGTGATAAGACCAGAATCACTACGGATAACAACAATGAATTCTGGAACCTAATCGTAGTAAACCTTAATAACAATACTTTACCAGCTAATTACGATAGTAGCTCCAGCCCATACTACAATGGTTCCACTGAAGCCGGCCCTGTAGACAAACTAATCAGAGCCTTCCCTAACAACTTCGTCTACTCCGGCTACTTCTATACGGCGTCGGCGAACGCTCGGGGTAGCGGCGGGAGCTATTGGTCGTCTTCGGCGAACGGTAGCAGCAGTGCCTACAACTTATACTTCAGCTCCGCGAACGTCTACCCAGGGGCCAACGTCAGTAATAAGTACAACGGTAGGTCAGTCCGTTGCTTATTGTCTAGTTAGTTCTTCTACTTATTCGTTCGTGTAGATTCCCGGGAATCAGGGGGTCCATGAAAGCCCTAGCTTCCACTAGGGCTTTTTTGACTTCTAATCATTTTTATTTTTTGCCGATTTCTTCTCGGTACCAGCTTTCTCCGCCTTCTTTTCCGCCAACTTATCTCGGCGTCGGTTCAATCTATTCATCCCCTTAATCACCATAAAGATCACCCAAGCAATCACCAGGAACTGTACTACATTCTGAATGAAGTTCCCATAGGCAATCACCGCCTCGTCGCCAGTCCCAAAGAAGTTCGGAATTCTTATTGCTAGGTTAGTAAAGTCTACACCACCCAGTAGCAGCCCCACCACTGGCATCACAATGTCATTGACCAGGGAATTAACAATCGCCGTAAACGCCCCACCTACGGCCACACCTACCGCCAGGTCGATCATCGACCCTCGATTGATGAACTCAATAAACTCTTCCTTGAGCCCCTGTTTTTCCTTTAGTTTCTCTATTTCTTCGGATTTTGCCATTTAAATAACTCCTTTCTGGCCTTACTAGCCTAATTATTGGTTTCCGAAAAATCATTAAATTTGTTATACAGATTTTCTAAACTCTGGTACGAGGTATCAAGTAGCTCCGTCAGTGCCTCATCGCCCGAGTTATTAGCCAGCTGTTCCTCTTCTGCCATTAGAAGAGAAGTCTCATAAGCCATCTTGTGTGCAAAGATCCGGTCTAGAATCCCATTAATCTTGGCCTCAAATAGCTCATTATTCAGCTCGTTTCGTGCCAACTCAGCCTCTTCCCCCATCGCTTTACTAATATCATTATCCTTAAAATCGTATTGTTCTTCTAGATAGCTAGTCAAATCTCGGCTGGTATTAGACAGCACCCCCTGCAGGGAAGCGCTATTACTCCTAAGCTCCGATGATTTCACAAATTGCTGATATTCCTGGATCACCCCAGTAGTATTATCTAGATGCAACTTCAGCTCATAACTTAAGTCCTTTACTCCGCCCTTGTTGCCTCCCAGTATCGCCCCGATAATAATAATCACAATCAGCAGCCCCAGCCCAATCGCCCCCACCAGCAAAAACTTAGAAGATAATAATCTTGAGATTCCACCCTTGCCGCCACCCTTTGGCATTGGCCGATTGGATTCCGCAATCTGTTGCAAATATTGTTGCCCGTCCATATGGTATAATTATAGCATGAATGACGCGAAAGAGGAAATCAAGTCTCGGCTCGCGGTGGAGGATGTCGTAGGACAATATATCGAATTGAAGCGCGCCGGCCGCAATCTCAAGGGCCGTTCTCCTTGGGGTGTCGACAAGACCCCGTCTTTCATGGTTTCCCCCGAAAAGGGCATCTGGCACGATTTTTCCGCCAACAAAGGCGGCGATATTTTTACTTTTATCATGGAGGTCGAGGGCATCAGTTTTAAGGAGGCCCTCGAGAAACTCGCCGCCCAGGCCGGCGTAGAGCTTACTCGCTATAGTGGTGGCGACCAGAAAGTCGCCGAGAAGAAAGCCCGCGCCCGCGAGGCCTTAACTCTTGCCACCAGATATTATCAAGCCTGTCTCGCTCACAGCAAGCAGGTTTGCGAATATGTTTTTTATCAGCGCAACCTCAATCGCAAGACCGTCGAACAGTTCAAAATCGGCTACGCCCCTAGCACCGGCAAGGCTATGGTCACCGCCCTCAAAAAGCGCGGTTTCACCGAACAAGAATTAGACACCGCCGGTCTCCTTAACCGTTTCAAAGGCGACCTCTTCCGCGGCCGCATGACCGTCCCCTTTATCGACACCTCCGGCCAGGTCATTGGCTTTACCGCCCGCATCATCGGCAATGGCGAGCCCAAATACTTAAACACTCCCGAAACCCTCCTCTTTAATAAGTCCAAATTCATCTTTGGTTTATACCAAGCCAAAGAATCCATCCGCCGCAGCGGCTATGTGGTAATTGTTGAAGGCAACATGGACGTTATTTCCTCTCATCAAGCCGGCGTGGGCGAAGCTGTTGCTACTTCTGGCACCGCCATGACCGAGCAGCACCTCAAAACTCTATCCAAGCTTACCTCCGACATCCGCCTCGCTTATGATGGCGACGAAGCCGGCGTCAAAGCCACCGAGCGCGCCATCATGCTCGCCGGTGACCTTGGTATCGACCTCACCGTCATTTCCGACTACCACGGCGCCAAAGACCCCGACGAATTAATTCAGAAAGACCCTCGCCTCTGGCAGCAAGCCGTCGAAAAGCGTATCCCCGCCGTCGACTGGCTCCTCACCAAATACGAAGAACACCTTAACTTAAATTCCGCTCCCGACAAGCGCAAATACTCCGATGTCGCCTTGAAGCTCCTTAGCTTTGTCAAGGACGAGGTCGAACGCGCCAGTTACGAAGAGAAAGTCGCAAAGAGGCTCGGTGT
The DNA here is from genome assembly GCA_017404795.1 of Candidatus Saccharimonadota bacterium. Lineage (GTDB taxonomy): Bacteria > Patescibacteriota > Saccharimonadia > Saccharimonadales > Saccharimonadaceae > Nanosyncoccus. Next base: position 14,688 of record JAFRBR010000016.1, on the reverse strand, counting down.
CGAGGTCTCAGTCCTCCGCGAAAAGGGCGACCGCCTCACCCAGAAATTAGCCGCCAAGCCTAAGAGATATCTCAAAAAGCCTAAGACCGAGCCCCCCCGTTCCACTCAACTCACCAAGCTCGAAAACAGCCTTCTCGCTCTCAAAATTTTTGGTGGCATTACTAATACCGACATCCCCCTCGAAGTCCCTGCAGACGACGCTCGTCTTGCCGAACTCGAGCTCATCTTTAATCGCGAGCACGAACTCGCCGATTTTGATCTAGAACAAGAAGCCGCCGAGCTTTACGCCAGATACACCAGGGAACTAAACCAACACAAAATCAAGACTCTTTCCGAGCAACTCTCCGCCATGGATGAGGACGACGACGATTACTCCAAATTACTCAGCGAAATTCAAGACTTGCAAGCCTTGTAGCTCCAAAGTATGATATAATTAAATTTCAAGGAGATCTTATTATGTCAGCTATCAAAAAAGCTATCATTACCGACGCAGGATTTGCTAGTCGGTTCTTGCCTATTACCAAAACCATCCCCAAAGCCATGATCCCGATTGGCGCCAAGCCCGTCATGCAGCTTTGTGTAGAAGAATGTGCCGAGGCCGGCATCGAGGAAATCATCATCGTGGCCACCCCACACACCAAAGCCAAGGAAATCTACGAAGATTATTTTCATTCTCCTGCCGATAATGTCAAGCAGCTCCTAGATTCTCAAGGCAAGTCCGAACGTTTTGAGTCGGTTCAGGCGGTCCTAGATTTGCCCCATATTACTGTTATCGAGCAAGACCCCGCGCTCCCCTATGGCAACGGCTCACCTATTGTCTCAGCCAAAAATTTTGTTCAAGACGAAGAAGCTTTCGTCGTCCTCTATAGTGATGATCTCATTCTTGGCTCTAGCGACGTCAAGGCCCTCATCGATGAATATCATACTCACCCTAGCGCCAAAGCCATCATCGCCGCTCAAGAAATGCCCGAAGAGGTCTGGCACAAATACGGCATGATCGCCTTAAAGGATAACGGTACCCTCTCTCATATCGTAGAAAAGCCTAAATCCCCCGACCTCTCCCCCAGCAACCTCACTAGTTACGGTCGTTATCTCCTAACTCCCGAAGTTTTTGACTATCTCATCCCCGAGAACACTGGCCTCGACAACGAACTCTGGACCGTCGACGCCATCACCAAACTCGCCGAACACGGCGATGTCTATGTCGCTAGGAGCCAAGGCCAATGGATCACCACCGGCGACCCCAAAAACTATTTTGCGGCTCTTTCAGAATATGTCGCCAAGCATATGGTATAATTAAAAAAAGGAGGAAACAATATGAACGTAGCAGAATGGATAATCGTAGCGATTCTTAGTATGACGCTATTAGTATTCCTGATCGTAGGCATAGTCCTATTTGTCAAACTAATCGGCCTCACCAAAGAAGCCGAAAAAGTCGTAATCGAAAGTCAAGACATTGCCAAAAACACCAACGGCATTGTTTCTAATGTCCGTGGCATGACTTCAATCGGTGGGACGGTAGAGATGTTTATGGATAAGTATATCAATCCCAAACTTAAAAGTAAACTAAAAACCGAAGGGAGTAAAAATGACGGAAAAAGAACAGAAAAAAAGTAGCGGAGCCGGCAAGTTTTTCTTAGGCGCCGCCCTCGGCGCGGCCGTCGGTGCCATCGCCAGCAAATTTATCAAATTCGACACCACTGATGATGAGGAAGAAGAGCTCGACATTGAAGTAGCAGAGTCCAAACCCGAACCCAAAAAACCCGAACCCAAAAAACCAGCAACCAAGTCTAAAACCAAAAAGGAAAGCACGAAATAGTGTTGAAACCTAGTGATTTTGTTCATTTGCACAATCACACTCATTACTCACTTCTTGACGGCCTGACCAAAATCCCTGAACTAGTCGAATTCGTCAAAAACGACGGCATGGAAGCCGTCGCCGTCACCGACCATGGTACCATGAGCGGCCTTGTGGAGCTCTACAAAGAGTGCAACTCTGCCGGCATCAAACCCCTGCTCGGCCTAGAGGCTTATGTTGCTGCCCGCAAAATGACTGATAAAGACCCCGCCCACGACAAACAGCGCTTCCATATCACCCTCATCGCCATGAACAATCAGGGCTTTGAAAACCTCTGCCGTATCATGACCAACGCCGAGGAGCACGGCAAATACTACAAACCTCGCACCGATCACGACGAACTAGAGAAATATAACGAGGGTATTATTTGTTTATCCGGTTGTATGGGCTCCGAAATTAGCGAAGCCATCCGTGCTGGCGACGACCAGCGTGCCTACGAACTAATTGATTGGTATCGCAATGTCTTTAAGGATCGTTTCTACCTCGAGATGCAAGACCATGGCCACCCCAAATCGTCCACTCACTCCGAGGAGCAGAAAAAGGTCAACGATTGGCACATGAAACATGCCAAAGAGCTAGGATTACCTCTAGTAGTCACTTGCGACGCCCACTATTTGAGGCACGAAGACCAAGACGCTCACGAAGTTTTACTCTGTATCGGCACCGCTTCCAATCTTTCCGACACCAAACGCATGACTTTAAAGGACTACGACCTCCACGTTATTCCCGCCGAGGAAATCATTGACCATTGGCAAGACACCTGCCCCGAGGCTATCCTGAACACTAAAAAAATCGCTGATCGCTGTAATGTCGATTTGCAACTTGGCCGGATTTTGATTCCCAAATTCCCAGTCCCGAAGGGCGAGGACGAAAAGACCTACCTCGATAAACTCGTTTTCCAAGGCCTTGTTCATCGCTACGCCGGTAAGACCTTAGACGAGACCACCAAGCTCACCATCCCCAAATGTCGTCAGCTTCTTAAAAAAGTTGATCAAGATCGCGACGAGTCCCATCAAATCCTCCCTCGCATCGATTATGAATTGTCTGTAGTCGACAAAATGGGCTACAATGGCTATTTCTTGATTGTCCAAGATTTTATCAACTGGGGCAAATCTCAGCGCATCGTTTACGGCCCTGGCCGGGGCTCCGCCGCCGGCTCTATTTTGGCCTACGCCCTTCGCATCACCGAGCTCGACCCCTTAAAATACGACCTCCTCTTTGAAAGGTTCTTAAACCCTGATCGTATCAGTATGCCGGATATCGATACCGATATCCAAGATACTCGTCGCGACGAAGTTATCGAATATTGCACCGAGAAATACGGCATCGATCGCGTTTCCAACATCGTCACTTTTGGCAAAATGATGGCCAAAAACGCCGTTCGCGACGTCGCTCGTGTCCTCGAAGTCCCCTATGCCGAAGCTGACCGACTCGCCAAAATGGTCCCTGATCCCGTGATGGGCCGTCACGTTCATTTAAAAGACGCCATCAAAGATGTCCCCGATCTCAAAAACGAATACGAAACCAACCCCACCGCAAAAGAAGTCATTGATTTTGCCTCTCGTCTTGAGGGCACCATCAGAAATCACGGCGTTCACGCCTGTGGTGTCATCATCGCCCCCGACGACCTAGTTAAATTCTTACCCCTAGAAGTTTCCGCCAAGGGCCCCATCGCCGCTCAATTTCCCATGGGCCAAGTAGAGGATTTAGGCCTTCTCAAAATGGACTTTCTTGGCCTTTCCAACCTTTCCGTCATCAACAACGCCCTCCGCATGGTCCGTAAAGTCTACCACGACGACATCGACCTCTCCAACCTCCCTCTAGACGATGCCAAGACCTTCCAACTCCTCCAAAAAGCCGAGACCACTGGCGTTTTTCAGTTGGAGTCTGCCGGCATGAAACGCTACCTCAAAGATCTCAAAGCCTCCACCTTTGAAGACATTATCGCCATGGTCGCCCTTTATCGCCCCGGCCCGATGCAGTTTATCGATTCTTTCATTCGCCGTAAGCACGGTCAAGAAAAAATCACTTATCTTCACCCTGGTCTCGAACCAGCCCTAAAGAACACCTACGGTATTTTGATTTATCAAGAGCAGTTCATGCAGATTTCTCGCACTTGGTGTGGCTTTACCGGCGGTCAGGCTGATACTCTGCGCAAAGCCGTAGGGAAGAAAAAGGTTGATCTCATGAACAAGGTCAAACCTGAATTCATCGAAGGCGCCATCAAGGTTGGCGGTGCCACCCGTGAAATCGCCGAGACTTTTTGGAACCAACTCTTAGATTTTGCCAATTACTGTTTTAATAAATCCCACGCCGCCTGCTACGCCCTTATCGCTTATTGGACTGCCTATCTCAAAGCCCACTACCCCGATGCCTTCATGGCCGCCCTAATGACTGCCGATATGCGCTGGACCGATCGCCTGGCCATCGAAATCGCCGAATGCAAGAAAATGGGGCTTAGAGTCCTCGGCCCCGATATCAATCAGTCATATGGCGATTTTGGCATCGTCGGTGGCGAGTCTACCATCCGCTTTGGTCTTTCCGGCATCAAGAATATGGGTAAATCCCTAGTCGAAGACATCGTTATTCCAGAAAGAGACAACAATGGCCCCTTCAAATCTGTTTGTGATTTTGCCAAGCGGGTCGACTCCACCAAATTCAACAAAAAATCTTGGGAAGCCGCCATCAAGACTGGCGCTTTTGATCGTTTTGGTTATTCACGCTCCGACCTCCTCTTTAATCTCGAAGCTATCCAAGCCTACGGCGCCAAAATCCAAAAAGACGTCGGCTCCGGCCAGACCGATTTATTTGGCCTGATGGGCGAAGCTGGTGCTGTTCCCGAGGTAGAGATCAAACCCGCCCCTACTCAACATCCCGACAAAGAACTCTTGCTGTGGGAGCGTGATCTCATGGGCCTCTATTTATCCGCTCATCCCCTAGACAAATACGATACCTATTTCGAAGAACAAACTCACCCCATGAATTATATCAAGGCCGAGTATAATAATAAAATCATCACCATCGGTGGTATCATCACTAATGTTCGCACTATTCTCACCAAAAAAGGCGATAAAATGGCCTTTGTCAAACTAGAAAACAAACTTGGCGAAGCCGAATTTATTGTTTTTCCCAACATTTTTGCCGAGCACGGTGCCAAATTAGAAGTAGACAATGTTGTGCGTGTTACCGGCAAAGTCAACGCTACCGACAAGGAAGGTCGCATCACCTCCGAAATCAAAGTCCTAGCCGAAACCATTGAGCCTATTTCGGACGAAATCTTAGACAACTATCAATCTACTGGTACCAAACTACCCGATCCGGTCTCTGCTCCAACTGATAATCGTCGTAAGTACAGTAAATCTTCCGCCCAACGCGTCCATCACGATGTCCCCAGTTCAGAGCCAAAGCGCATCATTAAAGAGCCCCCCAAAGACCCCCGCAACGAGCGTCTCTACCTCCTGATCAAAAACCCCGACGATGTCGACACTCTCACTGCCATCCGTCGCCTCGCCGACATTCACCTTGGCGTCCAAGACGTCATCCTCGTCTTGCAAGATGGCGACACCAAGCGCCCCCTCAAGATGCCCTTCCGTGTCGAAATCACCGCCGAGCTCCTCATCAAACTTAGAGACCTACTCGGCGACAACTGCGTTAAGACTAAATAGTGTTATAATAGATATATGAAACAGAGCAAATCTGGTAATATGGTTACAGTTAATCGTCGCGCGCATTATGATTACACGCTCGGCGACGAGCTTGTTGTCGGCATGCAACTCTCTGGCCCCGAGGTCCGCTCTATCCGCGATCACCATGTTCAACTCAAAGGCTCTTTTGTGACTATTAGAAACAACGAACTTTGGCTCAACAACCTTACGTTGGGTGCCGACACCGCAAAAAACATCAAACTTCTCGCCACCAAGAAGCAAATTGCCAGCTTAGAGCGTGAAAAAGTCGCCGGCTCCACCATCGTCCCAGTCCGCCTCCTCGGCGGCTCTCGCTATATCAAGCTCGTCATCGCAGTAGGCAAAGGCAAGAAAAAATACGACAAACGCGAAACCATCAAGAAACGCGACATCGAAAGGGGTCGTTACGCATGAGAATCTATTCTTGGAATGTCAATGGTCTCCGCGCTGTGTTGAGAAAAGGCGCTTTGCAAAAGTTCTTAGAGGAGCAACAGCCCGACATCTTATGCCTACAAGAGATCAAAGCCAATCCCGACCAAGTCGACTACGACTTCCCGGGATATAAAGTTTTCTGGAACCCCGCCGAAAGACCCGGCTACAGTGGGACAGCTATATTATTTTCCGAAGACTTGAACTGCGGGCGGGTGACGGCTCTGGGGGGGACCCCAAAAATGTTTTGCGAAGCAAAAATTTTTGGGGAGGAAAAGAGCCGGCAGGACCCGCCCGTATCAGCAAAGCAAGCTTCCGAGATATCGCAGATTTTGCCCTTATCTCGCGAAGGTAGAATCTTGATTGTTGATTGCGAAAAATTTTACCTGGTCAATGTTTATACGCCTAACTCTAAACCCGACTTATCTCGCCTTAAACTCCGTGAAAATGACTGGGACCCCAGATTTTTGCAGTTATTAAAAAATCTAGAACAAGAAAAACCCGTCGTCACTTGTGGTGATTTTAACGCCGCGCATAACGAAATTGACCTCGCTAGACCCAAAACCAACCATAGGAGCGCCGGCTTCACCGACGAAGAACGAAAGGGAATTACTAATTTAATCAAAGCTGGTTTTATCGACACTTTCCGCACTCTCCACCCTGGCGCAGTTCGCTATACTTGGTGGAGCCACTGGGGCCATGCTCGCGCCAACAATGTCGGCTGGCGCATCGACTACTTCTTCATCTCTAAATCTCTCCAAAAAAATCTTCAATCCGCCGAAATCTACGAACACTACACGGGTTCCGACCACTGCCCTATTAGCATAGACCTGGAGTTCTAAATGCCCGACTATTTCCAAAAAATCGACCAAAAACCAGAGCCCGACCTCACTTGGAACCTCCCCGAGCAGCGTCACGGTGCCGTCAAAATCATCGGTGGCAATTCTCAAAGTTTCCGCACCGAAATCAAGACCGCTGAGTTTCTTTTTGACCATTATCCAGTCGAACACCCCGTCCTCGTTTTCCCAGACAGCCTCAAATCCAAGCTCCCAGATTTACCCAAAGTCGTCTACGTCGGCTCTACTGAATCTGGCTCCTTCGGCAACAAAGACGAGCTAGACGCTGTCATGGCCGCCACAGACTACAACCTCCTTCTCGGCGACCTCACCAAGAATTCCATTACTGCTGAGGCTATTCACTATTGCCTCAAAGACCCCGCCTGCCCCACCCTCGTCACCCGTGATGCCGTAGACCTCATCGCCGAACATCAACCTGAACCCATTCTGATGAACCCCCAAGTCATTTTCTTTGCCTCGATGCCCGGGCTTCAAAAACTCTTTCGTGCAGTTTATTATCCCAAAATGCTTTTACTTTCGCAATCACTCATCCAAGTCGCCGATGCCCTCCACAAATTTACTCTGAGTTATCCCACTAAAATTATCACTTTGCATGGCGAACAAATCCTCATCGCCACAAACGGGGAAGTAAAGGCCGTCCCCCTAGACAAATCCGGCTATGTCCCCCTCACTTTTTGGAATGGTGAACTCGCCGCCAAAATCACTGCCTTAAACCTCTTCAACCCCAATGACTTCCCGGGCGCCACTATTTCTGCGCTTTTTTCTTAGCTAATTCTTTTTCTATCTCTACAGCATCGCGAGAGATATTTTTGCGTCTCTGGCGTAGGAAGAACCAAATAAATACAAAGATAGAGCAGCCAAACACAAACAACCCCCATTTTACTGGCTCTGGCCAGCTAGTAGCAAAGAGGATAATCGCATTTACCACTCCTAAACATATCGCATATCCATATCGTCGCGTCAAAACGATTTTCTTGGCCAACGGAAAGTTTCTTCGCGTTAGTGAATTTGGCGTACAGTTGTCTGGATGCCCCAAGAATTTTCCATACAGCACCAACTCCAGTACGGCGCAAAACGCATAAAATCCCAGCACCACCATACCAGCCACAATATCTACTTGCAAAAGCAAGAACAAAGTTTGTGCTGCCGCTAGTAGCACATCAGCCGCCATATCAAACTGCGCCGCATATTTACGGTATTTTGGTGTTTTATTTTTAGGGAAGGGCCACTTTCTCGCACAAGTCCCGTCAAACACATCAGTCAGCTCCGCTACCAAGAAAATAATAAATGCCGCCTCTGCCGGGCCACCGGCAAACGCTAGCATTAACAACACTACCGCCAGTACCAGCCGGCTCAAAGTAAGCAAATCCGCCAAATATCTCATATCCTCATTATACCATCAAAATTTTTTCTAGCTTCTTTATCCGTTTAGATGCTAAAACTTCTTTTCGGTGTTTTATCATCACTTCAGACATCTTAGTAATTTGCTCCGGATGCGCCATTAAATCATTCAATCCCGCCGCCATCTCTGCAGCAGAAGGCCCAGCGCTTAGCACATATCCCCCATCTGGCACTATTTCTCGCATCTCCGGATCACAGAAAAACACCGGCACCCCATAAGCCTCCGCCTCTATTAACGTCATTCCAAAAGTATCAAAATTATACGATACCAAGACATCCAAATCTGCTCCCTTAATCGCTTTTTGCAAATCTTCAAACTTTACATTTCCGTGGAATATCACTGGCAGCCGGTGCTTTTGAACAAACCTCTCCGCCCGCCTTAAATCTCCTCCCCCACCATACACATCCAGTTGATAAGGCCCCTCAACCATTGCCAAAGCCTTTAGAAAAGGCATTATCCGTTTTTCTCCCGATACTCTCGAATGCCAAATCATTTTTAGTTTTTCACCCTCATTCAGCTTTCTCGCCGTCACTTCAACAGGGAAATACTCATCTGGATAGCCATTTGGCACTACTTCTACCGGTTTATCCACTCCGTAATGTATCAATTTTTTCTTAAAATGTTCCGATGGTGTCACTACCACATCAGCATAGTTGGCATGATTTACCATCAGCGTCCACATTTTTGCCGCCGCCACTGATCGCGCCAGATAATCATCACGCTGTATTTTTAACGGGTGCGGCAAATACCAGGAATGGAACCAGTTCAACATCGTCGCTACTATCGTCCTCAGCCCCCACGGAATAATATTTGCCTCTCCCCCGTCTTCGCGCCCATGCATCACTTGCACCGAACGTATCCCCAGTTTTCGTGCCAGTCTCAGTCCCGCAATCGAACACCCCGCTTCGTAATGCACATAGAACACATCAAATTCTCGTATTTCCGGATGTTCTCGCAACAGCCATTTTTCAATCACTTTCGGCCGCCGCCCCACCGGTGTCAACCCTCGGAAGTACCACCGGCAACTCGGCACTATAAAGATGCGTTTCTTCGCCAATTTTTTCCTCACCTCTTCAGATTTTGGGTAAGCCGTACTAAACACATATACCGTATGTCCCAATCGCTCTAGTTCCGCCTTCTGTGCATTAATCACTTGCACAATCCCCCCCGTGAGATCCAAGTAACAATCACTAAAAATTGCAATTTTCATATCTATATTGTATCATATAGGTATGGCAATTGAGAGGTTAGTCGAGCCCACGATGGCTGAAAATGACAAAGAAGAAGAGAGGATAGAGATTTCTCTCCGGCCAGTCACGTTTCGGGAATACATTGGCCAGGAGCACTTAAAGAACAATCTCAAACTCGCCATCAACGCCGTCAAAAAACGCTCCGACGGCTCCACTCTAGATCATGTTTTGCTATATGGCCCTCCCGGCCTCGGCAAGACCACCATGGCTGGCGTCATCGCTCATGAGCTCGGCACCAACCTCCGAGTTACTTCCGGCCCCGCCATTGAGCGCGCCGGCGACCTCGCAAGCATTCTTACTAATCTTAAAGACGGTGACGTCCTCTTCATCGATGAAATTCATCGCCTCAGAAGAGTCGTAGAAGAAATCTTATATTCTGCCATGGAAGATTACAAGCTAGACATTGTCATCGGCAAGGGTCCCGCCGCTCGTTCCGTTCGCCTAGATCTCCCGCATTTTACCGTCATTGGCGCTACTACTCGCACCGGCTCTCTCGCCGGTCCCCTTAGAGACCGTTTTGGCATTATTCACAGATTAGAATATTATAAAGAGCCCGAAATCGAGCAAATTATCAACCGTACCGCCAAAATCTTAAACACCGAAATTCACCCCGAAGCCACCCAACTCCTCGCCACTCGTTCTCGTCTTACCCCCCGTATCGCCAACAGGCTATTCAAGCGAGTTCGTGACTACGCCGACGTCAACGGCGACGGTATTATCGACCATCAAACTGCCAAAAAATCTCTAGAACTCATGGAAATTGATGCTCTCGGTCTCGACCCCGCCGACCGCAACATGTTGCAGCTCATGTACGACAATTATGGCGATCGCCCCGTTGGTCTCACTACTATTGCCGCCCTGACCGGCGACGAAACCACCACCATTGAAGATTTTTATGAGCCTTACCTCTTACAATTAGGGCTACTCGCTCGTACCCCCAAGGGCCGTCTTGTCACCGAAAAGGGCAGGAAACATTTACAAAGCATCCAAAATAAGATATAATCGTAAAAAGGACCAATCATATGGACGAGTCATTAGCCAAAATTCGTCACGAACGTAGCAAAAAAGATTTTCCCACTCTCAAATTAGAAGATGATGAATACGTTGAATTTGCCTTCAAGCGTGCCCGCATTTGCCTTTTGGCAATCTTTGCTGGCGTCGCCGCTTCGCTGATTATAATCTTGCTTGCTTTTTTGCTAGTCCTTCTTGGCCAATCTATGCTCGATGAGATGGGTCGCAACTTTGTTTTCATCATTCTTTTTACCTTGCTGGCTTCTGCCATTATTATTGGCGTCATCGCCATCATGATTTACAATGGCAATCGACTTTTTATCACCAATCGGCGCGTCACTCAAATGATTATGAATTCTCCCGTTTCTCGCTCGATCAACGCTATCGATCTTACCTCTGTCGAGGACATCAGTTTTCACCAAAACGGCCTCCTTCAAAACTTTCTTCATTATGGCACTCTTCGTCTAGCCACCGTTGGCGACGAAACCACTTACACCTTCAAATACTCCGACATCTCGCCCGAAGATCTCAAAGCCATCACTAAACTCATCTCCAACGCCAAGAAAAAATGTAAAGATAAATTAGTTTAGCACTAATTCCGATTATATTTTATATACGCATCTTCTTTTTCTAACTCGGCTTTCAGGATATATTCTTTACATTTGCCATTTTCACAATTCGCTGGTTGATAAGAATATGAACTATCCGGCTCTCCTAGATTATATCCCATTGGATCCGTCCATAGCGCCGGATCTATCACCTTGATATTTTCCTCAGAAATGCTTTCCGGATAATACCCGTGATCAGCGTAGTAGCTCTCTTCCAGGGCATAATACATCGCATTAATTGCAATCTTTCGGTCTTCGTCCCGCTCCATCGCATCGATATTTCCTTTTTGCACAAAGAATAAAATCAAAAGCAGGGAAGCAAACACCGCCACGATAATGATTTCTAATACTGTAAACCCACTTTTCGATTTCATACCTTTAATTATAACATAAAACGTGATATAATTACTAGAGCGTGGTACTGTAGCTCAGCTGGTTAGAGCGTGGGACTCATAAGCCCGAGGTCGGTGGTTCAATCCCACCCAGTACCACCAGATTATATATAACTCGGCATTTTGGCCGATTTTTTTAGTGGTAAATGTCTGTTAAGTACTTTGCAGGTTCTAGGGTGCTATTTTGTATCAATTTTGCACGAAAAATGGAGCAAAAACTGTCGTTTTGCCCCTATAAATTCGTCTGTTAATACCCTATTACATTAGTCATTAGGTAAGGACAGTCTCAATATACTATCATTACTATTATAAGATATTAATGCATCCTTTCCATCCACGGTTGCTGGACATTTGACAGATGGGCCATCTGCTGTACAATCGCCAACCTTAAAAACGGTGCGACTGTCATTTTTGTCTAACATTGCTCCAAGTAATATAGCAGCGGTTTCGCTACTATTGTCACTAGATTCTTGACTAGTAGCATCGGGGTATGTCGTTGTTGTCTCTGTAGTGATAGCCACTTCTTCTTTTTTGTTATCAAGATTAGATATTTTAGTTTCCAATTCATCTATCTTTGCTGACTTATCGTTTACCTCAACTTTCAAATCAGAAATCTGACCATCCTTTTGTGAACTCTGCATCATACCATAAACGCCAAACCCAATACCACAAACAGCCACAATGCACGCAATTGCCGTAGCAATTTTTAAGCCATTTCCACTTTTTTGCTTGTTATCTACTGTTGGCGTCATTGGCACTCCAGTATTAGTATTTTGTTCCATTGAGTTTCCTTTCTATATTACTTATGCTTCTATTATAACATGATCCAGTTTTTCTAGGATATCTTGTCTATAGATTGTTAATGCCTGAACAATTCGCCCCCACCATTTTTATCCCAGATATTTTATCGCTTCTGTCCCTGCAATCGCCCCGTCCGCAGCCGCCGTCACTAACTGTCTTAAATTCTTCGTCCGACAGTCTCCCGACACAAAAATCCCTTCTTCAGAAGTCCTGCAATCTTCGCCCGCAATAATATAACCGTTTTCATCTAATTCCACTAACCCATCACAAAAATTCGTACTCGGCACTCGCCCGATCGCCACGAACACCGCTACTGCGTCTTTCGGAATCGGATCATCATGGTGAATATGATAAACCTTTGAGGCAATATTTTTCAGGTACGCTGTTTCGTGTTTTGCCGTATTACCACTGCCTACGACTACCACCGGCCTATTTTTATAAAGCGCCCCATCGCAGGTCGCACAGTAAGAAATCGCGCGCTCCCCAGCATCCGCCGCCTGTTTTTTACTCAATTTTCGCGGCTCAGTTCCCATCGCCAAAATCACCACACTAGCCTCAAATTTTTCATCATCCTCGCCAATCATCGTCCAGCCATTAGCATTTTTCTCAATCTTCTTAACCTCTGCATAGTCAAACTCCGCCCCCAGTTCTTCCGCCTGTTCTTTGATTTTTCGCGTCAAACCCACGCCCGAAATCCCCAGTTCGCCTGGCCAGTTTTCAATACTAGTAGTATTGATTATCTGCCCACCTTCCACGCGGGATTCTAGTACCAAGACCTCTTTTCCGCCCCTTACAGCATAAATCGCCGCCGTCATTCCAGCAATTCCCGCCCCTACAATTATTACATCGTATTTTTTCATTTGACCCCCACCAATTTTTCGATTTTCTTGAGGGGCAACACTCCCACCTCGCGTGCCACTTCTTCGCCATTTTTCAGCGCAACTAGGCAGGGAATCCCCGACACATTATACTTTTCCGTCATTTCTTCTTCTTCGTCTATATTCACACGCGTAATTTTAATTTCTGGATGTTTTTCTTCAAATTCTTCCAGTGTCGGTTTTAACATCTGGCAGGGCCCACACCAATCTGCATAAAAATCCAAAAGCTCCATTACAAAACCTCCTTAATTTTATCTTCAAAATCTAACGGCTCATCAGTGGGTCCAAATCTCGCCACCACCTTACCATCGCGGTCTACCAAGAATTTCGTAAAATTCCACTTAATAAACCCTTTTTCTTTACTTACGCCCGGGATTTTAGAAATCGCCTTCATCGCCAGTTTGTTTTTCATACCTTTTGGTTCTGGGTCTTCCGAAACCTCCGCTTTCAAATATGTCCACAACGGCTCCGCCCCGTCGCCATTTACCTCTATTTTAGCAAGCTGGTCAAAAGTAGTTTTATACTTTGCCGTACAGAATTCATGAATTTCGTCATCCGAACCCGGAGCTTGGTGACCAAATTGGTTACACGGAAAATCCAAAATCTCTAGACCCTTATCATGATATTTGGAATAAAGTTTTTCTAGCCCCTCATATTGCGGCGTAAATCCGCAGCCCGTCGCCGTGTTCACAACTAGCAACGCCTTGCCCTTATAATCACCGAGCGAAATTTCCTCGCCCTTGCGATTTTTGATTTTAAAATCATAGATACTTGCCATATTCACTCCTTTCATATCCATTATAACAAAAAATGGTACGCCCAAGTGAAAGAAGTCGTAACTATGCTAAAAGTAGATTTGATATCCCAGGAACTCTGATTGTTAACCTCTGCGAAGCTAAGGGTGGATTAGTAGGCAATGAGAGCTTATGATATAATAAAAATATGGATGTTTATCATATCGCCTTGAAGAAAGATTGGCTGAAGGCTAAAGAAGATGGCGTATACGCCATCAGCACTTTAAATAAAATTTTTGACGAAGTTGGATTTATACATCTCTCTCATCACGACCAGATTCCTCTAATTGCATCATCTATCTATTCAAATATCACGGAGCCTTTAGTGGTACTTAAGCTTGATAGTGAAAAACTGGATTCACAGCTTCTAAAACAGGAACTGTCGGGTGGAGAGTATTTTCCACATTATTATGGCACGATCGACCCAAACTGGGTGGTTGACGTCATTCCATTGACGAAGTTTAAATGAAAAAGCCCACAGTTGTGGGCTTTTTGTTATTCTGGCTCCTCAAATAATTGCTCGAACCGACTCTGGGCAGATGAAAAAAAAGACCCGGGAGGGGACTTAATTTCAAAATGGTACGCCCAAGTTAAACAAGTAGTAACCCAAATAAAGGAAGACTTGCTTAATGGCGTAAATGTAGATTTCGCCTTTAGTTGTTAAAACCTCTGGAAATCTGTTTAAATTATATCACGAACTCTGGCGAAAGTAAATCTGATGGTCT
>JAFRBR010000015.1 GCA_017404795.1 Candidatus Saccharimonadota bacterium | reverse complement strand
GGGCGATCGTACGGCTTGGGATAAATACGCGGCACGTAACGGCTCTACGCCAGCACCAAGCCCATCTCCATCTCCGGCTCCAGCCAGAAAATCCAATGAGGACTTGGCTACCGAGGTTATCCGTGGAGATTGGGGAAATGGGCAGGATCGTAAGAATCGCTTAACTGCGGCCGGGTATGACTACGGTGCTGTCCAAAGTATCGTTAATCAGAGGCTTTCTGGCGCTTCTACCGCGAATAATTGCTCGGCGGTCTATTATACCGTTCAAAAGGGCGACACGCTTTGGGCTATTGCTCAGCGTTACGGTACTACCTATCAGGAAATCGCAAGGCTTTCCGGTATCGCCAACCCTAACTTAATTTATCCGGGCCAGAGAGTGAGGATAAAATAATGCTTCCCGATAAGGTTTATGAGGTCTTAAGGTGGCTCATCGCGGTCTTTCTGCCGGCTCTCGGCGTCTTCTTTTCAACGCTCGCCGAGGCATGGCATTGGAATTTGCCTACGGAAGCCATATTGACTACCTTATCGGCCGTAGAGTTGTTTCTGGGCGCTATTTTCGGTATTTCTAAGGTTATTTACGACCGAAAAGAAAATGCCGAAAAGGACTTGTAAAAATCTCAAATTAAGGTTAAATACAAACACCTTGCGAGGATCCGGTCGCGATCTTTGTGGAAACGATCGAGTAGGCCGCTCCTCTCGGTTCGTTATCGCGACCTCGCAGGGCAAGTTTAACCAAGGAGATTTATGGAAATATCAGTTAAGCAATTAGACAATCCGCTTCCCGATCCACTCAATATTCGGGCTTGCGATGAGTTCTTCGAAGCTTTGGAGAACGAGGAAGTGGAGTTTTAAGGAGGATTATGGAAAATAATCAGAAAACTGCTATCCAAGAGATGGACGAAACGGCTAAGCACCGTAATGACGAGAAGCTCGCCGAGGCGGTCAAGCTCGTTAATGAGGCTATCACGGCCGAGTTCAAAAGACTTGAAGAAATTGCCAAGACCGAAGAGGGTGATCCCATTATGATTGAGGGAGAGACCACCGCCGGCTATTATTGTCATATGATGGTTGATCCAAAAGATGTCGCGAAAATCGCGCTCGAGTACAATTATCCGGTCTGGCATATTTTACAGCAAGATTATCCAGACGGGATGTGGAAAGATTTGGGACGGAAGTTCGGTCTTGCTACCGTCTGTTCAATGGATTTATAGGAGATATTATGAGCTATATTGGTATTTGCGAATATGTTATCGGTATTATTCACGATAAGGACATTTGGTATTATGTTGGCGAAAAGGACGCCAATGGTAAGTGCTTACGAGCCAACGAGCAGTATTCCTCGTTCTTGGTTGACGCCAAGCGTTATGATGATGAGGATGTGCTGCGCGAGGAATTAGAGACATTGCCAAAAACTCTGACCTATAAGATTCTCGAGCTTCAGCGCTGTCCGAAATGTAAGAAAGAATTCACGGAGCATCCGGCGCTTTCTCGTGAGGACAACGAAACTGAAATTTGTCCAGAGTGTGGGGTTCGGGAGGCGGTGGAAGCCTACGAGCGCCATAATCAATAATCTCGTAGATAAAAATTAGCCCCCTCGATTTCTCAAGGGGGCGTTTTTCAATTCAGCAGGAGACTCGCGACGTACTCGACAGGGTCAGGACAAGGATCGTATTTAGACTGAAAGCCTAATTGATCATATTCCCACCGAGGGTACGAATCGTGGCCAACAACGTAGTCTGCACCACTCTGTTGCGAGTCCAAGCTATCCAGCTCTTCGAGCGTTAAGGTTGAATAACGCAACAGATTCATGAACTGCTCGAAGTGTTGAGATGTAGCACCCCAGTTAGCAGCGTTTTGGACGACAGTCGTAAAACCGCAGAGGTAAACCTTGTCTTTCGGGAAGGCATAACCACATTTAGACGAAGTGTCACGCT
Source organism: Candidatus Saccharimonadota bacterium (assembly GCA_017404795.1). Lineage (GTDB taxonomy): Bacteria > Patescibacteriota > Saccharimonadia > Saccharimonadales > Saccharimonadaceae > Nanosyncoccus. Next base: position 8,291 of record JAFRBR010000015.1, on the reverse strand, counting down.
GACCGCGGAAGATCCTATAAGTGTAATTCCAGGCGTTATTCAGCGCGGTGTTTTCCGTTTTGTGATTCTGCCTCGTCAGCTCAAAGACATATTCCATCGTTTCCTTAAAATTATGCCCATGCTGGACGAAGTCGATAGCCAGAACCTGATATGGCTTCGGCATCCCCGCTTCGCCAGAGACTCTAATATCGCCAATCTTAGCTAAGCCCTCAGAGAGGGTTTCATCTAAGCTATGCGACATCATTGGAATAAGTGGCAAAATCGGACAGCTATTACCATAAGGATCGAGTAAGTTGCGGAAGTATGCCCGGGTCGACATTGCCGAACGATAGTGTGAGTTCAACTCATGAGAAACCAGTTCGACGAGCTTCAGACCATTGATCTTGCGATCTGCGGGGATTCCAATGACAGACTTCCCGGATTCGGAAAACGCATTCACGGAAATCGCCGTCCATTTTGGGCTGACCTCGATATAGTAGGTCGGAGCCTCTTTTTCTTCCCGCGTCATCGCCGCACCATACTGAGCGTTTTTGCGCATATAGTCCAGCACGAGCTGGAAGTATTTGGCAATTCCTTCCGCGTCCAACTCCATAGCCCTGAGCTTGGCTTTGTCCTCTTTCGAGAACATACCCTTGAACCCTCTCAGAGTTCCATCAAAGAAGCTCTTACGATGAGTGATACCCCAATAATCTGCCGAAATATCGCCCTCAACGAACTGATGAGAGTATGCTTCTTGTGGCTTGTACTCAATCAGCAAGTTTGCAAACTTCACATCTTCGGGGGTGATGTCGCCGTACAGGTGATAGAGCGGATTGTGATAGTGGTCGCCAGGCATGATATTGGCGGGGTCGATCAGCGTTTGAAGGAAAATCTTGAGGTTCGTGAGTTCCTCGTAGCGTTTCTGCAACGCTTCGCCCGCAAAGCGAGCATAATATTGGAAAAACTCGTAGTAACTTGCGTTACCTCGGAATACATCTTCAAGCGGCGCCAACGAATCAATTCGCCGGATTGCGTCCTTGATTGCTTCCGTATCGTAAGTAAACTGTGGATTGAAGAACTTCCTGCCACCGTCCAGCCACCTCTGCTTTTCCGCGGGATAGTTGGTCGGGGTAATCAGTTCAATAGTGTTGATAGTGGAGCGAATCTGCGCCATTTCCAGTGCCTGAGAACGAGTAAAAGCCATATCTAGTGTCTCCTTTCTGAATTGTCAATGTACTATTGGTTATTTAAACCTTCTATAATTATACCATAAAAATAGAGAAAAGGAAAGGTCTTTTATTGACTATCTTAACTTTTTGTGTTAGAATAATAAATGCCAGCCAACTGGCTGAGTATTTGCTCTTTAGGAGGATATGTATATGAATGCATGGTTTGAAGCCTTGAGGGGCCTTGACGAAAGCACGGTGCGCCAGCAGCTCGCAGAAAACCCTGTTTCTATCGAGATTGCCGAAGTATATTCTCAGGCTCTCACTGTCAAGGACACGGTTATTGCCGTTGCGGCTCAGGACGAACTTCTCAAGCGTGGTGATTCCGATTATGTCGGTGAACGCTTTATGGAAGCCTGTCAAACCGTAGGTATCGAGCTCGGTACGGATTTTGCCGATCGGATCGCCCAAAGCCTTACGATGACAGATTGCGACCCGTTGTTCAAGCGGGTGGGCAAGCAGCTCCTGAACGACCCGGAGTCCAACGACGCCGAAGACGAGATTGACGAGATGATCAAGGACACGATTATGCCTCAGCTCGGCATCCGCAAGAAAGCAAGTATTAGAGAGCTTTTGGACGGCGTAGAGCTCGACGGCATCGAGCGCGAAGTCGACAATGAAACCAAAGAGGCGATTCGTCGTTACGGAAAATACATAGAACTTTCTCCGGCCAATGCGTAAACTGCTTACTCCTCACGCCCCGCCTCGTCTGATTGACGGGGCTTTTCTTTTTCTCTATTTTATGGTATAATTAGACACGAATTCTCTTGTTTTTGTTTTGGCTAAAAACGACAGCCGAGGATTGAACATTCACATTTTAGAAAGGTAGGTATGTACTATGAAGAATGCGTATCTAAGTTTGATCAAGGAGATCAGGGATGCCGTGCGTGAAAAAGCGCAGGAAATCCCGAAGTTCAAGGAGTCCGGTAACGGCGCAATTCGCATTTTGGCGTATCCGCTTTGTCGGGAAGCCGACGAATGGTTGGGTGGTCTGAGCGCTTTCGGATCTAACCCCGCCGACAAAAACGACATCGTTGACTACGAATACACTTTTGCGATTACTCCCGGTGGGCGTCGCGTCATCACTGGCAAGTGGGACGACGACACGGAGTTGCAGACGGTTGATTGCTACGCTTATTCGGCGTTAAAGATTGCCCACTGCTCGCGCGTGCAAGATGAAGGTGCCGGATTGTCTTCTGGCATAGACCTCAAGATCCCGCATCTAACCGAGGATTACGGCTATGCCGATCATCCGGGGGCAGTATGCATGGAGATTTATCGGCGGAAAGCCGATCCGTTAATGGATACGACTGAACCGGACGGTAACCTCGAGCAATTTTGCCTGATCTACGTTTGTGTATCTGGAGCAGATTCTTTGGATGACGAAAAATGCGCCTTGTCTTCCGTCCGTACGGTTTGCAATTTCTTCGCAGATGAGACGTATAAGCATTTCGTTGTGAAGGCTCCGTCTGTTTCTGGTGAGGTAGTGAAAAGCGAACCCGGCGTAAAAATGCTCAGCGAAAATGAGCTGAGCGAGGCCTTGTCTCGGTGCTTCGGGAAGGGCGTCTATCGGCTCCACTTTGAGCGCTCGGCGATTGTACCCGACCCCAAAGATCCGACGGACACCGTTTTAAGCTACAAGACATTAGAACTCGACGTTGAAGCGTAAAAGGAGGAAAAACCTATGAGGATTGGCATCATCGGGGGGATGAGCTTTGAGTCAACCCTCCACTATTACGAGCAAATTAACCGTCAGGTTAACGAGCGCGCCGGCGGGCTTACTTCTGCCGACTTAGTTCTTCGGAGTGTAAACTTCGAGGAATATCATCAGTTGATGGAGGTTGGCGATTGGGAGGAAATTGCCCATAGGCTTAGCTTTGAAGCTTTGGATCTCGTTCTTAAGAACAGGTGCGATTATGTCGCGATTGCAACGAACACAATGCATAAGGTTGCCGACGAAGTATTAGGGCCACACGAGGTCGTTAACAACGTCGTCTGGCCGTCTACGTCCACATGGATAGACGTTCCGCTCGTCCACATCGGCGATTGCATTGCCGATGAGTGTAAAAAGGTTGGTGCGAAGCGCGTCTTGCTTCTCGGCACCAAATTCACAATGACCGAAGATTTCATGAAAGCCCTTTTAGGGACTCATGATATTGAAGTTATGGACACGAGCAACTATCCCGAGGAAATCGACGAGATCAACCGCATCATCTTCGAAGAATTGTGCCACGGTATCGTAACTTCCGAATCAAAGGAGTTTATGATGAACTTCGTGTACCAGTTCCCGGCGGATTCCGACCTCAGGCCAGACGCGATCGTCCTTGGTTGTACCGAGCTGAATATGATTTTGGAACCTGATGATGTGGACATTCCGCTCATTGATTCGACTCAAGCTCACATAGACAAGCTCGTCGAACTTTGTCTGTCGTAATCTTACCACCTCTCTCAAAATGCACCTTTTACGAAAAGCTCAGCCCAGGCTGGGCTTTTTTCGTTGTCTATTTTATGGTATAATTTCAGTTATGAATAATGAGATCGAGGCGCAGTTTTTAGATATTGATAAAGAGGATATTCGGGCAAAATTAAAGAAGTTCGGCGCAAAACTAGTAAAGCCGGAAGTTCTAATGAAGCGTGTTGTTTTTTCTCTTGACGATCATCGTTATGCTCGCGTCCGTGACGAGGGCGACAAAATCGTCATGACCTATAAAAACGTTCTCGACGAAAATTCCATTCTCGGCACCAAAGAGGTGAACGTCGTCGTCGACGACTACGATAACGCAATTTTGCTTCTAAAAAGTTGTGGCTTAAAGCCAAAATCTCGTGAAGAATCTTATCGTGAAAAATGGATGCTCGGTGGTGTTGAACTTTGCATCGACACTTGGCCTTGGATTCCGACCTTTTTAGAAATTGAGGGACCAAGCGAAGAGGAAGTCTGGGAGGTTGCGAAGAAACTAGGGCTAGATAAGTCTAAGGCTAAGTTTGGCTCAGTTGATTCAACCTATCGTCATTATTACGGAATTGACGAGTCAGTTTTTAATAATGAAACCCCTCAGGTCGACTTTGAAATGAATCCGCCGGAATGGGCGAGAAAGGCAATAAATGAATAAAGAAGAATACATCGCTGGTCTAGAAAGATTAAATCTACCAAAATCTGAGTTCATTATCCTTTCTGGTGGCTCGCTCCTCATGCGAGGTCTTCGTGAAACTACTGCGGATTTCGACCTTTGTGCCTCTAAAAAACTTGCCGAGCAAATCAATTTATATCGTGCCCCGAAAGATGAAAAAGGCTTCTTTACTCCGTTTAAAAACTGCCAAATGATGGACGACTTCGAGAATTTCAAGTTCGATGTAATTGACGGTTACCAGTGCGAATCCTTGGAAGGGATTCTTGCTTTTAAGAGGAAAGCTCATCGACCAAAGGATCTGAAGGATATCGAAAACATTGAAAACTACCTAAAAGCTCAAAAGGAGGTTCGGTGAAGGTTTTTCTCGCTGCTTCACATAGTTTTTGGGACAAGCTCCCAGAGAAGAAAGCCGAACTTGAAGCCCTCGGCCATGAAGTTATGCTTCCATCTACCGTTGAAGATCCGGAGCTTGAAGAGCGCACATGGAAGAACGATGGTCATGACGCCCATGCAAAACTTATTAGAAAGCTTTTTCAGGATAGCGAGGAGCGCGTTGGTAAATGGTGTGACGCGTTCTACCTGCTAAATTACGAGAAGCACGGCGTTCCGGGCTATGTTGGTGGCGCGGCTCTCATTGAGCTTTACATTGCGCATCGGGAGTACAAGAAAATCTTTATAGAGAATGATATTCAAAAAGGACCGATGTATGACGAGATTATGGGATTTGCGCCAACTTTCGTTCATGGCGACTTGAGCAAAATCAAATAAACCAATTATTTTGTCACGACATAGCAAAGCCACTTCCGACCAGAATCGCCACCTTGCTTGAAGAATGTATTAATTTTGAAGCCAGTTTTTTCAATCAGTGAGTTGATGAAATCCTCCGAATAAAAAGCGAAAAACCGTTTTTCGCCCATCTGGTATTCGTCTGGGAAATCTTCCCATTTTTCATCTACATCGCTATCTTCCCTATTAAACACATTAAAAACGAATACTCCACCGGTCTCGAGTGCGGTATAAACTTTTTGAAAAACTTTTTCTAAATCTTCTTTCGCAAAATGTACGAAAGTTCGCCAAACCAACACACCGGAAAGCCCATTTGGCAAATTATCGTTTATGATATCTAGCTTCATGGTTACTAGCCCTTGCTTACGGCATGATGATAAAAACGCTTCAGCAACATCGCTTGCTATGATGTCGAACCCTGTTTTTTTGAGAAAAAGCGCTTCTTTACCCCCACCAGAACCACACTCTAATATCTTTCCGCCTTTCGGTATTTTGCTGAAGCTTTCCAGTAAAAATGCCTCAAGCTTTGCTCGTTTTTTCTTCGCCTTTGCAGGATTAAGCGAATCGTGTACCGTGGTATTATCTATGTATTTTTGCGCTAAATGGTCATAGACCGCTAGAGTTTTGGAATTTTGCTCGCTCATAACAAATCTTCCTTTATCCCATCTAAATAGACGTATTTGTTCATATCAAACGCTAAATTCTTGTCGATATAATTTTTGGCGATCTTACAAACCCTAGAAATGCGTTCACCCTTTACCAGTGGATCGATGTAGCGAACTTTTGAACCGTGATGGACGTAATAAACGTTACTTGGTTTCGTATCTGTGGTTTTGACTTTTTCGGCGTTCTTCCAAATCTCAAACGCTTTGGCATATTCGGAGTTCTCAATAATTTTTATTACGTCAGCTTCGCTTAGTTCGTACAAGTCTTTAACGTTAATTTTGCCATCCGCACTCAACTTTTTCAGAATATCGGCGATAAACTGCATAGAATATCTCGTTCGGTTATCGCGATAAATCACGGACATTTTACTCGTCGTCCGGACAAAATCGCGAGCGAACTTTCTGGTTTTGAACCCAAGCTCAATTTCGCCATCGGGATTAGTCTGCACTTCCAAGTCATTATAAATGTTTTTAACTTGCTCTAGTGTGTTCTGCGTATAAACGAATAGCGAATTCGACAGTGAATATTCCAGACGGTCAGCGGAGAGTTGTGGCGTATCGTTATCGGCAATCGGGTATTTATGGTAATCGTCTATCTCAGAAACCTCAATTCCGTCGCGCTTTAGTAGTCTCATAATTTCTTTTGAGCTTTCTATGATCTCGGTCGTCAGCTCTTCGGTAGATTCCTGCGTCATATAGTCACCATTCATATAATCTACGCAATGTTTGAATGCTGGCGTTGCGATGTCATGGAATAATCCGGCGAGCGTCTGCTTTTTATCATGAGTAAAATGCCAAACAATTAGCGCTACGCCCGCGGAATGATCTAGACTTGAATAGAAGTAGCTATCAGGGAACAACTTTGCGTAGATAGTGCCACAGGTCATGCTAATTCCAGCTTGCTTTCGCATTTCCGGGGTTTCGATATATTCTTCGAGCCATGTCGGAAAGTCTGGCTCAAGGATTTTGAAATATGTCTTTATCTCTTTACTAAGATTATTCAGGTAGCTCATATAATTCTGTCCGTTATTTCTCATCGTTTAGTTTGTTTTCGACGCGACGCCTTAGCTCAAGATAGCGTTTTTCCGTATCCCTTGCAGGAAGCATTTCGTTACGGTCAACCTGAGATTTATTGTCGTAATTTATTTCATGACCAAACTGTTCCGCCGTTAAATCAACAATCTTTCCATCTATTAAATTAAAATAGTGGCTTCCGTTACCGACGGTAGCTTTACAAATCTCGCCACCGAGATAATCCTGTAGGACTAGAGCGGTAATTGAGCACATCCCAAATGTTGGGTTGTCCTTAGACCATTGTTCTGTCGCCGGAGGATAGCATAAGTCCGCAGAATACGATTCTCTCAATGCCTGCCGCAATTTTTCTAACATCGAATTACTCCCTATATCTGTAGATAATTATACCATAAAACCCGCTTTTTAAGCGGGTTTTGATGGGACTATTCTTCGCCTAAATCTGCTCGGGGTTCTGGAACATAGTCTTCAACTTCTCATAGATTGCACTCGACACCTCTCTACTATTAAAATCGCAGAATGAACTACTGTAATCACTTATTCTAAGTACATATCCGTCAATCTCCCGATCGTCGCCGCTGAGAGTATATTGGTTTGTTCCTTTTCTAGTCTTATTTACCTCTATGACAGAGCATGACAAAATATCGTCATAATACTGAGCTTGCGGATTGGAAATTAGATGTTCTTTTTCATACGCCGTAAAGCCGATAAATGGCAAATCGTATCCCGTATGAGCTTCGTCATAATCTACGGAGAACCCTAAGCCAACCAAACCGTCCGGTATTTTAAATTTCCAGCCCCAATCTGGAACATAGAAATAATTATCTTTAATATACGGGCCACCGCCAACAATCGCTGGTGCGTCCGATATTGTGACGGTTGTTCCGTCCTCAGTCGTTGTCTTGATTTCTGGTGTTTCGATTGTGGCCGTAGTGCCGTCATCCTTTTTAACCTCGACTTTTAGATCCGAGATTTGGTCTTTGGCCTGATTCGCTTGAGTCATTTCATAAATTCCAAAACCGACACCGCCGAGCGCGAGAATAGCGCAAGCTACCATTCCAGCGATCATGCCCGTATTTTTCTTTGCGCCGTCACCTATCTGATTTTCGACGACTCCCCCTTGATTCAAATTTTGTTCCATAAAGCTCCTTATTTTTAAATAATATTTATGCCTAGTTAAATTATACCCCCCCCCCCCCGAGTTTTGCAAGAGACTTCCCGCTTTTCTTTTGGGTGAAAATATGTTATAATAACAGAGGAGAATATACTAATCATATTCTTCATATTGATAGTAACCGAGGCAATGCTCCGTCCGGATCGACACTTATTCTGCGGTTCGAGTCGAAAAATCGTTGACTTTATAACCATATGAGCTATAATAGAATTAACGAAGAAATTGCGATTAGTGGCTCCGCCGTAGGAGCCAAAAGCTCCTATGTGAAAAATAGGAGCTTTTTCATAGGGTTCCAGTGCCG
>JAFRBR010000001.1 GCA_017404795.1 Candidatus Saccharimonadota bacterium | reverse complement strand
CTAACACGTCCCCTTAACCTTCCGGCACCGGGCAGGCGTCAGCCCATATACCGCATCTTTCGAGTTAGCATAGACCTGTGTTTTTGCTAAACAGTCGCTTGAGACTATTCTCTGCGGCCTTCTCTCGAATGCTACCCTTATACCTCAGTTACGGGGTCATTTTGCCGAGTTCCTTAACAACACTTCTCCCGCTGGTCTTAGGATTCTCTCCTCACCCACCTGTGTCGGTTTACGGTACGGGCGCCTAATTAATACATACAGCTTTTCTCGCCAGTGTACAATCACCCACTTCGCTACTAAATTTCGCTCCCTTTCGCCCCGCTACAACCAACGGCGGGGTTGGGCTATGTTCCTGTGTCCCTGTACTTAACAATGTCGGCGGCTACGGAATTTTTACCGTATGTGCATCGGCTACGCCTTTCGGCCTGACCTTAGCTCCCGGCTAACCTTGAGCGGACGAACCTTCCTCAAGAAACCTTGGGTTTTCGACCATTATGATTCTCACATAATTCTCGCTACTCATTCCGGCATTCTCACTTGCGATACCTCCACGCGTCCTTCCGGTCACGCTTCGCAGGCTTACGCAACGCTCATCTACCGCTGACACCGTTAGGTGGCAACCCTAAGCTTCGGTATGAATTTTAGCCCCGTTACATTTTCGGCGCACAATCACTCGACCAGTGAGCTATTACGCACTCTTTTAATGAGTGGCTGCTTCTAAGCCAACATCCTGGTTGTCTACGCAACTGCACATCCTTTTCCACTTAAATTCATTTAGGGACCTTAGCTGTAGGTCTGGGCTGTTTCCCTTTTGACTACGAAACTTATCTCACGCAGTCTGACTCCCAAGAAACATTTATGCGGCATTCAGAGTTTGATAGGGTTCGGTAAGCCGTGAAGCCCCCTAGCCCATTCAGTGCTTTACCTCCGCTAAACTATCTTGAGGCTAGCCCTAAAGCTATTTCGATGAGAACCAGCTATATCCGAGTTCGATTGGAATTTCACCGCTAACCACAGCTCATCCCCGCATTTTTCAACATACGTGGGTTCGGCCCTCCATGGAATTTTACTTCCACTTCAGCCTGTCCATGGTTAGGTCACCCGGTTTCGGGTCGTATACTGCAGACTATACGCGCTATTCACACTCGGTCTCCCTTCGGCTCCGGTTCTTAAAACCTTAACCTCGCCTGCAACATACACTCGCCGGACCGTTCTACAAAAAGTACGATATCGCACTCGTATGGTGCTCTATCAGCTTGTAAACATAGGGTTTCAGATTCTATTTCACTCCCCTTCCGGGGTTCTTTTCAACTTTCCATCACTGTACTTTTCACTATCGGTCATCAGGTAGTATTTAGGCTTGGGGGGTGGTCCCCCCGGCTTCAATGCGGGTTTCACGTGTCCGCACCTACTCTGGATACTGCCTTGTTAACATCCTTTTCGATTACAGGGCTATTACCTACTATGGCGTACCTTCCCAGGTACTTCTTCTAAAGATGTTAAGTCAATTATGCAGTCCGCAACCCCGAAGGTATTGCTACCCTCGGTTTGGCCTCTTTCCCGTTCGCTCGCCGCTACTTAGGAAATCGATGTTTCTTTCTCTTCCTCCTCCTACTTAGATGTTTCAGTTCAGAGGGTTTCCTCCATATGGCTATGAATTTACCATACAGTGTTAAGGTATTGCCTTAACGGGTTTCCCCATTCGGAAATCTGCGGGTCGATGGATATTTGCTCCTAACCGCAGCTTATCGCAGCTTGTCACGTCCTTCGTCGGCTCCTGATGCCAAGTCATTCTCCCTACGCTCTTTATAGCTTGATTGGTTCGAATTACATAAGAATTAGAGATTTGTTTGAAATTGAAGTTT
>JAFRBR010000014.1 GCA_017404795.1 Candidatus Saccharimonadota bacterium | reverse complement strand
ATCCTGAGCCAGGATCAAACTCTCCATTAAAGTATCCGGAGCGGGTCCTGCCGCGCTTTTCCCTCCCGCGGCTCCTCCCTATCGGGAGCTCCGCGGGAGCCCTTCCAAGCGCGTCACCCGCTCGGGTTTATTAATTGAATTTGTTCAACTCAACATAAATTATAAACTGACGATGATTAATTGCACAACTAAATTGTTAAACTATTTTCAAAGACTACTAAAATAATTACTCGCAGCTCTGAACTGTAATCATTTTATCGCACTTTTTTGGCCCTGTCAATACCTTTTTTATGCAATTTTGGAGTTTTTGATGTGCTAGGCCAAAAGAGCCAGATCAAAGTAGCTAAACTTAGGGTCAGAATCATGCCTAGCCACCATGGAAAACTGGGATTATCGCTCGAATAGTCGGGGTTGCTAAATTCGTGCCCGTTTTCGCCAGTGTTGGGGGTTGTAATTTCGGCGTTAGAGATTGTTGTTTCGTTGCTAGATGCTATTGTTTCGGTACTAACGGTTGCTGTTTCGGTGCCGGTCTGGCTAGTAGGGGACTGATCTAGGCTATTTGTATCGGCTACTGGTTCGATTATGGGGTCGGTTAAGGGACTTGTGTCGTTAGAAGACCCGACTTCTTCCCTAGGGGAGCCGGTTGGTAAATAGGTGGTCATGCCATCTTCGCCAAACATGATTTTGCATTCCATACCATCTTGGTAGCCTAGAGATGCTTCAAAACAAGAGCTGTAGTCACGAATTCCGTCCATCCGACCGTTATCAGTGCCTAGAAGTGAAAAATAGAAAGCATGGGTCGTATTGTTAGCCAGATTGCCGCCGGCCACAGAATATTCTCTTTCTTCGTTGGGAGTAAACCAGCCATATCCAGAGGTGGTTTGGTTTTCATCGATTAAGATGTGAGTGGCCGCCTCTACAGTTTCTTTATCACCAAGAAAATAGGGGTAGCGCTGGCCATACATCAGCCAGCCGCCCTGGCTAAATGGGTCACCCAAGCCTTCTTCTACCCAGAGTAAATAAAAGTCTTTGACCCCTATTTGCATTGGGTAGCCATAGATGCGACTGAGCATTTTGTCTTCGTCTTGGTAGTAAAGTTTGATGGTGTCCGTACTGGGGTTAATTGAGGAAACGATAAATCTTTCCATTTCAAAGACCTCTAGAGCCCAGTACTGGCCTCCGGTATCTAGGCGCCTGAAGTGCAAATCTTCGCGGCAGGCGTAATCGTCTGCACAGACGATTTCGTCTTCGGCGTCGATCGCTGTTTTGAAGTCCGCCATCTCGGTGAGAGACCAGTAGTTGATGCCGTCTTTGACCTCTTTGGCTGAGGCTGGAGGGCTGGATGAGAACACCAAACCCATAAAAACCAGGCTAAAAGTTGATGATAATAAAAGTAGTTTTTTCATAATACTCCTCTGTTAGTTTAATTTTGAAGGAGTATAGGCACAAAAGAGCTAGAGAGTCAACCCCTGACCTTGCTCAAAAGGTGGCTTGAGCGTTTTGACCTCTGGAAAATTGAGATTATTTTTTGGTGGTTTTTGGTGTAGATTCTGTTTTTTCAGAAGCTTTAGCATCGGTATCTTCCTCGGGGAGGACGATGCCGAGAGAAGCTACGGTGTCGCCCTCGCTCATTTTCATGATGCGGACACCTTGGGTGGCACGGCCTAGCGTCGGGATTTCTTTCATGGCGACACGGATGGCCTGACCCTTGGTGGACATCATGATGACTTCTTTAGCTAGCGGATCTAGGGTGTGGACAGCGACAATCGGGCCGGTCTTGGCAGTAACAGCGGCGACCTTGATGCCGACACCACCACGCTTATGGGGTGGGAAGTTAGAAACTAGAGTGGCTTTGCCATAGCCATTAGCGGAGACGACAATGAGCTTCTGATCTGGATCGGTGATAACATCCATGCCAACAATCTCATCTTTAGGACGGAGGCGCATACCGCGGACCCCCATAGCGGCACGACCCATGACGCGGACTTCTTTTTCGTTGAAGCGAGTAGCCTGACCAGCAGAGGTGCTGATAACAATATCATTTTCACCGGTAGTTTCTTTGACCCACCTCAGTTCATCGCCTTCGGCGAGCTTGATGGCAATCAGGCCATTACTACGGACATTGAAGAAATCTTTGATGGCGGACTTTTTAATGGTACCCTTCTTGGTAGCCATAAAGAGGTAGCCGTTAGCGCCGGCATCACCTTGTTTGATGATGGCGGTAATCTTCTCTTCTGGGTGCATATTGAGGAGATTGACAGCGGCGGTACCCTTAGCAGCTAGAGAGGCTTGGGGAACTTCGTAAGCTTTCAAGCGGAATAGGCGGCCTTGGTTAGTGAAGAATAAGAGATAGTCGTGAGAATTGGCGGTCAAAATCTGAGCAATGACATCTTCTTCCTTGGTGGTCATGCCGCGCTTGCCTTTGCCACCTCTGTTCTGCTTGCGGAAATCGGTCTGAGGGACGCGCTTCATGTAATTCTCAGAGGTGAGCAAGATGACGCTTTCTTCCTCGGGGATCAATTCCTCTTCGGAGAACTTCCCCGCTTCATGATTAATGATCTTGGAACGGCGCTCGTCACCGTATTTGGCTTTCAAGGCTATGAGTTCCTCTTTAATCACGCGGAGAATTTCGTTTTCATCGGCGAGAATAGCCTCTAATTTCTTGATTAATTCATGGAGTTGTTTCAATTCGTCTTCAATCTTATCTCTTTCTAGCCCCTGGAGACGGCGAAGTTGCATCTGGAGAATAGCGTTGGCCTGAATCTCAGAGAGGCCGAAGCGCTTCATCAACTGTTGGTCGGCATCATCATAAGAGGCGCGGATAACTTTGATGACTTCGTCGATGTTATCGAGGGCAATCTTTAAACCTTCCAAAATATGGGCGCGTTCTTTGGCTTTCTTAAGGTCATATTCGGTGCGCCGACGGACGACTTTCTGGCGATGTTTGATGAATTCGCCCAAAATCTCTTTGAGCCCTAAGATGCGGGGCTGGACACCATCGACTAGAGCCAGCATATTGTAGTGGAAAGAGGTCTGAAGACCGGTCATCTTATAGAGCTGGTTTAAGATCTTCTTGGGGAAAGCGTCTTTTTTCAGCTCTACGACAATGCGAATCTTGCCCCTAGCAGACTCATCACGAGCATCGGCAATATGGGTAATCTTCTTAGCCATGGCGAGGTCGCGGACTTTTTCGATGAAGCCCTCTTTGCTCATACCGTAAGGTACCTCTGTAATCACGATGTTGAAGCGGCCTTTGGCGCGCTCTTCGATGCTAGTGACGGCGCGGATGGTGACTGAGCCCTTCCCTGTGGCGTAAGCTTGACGCATGGGTGCGCCACCGAAGACTTCGGCCCCAGTCGGGAAATCTGGGCCTTTGACATATTTCATTAGGCCGTCTAGGGAAATCTCGGGGTCGTCAATCTGGGCGACTGTAGCATCTACTAGCTCCCCGAGGTTGTGAGGAGGAATATTAGTAGCCATACCAACGGCAATACCCATCTGACCGTTTAAGAGGATATTGGGGAGAGCAGCGGGCAAAACTACTGGCTCCTGCTCGGTACCGTCAAAGTTATCTCTAAAATCTACAGTGTCCTTTTCGATATCGGTGAGAAGCTCAGCACCAACCTTGTCCATGCGAGCCTCGGTGTACCGGTAAGCGGCGGGCTCGTCCCCGTCCATGGAGCCAAAGTTACCTTGGCCCTCAATCAAGGTATAGCGCATCTTCCAGGGCTGAGCCAGGTTGACCATGGCCATGTAGATAGAGGAGTCGCCGTGGGGATGGTATTTACCCATGACGTCACCGACGATACGGGCGGATTTGACCGTAGCGTGAGGGGCCTTCCAGCCGTTTTTGTTCATGGTATAGAGGATACGTCTGTTTACAGGCTTGAGGCCGTCGCGGACATCTGGCAGAGCGCGGTCAACAATGACGGACATCGAGTAACGGAGGAAATAGTCTTCCATGGTGCTTTCGACGCCACGTTTTTCAATGCCTTCGGGTAAAATTTCAATTTCTTCTGGTTTTTGATTGTCTTCCATAGTATCTCCTTAAAAATCTAGATCATCTAGGTTTACACTTGCGGCGCCGGCTTGGATGAAGTTCTTACGGAGGTCGACCTGGTCTCCCATTAACTTCGTAAATACGGCATCGGCCTTTTCGGCGTCATCGATATGTACCTGGACGAGAATGCGATTCTCTGGGTCCATGGTGGTTTCCCAGAGCTGCTTAGCGTCCATTTCGCCGAGACCCTTAAAACGCTGTTGCGCGGTATAACCAGCCTGCTTGAACCTCTCTTGGGATTCGTCAATTTTGGTGCCATTCTTCTTGCGCTCGGCGATTTTCTCAGCTAGCTTGTTCTCGAGAGCGACTTCGTCATAGAGGTAGTCAATCTTACGGGTATTACCGGTACCCTTGATTAAGCCGAACAGAGGCGGCTTGGCCAGATAAACGTGGCCTTCCTCTATTACCTGGGGCATATAGCGGAAGAAAAAGGTCATCAGCAGGGTAGCGATATGGAGACCATCGACATCGGCATCGGTCATGAAAATAATCTTATCGTAACGGAGGCCGTCGATATTGAACTGATCGCCAATCCCCACGCCGAGACCCTTGATTAGAGAGACGAGCTCTTGGTTGGCGAGCATTTTGTCTAATCTGGCGCGCTCGGTGTTTAATACCTTACCCCTCAAAGGTAAAATAGCCTGAATCTGAGGGTTGCGGCCTTCCTTAGCAGAGCCGGCGGCAGAGTTACCCTCGACGATAAAGAGCTCACAATCGTCCCTGTTCCTTGACGAGCAATCGGCGAGTTTACTGGGTAGATTAAGACCCTCAAAGGCGCCCTTACGGATGACATTATCCCTGGCGGCACGGGCGGCCTTGCGGGCGCGGGCGGCCAGAGTGGCTTTGCCGATGATTTTCTTGGCGATAGCGGGGTTTTCTTCTAGGTAGTAACCGAAGTATTCGGTCATGACCTTGTCTACGTAGCCACGGACCTCTGGGTTACCGAGTTTGTTTTTGGTCTGGCCTTCGAATTGAGGATCGGGTAATTTAACTAGAATAACAGCGGTGAGGCCCTCCTTGATATCGTCGCCAGTGAGGTTGTCTTCCTTCTCTTTTAAGAGGTTATTGCGACGAGCGTAATCATTGACCGTGCGGGTGAGACCAGTCCGAAACCCGACCACGTGCATCCCGCCGTCAGGGGTGAGGACGTTGTTGGCAAAGGGTTTCATGGTCTCGGCGTAGGAATCGTTGTATTGAAGGGCGATTTCGACGCCGGTGTCTTTAATTTGCTTGTCGACGTAGAAAATATCATCAGAGAGGAGTTCTTTGCCATTATTGAGGCGCTTGACGTAGCTCTTGATACCGCCTTCGAAGTAGAAGGACTCGTGAGCACCGGTGCGTTCGTCGGTGACGGTAATCAAAACACCCTTGGTAAGGTAGGCCTGGTGACGGGCGTAGTTAGAAACCCAGTTGTAGTCAAAGGTGGTGGTTTCTTTAAAGATATCGGGGTCAGGATAGAAGGTAATAGAGGTACCGGACTCGCGTGGGGAGCCCTTGGTGACTTGGAGCTCCATGGTGGGTTTACCGAGGTCAAATTCGATATGGTGGGTCTTGCCATCTCTGTAAACTTCGGCGTCCATATGGGTGGAAAGAGCGTTTACTACGGATGAGCCTACCCCGTGAAGACCAGAGGAAACTTTGTAACCACCATCGCCGAATTTACCGCCGGCGTGGAGGACAGTTAAGACTGTCTCGAGAGTGGATTTTTTAGTCTTGGGGTGGATGTCTACTGGGATACCGCGCCCGTTGTCATCGATGCGAATACCGCCATCTTTTAAAATCGTGATATCTACTCTGTTGGCGAAACCTGCGATAGCCTCGTCGATAGAGTTGTCGGCGATTTCTTTAATTAGATGATGTAAACCATCATAACCGGTGGAACCGATATACATTCCAGGGCGGAGACGAACTGGTTCTAGTCCTTCGAGCACCCGGATTTCGGACGAATCATAATTTTCAGCTTTGTCAGCCATGTTTTACCTCTTCTTTAATCTTCTTTCCCTATTATACACCAATTTAATCTTTTTTTCAAGATAACAAATAGAATAATTTTATTCGCGGTTGATTTCGCGCCAGGTTATTTTTTACAACATTTCACTCAATGCTCACCAAAGAACGATTGGCTCGCATGAGGAAAAGTTGTAAAAAATAACTGGGCTTATCAAATGCTCATAAAATTACCTATTTGTTATCTTATCTTAAAAATAGCTTCGGTGGGTTGAGGTTCGGGAGCTGGCTCGGGAGTAGGATTAGGCTCGGGTGCGGGCTTAGGTTTGGGGGTAGACTCGGGGGCGGGTTTTGGTTCAGGTGCGGATTTTGGTTCGGCAGGCTTGATTGGTTTATTGGCTAGCCAGGAGTCCAAAAATCCTTTCTGAGGGACCTCAGCGGGCCTAGAAGAGGCTTCTGGGGCTGAAGACTTATCCATAAGCGGTTTGGAATTGGAAGCGCTTGTGGGGGCTGCTGGAGGCGTTGTAGGCGAATTTGGCGGATTAACTGGGGTGGGGCGAGGCGACACGTCTTCTGCCCCGCCGATTTCGCCGCCTTTGGCTTTTTCGGCGGCGGACCAGCGGTCTTGGATTTCTTTTTCCACTTCGGCACGAGTTTTGCCATACTTGGTGGCAGAATATACCTTGAGAGATTCCATTAATTCATTATTGGGTTCTCCCATAGGGGCGGGCAGACGCATAGTAAACGGGTTAGAAGGCATACCAAACATCATCACCTTGGCAACTGCTTGGTGATTGGCAGTCTTGGTGAGATCTTCGGCGGTAAAGGTAGGAGTAAAGGCTTTGACCATCAGATCAGCATCGGTGACACCAACGCGACCGCAGATGATAGTACCAACGTTACCGAGAAGGGCCTCACGGATTTTGTCAGTTAATTGGGTCATAAACTGATTAGCGACGATGAGATTAAGGCGGTATTTGCGCGCCTCAGAGAGGATAGATTCAAAACTATCGGTGGCGAAATTCTGGAACTCATCGACATACAGACAAAAGTCTTGGCGCTGAGATTCAGGGACATCTTGTCGAGACATAGCGGCCTGTTGAAACTTCATGACGAAAATCATACCGAGAAGGTTGGAGTTGATATCGCCCAATTTACCCTTGGAGAGATTGACTAGGAAAATCTTTTTGTTGTCCATGATTTCACGGATATTAAAGCCGGATTTAACCTGACCGAGGGTGTTACGCATGATGGTATTGGCTAGGAAAGGGCCCCATTTACTGGCAAACCAAGTGATAACCTCGCCGGCGTCGTTAGATTTTTGAGATTGGGGGAATTCCTTAGTCCAATAATCATAAACGGCTTTGTCGGTAACGTATCTCAGTTTGGATTTGACGAATTCGGGGTCGGTAAAGCATTGAGGGATATCAATAAAGGTAGCGCCGGCTGGGTCGGCCATCAAGAGAAGAGCGGCATTTCTAAACATATGCTGACCCCTAGGACCAAAGAAGCCTTGGTTATTGGGGTCAAATAGAGATTGCAGCATACTGATTCCCTCTTGAACAATGAAATCCTTCTGGTCATCGGTAGTGTATTCAAACATGTTCATGCCTACAGGATGCTCAATATCGGAGGGGTCAAAATAGATTACATCGTCGATACGCTCCTCTGGGACGCGTTTCAAAATAGCCTCAACGGCATCACCGTGAGGGTCGATAAAGGCAAAGCCGCGGCCATCACACATATCCTGAAAGGCAATATTCTCTAGGAAAACAGACTTACCCATACCGGTCTGGCCGATTACGTACATATGGCGACGGCGATCGTCATCGTCGAGATAAATAGCTTTCTTGGCTCCTCTGAATTCGTTAGTGCCGAGAAGCACGCCTTCGGTAGCAAGCTTGGCCGGGCCGTCAACCTGCTTGGTAAGTTGACGTTCAACCTGAGAATTAGGAATGGCGTTTTGCTCTGGCAAATGATAAACAGAAGCTAATTCGACGCTGTTTAAGATGTTGGATTTAACTCGCATCGGGAAAAAGCGAAAAGTGTAGTCGACGGCCAGCTTCTTGGGGTCTTTCATGGTGTTAACCTTGAAGCCGTTAAGCTCGGGGGAGTTGAACTGAGAAAAACTGCTGACGACGCCGCCCATAATGGCCTCAGAACGAGGGGCAGACTCGGAGCTGGCTATAACCCTGATAAGCGTCTCAAAAGCTGGGAAGCGGAGTTTGTTGGCAATGGCGGTGATTTCGTCTTGTTTGACGTTAGTGATGATTTCCTGCTCGGTTTTTTCGTGTTCTCCTGGAACTTCCCAGGGAGCGCGCAGGATATCCATGGCTAATTCGCCTAGCCCAGCACCAACGGTTTTGGTTTTTTTGCCTTTTTGGATATTCTCCATGTATTCTTTGCCGTGAGATGACCAATTTTTGTGTGCAGGACGGAAAAGAATTTGTACAGCGGCGCCCTCGTTTTTACCCACGCTGCTGAGAGCATTCAAAATAGCCATCTGGGCGTCGCGCTTGGTGTCTTCGTAGGTGGCAATCGGGAGGTAGAACTCTTTATTGAGGGTTAGTTCGGCGCCAGCGATAGCGCTAATGCCGCCGCCGCCTCTAAAGATGTTTTCTTCGCGTTTTTCCTCTAATCTGGCAGTCGGATAGGCAGACTGGACAGCTTGTTTCATTATCTCTTTAAGGTCGGCGGGGACTATGGCGTAATAGCGGATAAGACCATCTTTGGCGATGATCTCTAGAGAAAAATGCTGCTGACCGTAGAGTTTGGATTTGGTTCCTTTGGCGGCAGTAGAGGCCAAGATAGAATACATTACCTGGGCCTTAGAGATAGCTTCATTGGTGATATCTCGAGCGTCACGACCGCCACCTTCGATATCATCGGTGGTAGGTGGCAAATGAATAAGCAGTGGGGTCATTTTGAGGCCGCGCTCATACCGCTTGGCTTTGCGTAGTTTGCTGATCCGGGCGCCAAAAATAATTGCGATCAATAAGATTACAGCTATAACCATAATCAAGATGACCACCCAAGTTTCCATTAGTCCGCCCTTTCCTTTTTAAAGGGGCCGTTAATGTTGTAAAAATTACAGAAACAGATACAGCGGCTCATGCGGACTCCTTGCTTTGGATTTGTTCCCTGGCGGCGCTGATAAAATCAACAAAAGAGGCGATGTCTCCGTCGGCGGATAATTCTCGTTCTCGATCCTGGAGGGCGGAAACCGCGGCAGGACTCAAATGATCCCCTGCCATGGCGTGATGAGGCTGAAAAGAAAAAGCTGGAGATACCGAAGAGGGGCTATCTGTGGGGGTGGGGGCTTCGTAATCTGGGGGCATAGCGGAGGCAACTTGCCCTAATTCTGGAGTGGGTGGCATTGCTGGGTTGAATCTAGGGTTAACCTCTGGAGTGGATTCTGATTGAGGGGCAGAGTTCGGGTCCGCCTCGGGAGTGGCAATTGCAGTGCTGCCTAGAGCACGTTGATTGTGCTCTGAAGTGCTGGGAGTATTGGGGGTATTTGAAGCGCCGCTCCAATCTTCACTACTGGTATCGAGATTGAACTGATCCAGCTCGAAATTCTGTGTATCACCATTGTCCATATGCTTATTTTATCATACTTTAGATTCTTTTGTAAACTAAAAATTCGGCTAAACTTAAGAAAATGATGATTAAAGCCACCGTCCAGAGACTAATAGCGCCAAATGAGCGGGCCGTCAAAAGCATAATAGGGCCAAAAGCCAAAACGGCGGAATAGAGATAATCTTTCTTTTTAAGCATTTTTCGCTTGAAGGCTAAACGGACAAAAGCCTGCAAAAGCAGCGAAATGACACAAAAAAACACCAAATATAGTGTTGTAAAAAATAATAAAACACCTAGCGGGCCAATTCCCGTCGGGGAGGTGATGGTGAGCATGAGGATGAGAGTTGCGAGTCCTACAATGCCAACGATGTAGATAATGCGGTTATGTTTCATAACCTCATTATATCATGTTTAGTTCAGTCCCCCAAGATTTTTAGTGTTTTAGTAGTCTCTGATCCTCCTTGATACAAGGAGGAGGCGGGGGGCTATCCGGTGCTATAATCTTTACTATTAACCAGAGCCCTGGTCCGCCATTCCTTTTGACCGCTTCACTTTAAAAGTGAAGCATAAGTCCTGATTAGCTTTTCCCTTCATTCTGGTTTATGTTAGTTTAAGGTGCTAATGAAGGATTTGCTAATGCGCTCAACGCTTATTTTGAATCCCCAGAGACATGGATTCTCTTTAGCGGAGCTCTAGGTAATTCCTAGGAAAGTGTAATTTATGGCTAGAAATTACCTTTTCGCCCGCTAAGGATTACGTTTGTAGCTTTTTCATGTTGGTAAAGTTCCTTTTGTTTTAGGTTTTTATTTGAGCTATCACAGCTATTCTTATGCTAGCATAAACATTTTAAAAAAGCAAGAGATTTGTTCAAGTTTATTGATGTAATTTTTACAATGATCGCCCTGTTTCTTCCCTGTTCTATTTTATTGTTCATTTTGTTGTATTTTTTACAACAAACGACGAAACAAACATCAAAAAATGCCACTATTCTGGCATGAAGTATTGATTTTGGTGGAGCTGCCGGATACTGCCTCCGGGTCCGAAAAATCACTGGATCACGAATCTACATGTATAGTTTTCTGTTTCTTCTTGGCATATGATTATTAGCTGCAGAAAACGAAACTAATAACTGCCATGGCTGATTTTCAAATCTCTAATCGCCACCCAGAGATCCTAAGAACCGTGTTATGATAATCTACATTCTACGGAACCTTGAATGCAGACCAGCCTAAAATTATTTAGGCATAAGCTGGCATGTACATGACATGCGCAGTCTTCGTGTTTTTAGCACTTATTTAATACTTACGGTATTTAGTCGACATGCATCGTGATTGTTAATAATCCGTCTAAGCTTTGTCAGCCCCAACTTGTTTAATTTTATCATATTATTAAGCATTTGACAATAGAAGAAGACCGGTAACTGCGAGGAAAACCGGTCTTCTTAAGTAGAGTGTGGAGTTATTTTGGCTAAATTTTTATTTTTGGCTTTTGTATAATTTTTTTATTCAAAAGCTACCCCTATTATAACGCCTAAAAATGCTAATGTCAATACTTTTTTTGAACAATTTTTGTATTTTTTTGGAAAGTTTTCCACAAGCATTTTTGGTGAATTTTGGAGTATAAAAAAGCCCAAAAATCCGGCAAGTGGGGTGGGGGGGTTGAAAAATTCACACGTTCGTGATAGTAAGCTAGACATGATAAGTAAAATACATTCAGTTGTGCCCTACGGCTTCGCGGGAAAGTTGGTCGAAGTCGAGGGTGATATGAATAAAGGACTACCAGCTTTCAATATTGTGGGCATGGCAAATAAAACTATTAACGAGGCGCGAGAGCGGGTGCGAAGTGCGATTGTGAACTCCGATTTCTCGTTCCCCGATAAAAAGGTGACCATCAATTTGGCGCCAGCGGAGCTACCTAAAGACGGGGCCTATCTAGATTTACCGATAGCTTTATCGGTGTTGGTGTTGTCTGGGCAACTGATCAGAAGCGACACTCGGGGCAAAATGTTCGTGGGGGAGTTGTCGCTTGATGGAGAAGTGAAACCGGTAAGGGGGATTATTAATATCGTAGAGACAGCGAAGAAAGCTGGCTACCAAGAAATATATGTACCGGTAAAAAACCTGCCTCAAGCGGCATTGGTGCCAGAAATGACTGTCTATGGGGTAGCGACTTTACAGGAACTGTTTTTGGCCCTCAAAAACCAAGTTACCCTCCCACAAGCCATGATGGATGGTAAAACGCCAGGAGGGGCCAAAAATGAGACTAAAGAGCCAATTTTGGATCATATAAGGGGGCAAAAGTTGGCCAAACGGGCAATGGAAATTGCAATTGCAGGACATCATAATATTCTGATATCGGGTCCACCAGGGGCCGGCAAAACTCTGCTGGCCAAAGCGGGAGCTAATCTTCTGCCGGATTTGACCCCTGATGAAATGATAGATATCACCAAACTATACTCTATTGCTGGCTTAACGACTGGAGAAGCGGTGACTAGTAGGCCGTTTAGGAGCCCTCATCATACAGCTTCGGCTCCTTCGGTGATTGGAGGAGCAACGGGACCGGGGGAGATTTCTCTAGCGCATAAAGGGATTTTGTTTTTGGATGAAATACCGGAATTTCCTCGCTCGGTGCTAGAAGCACTCCGGCAGCCTCTAGAGGACAAACAGATTACGATATCGCGAGCTAATCGCAAATCGGTTTATCCGGCAGATTTTATGCTGGTGGCGACGATGAACCCCTGCCCCTGTGGTTATCTGGGAGATCCGACGCATGAGTGTAAATGTACTGAAACACAGATTCAGAATTACCAGAAAAAGTTGTCTGGTCCGCTATTTGACCGGATAGATATGAACATTAGCGTAGAAAAAGTGAATAATGCGGACTTGCGAGCACCTTTACCTAGTACAGCCACCGAACATAATGTTGTAAAAAATACTATTACAGGGGCGATTGCTCGTCAGAGGGCCCGCTACGGTCAAGACGGCAAGTATAATAGTTCCCTTTCATCCTTTGAGGTTTCTCAGCTACTCAAGATGGAGCCGGCGGCTGAAAAAATACTGGCTGGGGCCTCGGAACAGTTGGAACTTTCGGCGCGGGCATATTTTAAGACCATCAAGGTAGCGCAAACCATTGCCGACCTGGACGGCGCTGAAATGATTCTAGCAAAACACCTAACGGAAGCATTGACTTTTCGGAGACGGTGATGTATAATGTTTTACAGGTTAATTCAAGAGAAGAAAGGACTATCATCAAAAACAAACCACGGACTAAGTTGAACGAACAGATTCGTTATCCGGAGGTCCGCGTAATCGGTTCTAGTGGTGAACAGCTAGGAATAATGTCTAGCCGTGACGCCCAACTTCTCGCGAAGGAACAGGGAGTAGATTTGGTGGAGATTGCCGCCAATGCTAATCCGCCGGTCGTGAAAATCATCGATTGGGGTAAATACCAATACCAAAAGATGAAGGAGGAGGCCAAAAATCGCAAGAAGGCTCGCGAAAAACAATCCGAGTTGAAGCAGATGAAGATTGGCCTGAAGATTTCCGATAACGACCTTAACATTAAAGTCCGCAAAATGCGCAAATTCCTCGATGATGGCGATCGCGTGAAGATAATGATTATTTTCCGGGGGCGCGAAATGGCACATAAAGAGATTGGGAATGAACTCTTGAACAAAGTTGTTTCCCTGCTTGGTGATGACGTCGTGATGGAGGGGACACCGCACATGAGTGGACGCAACCTATCAGTACAGGTACGAAAAAAGTAATTTCCTACTTTTCTTAGGCCGGCTGGTCGTACTTTTAATAATAATTTTAACGAAAGGAAATTATGCCGAAATTAAAGACGCATAAAGGCACCGCCAAGCGGATCAAGGTGACCGGCTCGGGCAAACTAGTTCGGGAGCGGGCTTTTGGGAATCATATTCTCGCCAAAAAATCTAAAGCCAGGAAGCGCAACATCAAGACTGCTGCGGGGGTAAATGGCAAAATTAAGAAAAACGTTAAACGGGCTTTAGGAGTGTAATATGAGAGTAAAAAGAGGTGTCGCGGCACGCGCGAAACACAAGAAATTATTAAACCAGACTAAGGGGATGCAGCACTATCGTCGCCGCAGTTATCGCCTAGGTAAGCAAGGCGTGATTAAGGCTTTGTCTTATAGTTATCGCGACCGACGCAACCGCAAGCGCGATCTCCGAGCTCTGTGGATTACTCGGATTAATAATGCTTCCCGGGAGCTGGGTATGTCTTATTCTCAGCTGATTGCGGGGATGAAGGCTAAAAATATTGGGGTGGATCGTAAGATTTTGGCTGATCTCGCCGTAAATAACCCTGAGGCATTTAAGAAAATTGTTAATACGGTGAAGGAGAAATAAGATGGCAATTTGTGAAATTACTGGTAAAGGCAAGATGTATGGTCACAATGTTTCCTTCTCTCAGCGCCATACTAGGAAGGTTTTTAAGCCAAATGTATCTAAACGGACTTTGATTATTAATGGTCAAAAGGTAAAGTGTAATATTTCGGCTTCGGCTCTGCGCACTCTTAGGAAGAAGGGGCTGATTGAAAGCCCGAAAGAAGCCGCAACGAAGAAAGCGAAGAAGTAATTTGGCTGACAAAAACAAAAAGCCACCCTTTCGGGTGGTTTTTTGATAAATGAGCCGTCATTAAGCCGGGTTCTGTAATCTCGTAAGAGACCGACAATCATCTATCTTGGCACTACATTGCTATAGTACTCTAGCGGTAAACGCGCATCCTCGAGCTAAGGTGACCTAGCGCTCCTTGCAACAGGTAGGGTTTGCCTCCGCACTGTATCGCTACCGTACGCTGTGGGCTCTTACCCCACTCTTTTCACCATCGCCCCTGGTAAAACCGGTGGGCAGTATTGTCTCTGTGGTACTTTCCCTATCCTTACGGACGGTCGCTGTTAGCGACTACCCTGCTCTATGTTGCCCGGACTTTCCTCTTATTTAAAGCGATTGTCTTTCAGGCTCGGGGATATTATATCATTTTGCTAAAATTTTATCAATAGCGGCGTTGGCTTCGGCATCGGCGAGCATATTCTGCGAGCGAGAGACGTGGGAGAAAGAGACAGCCTCAAATTGGTCTAATTTGCCCTGGATATCCTGATAAACAAGGATGATATCTTGATTTTTGATAGAAAAAACGCCGTTGAGCTGATTCACTACCATCAGGCTATCGGAGACGAATTTGACAGTTTTATAGCCTAGCTCGATGGCGCGCTCAACGCCTTTTCTCATAGCAAGATATTCGGCTAGCCTAGAGGTGGCGAAACCGATAAATTCCCCGCCCCGTTCGATGATGTGATTGTTATCGTAAATGCAATAGCCGATGCCAGATGGACCGGGATTGCCACGTGAAGCACCGTCGACATTGATGGTAATGCCGTTGGCGGTGTCGCGAGCGGTGGTATGGTTGGTAGCGATTTTGCCTTCTTCTATTTCTAGCACTGAGGTGGTGGTTTCGCTGAGGTGAGTATGAGCGGCAACAAAATCTTTTACAAATTTATAGGCGGTGTAGCGGTCGCGCGGAGTGGGTTTCAATTCTCCCTCGATATTGAGTTCGTAGATGATATAGAGATTACTTAATTGGCTGGCACCTTCGGGGGCAAGAAAGGTAATAACGTCTTTTAGCTTGACGGAGTTGGCGATTAGGCCAGTATACTCGGTAAGTGATCGAGCCATGGCTTCTTCGGGTTGTTCGCCGAATTTAATCTTACCGGTCGGAAGCTCCCAAAAAACCGGGGCTTCACTACGGCCTCGGCTACGCTTAAAAACTAAGGTCCCCTCTTCGTTTTTGATAATACCAACTACGCGAATTCTTTGTTTCATGCCCACTTTTCTTTAAAACCCCATTGGCCTGTTTTCCCCGTAATATATACAAGGTGGGTAAAATCTTATGCTCTGTACCCACGGGTGCAGTGCCACGAAATCCCTATAACATGATTATTCAGGAAAATCATGCTGCCAATGGGGCTTAGTTATATTATATCACATCTGGGCGAGCGATTAGTAATTTTGCTCGCGATTCGCTGCGCGCCATGTTATTTTTTACAACGGGTCAGTCGGATTCGTACCTGTATTTCAGTACAGGATACTCATCCGTGACCGTTGTAAAAAATAACCGGGCTTGCTCAATGCTCACAAAATTACTAATCACTCACCAACTAATAGATAGAAGAAGTTGAGGATCCCCTGCATGCCGCTTATCATCAGATGGGAGAAGACTTCGCCGAAGAGGACGATCAAGGCGTAGACGATGATGATGCCGTAGCGTTCGATGGTTGCGAGGATATTGCGGAAGCCGTCTGGGGCGATGGCGTAGAGGACGCGAGAGCCGTCTAGGGGTGGAATAGGGATAAGGTTGAAAATCATAAAGCCCAGATTGATGAGGACTGACTCACTAAAAATAAAAGCTACTGTTTCCCCGCCGGCGCCGTAAAGGGCGCCAGAAAAATGGCCAATCAAGAAAAAGATAAACGCTAAAAGAAAATTGGTCATTGGACCGGCTAGAGCAACTAAAGCCATGCCCCATTCGCGCCATTTGAGATTGGCAAAATTAACCGGAACAGGCTTAGCGCCGCCAAAAACTGGGGCGTTTAATAGATATAAAACTACTGGTACTAGAATAGACATAAAGGGGTCAATATGTTTAATAGGATTTAGACTCAAGCGACCGGCATCCTTTGCGGTACGATCGCCCAGCCAATAGGCGACCACCCCATGAGCTAGCTCGTGCAAAATTACCGACCCCACAACAATAATCAATATTATTAAAATGTAGCCGATGTTCATATCATCCTCCGACGGGTCCTGCCCCGCTTTCCTCCCCAAAAATTTTTGCTTCGCAAAACATTTTTGGGGTCCCCTCCAAGCGTGTCACCCGTCGTATTCATTTTAGTTTAACACCACTACTTCCTTCGTGACGGGGAGAGAGTCGAGATTTTTGACTTTGAGTTTCTTCTCGGTACGGGCGGTGAGTTTGAGATCTGTGACCATGGCGTCGACATTGCCCATGGCGATGATGAGCCTAGGTTCGATTTCGCGAATGGCGCGGACAGAGGAGGTGCAGAGGATGTCGGCGACGATGTCGTCGAGGTTTTCTTCGATGTTGCCGATGATGCCGATATGGACCCCGCCAATTTCTACATCATAAATAGTCTTGCCGCTTTCGGTGGCAATACCACGCACGCTGACATCGCCAATTTCGAATTCGCCGGGGCCGGTGATTTTGCCGACAGCGAGGCCAGCATCGATAGAGGCATCGGCAATGTTAAATTTGATGGTGGTTTTTTTGGTGGTGATAGAGATTTCGTCTTGGTCTTTGCTTTCAATTTCGAACATTTGGTGCTCCTTATGATTTTATTAAATTATCTGGGTCAATAATTTCTGAGATTTCCATTTCTAGGACTTCGGCGATAAAACGATCGCGGACGTTTTTGCGGTAAGTGAAATCGTCTGGTGACATAATGACGTAATTAATCGGTTTGCCAAGTTTCTTCTCTACTACTTCGGCCCAGCGGGTGAGTTTTTTGGTCTTGTCGTTGCCAATAATGAGAAGGTCGATGCCGTCTTGGCCGGGTAAACGGTTAGTGACGATTAGACCCTTTAAATAGTGTTTGACTGGACGGATATAATCATCCCAAGCGCTAGTTGGCGACTCTTGGCCACGTTGTGGGCTAACTTTTTTTGAGAAAATTTCGGTAAGCGGACGGGTGAAGGGATGTTTATTATTGGCTGAATAATAAATTTTGTTATCAAAAGTCTCGCTTTTAATAATTCCGATACTGTCGAGGTTGTTGAGCTCGCGACGAACGGAGTTAATCTGCTCTTCGATGACTCTGGTCATTTCGCGGACGTAGAAGGACTTTTCAGGGTTTTCGAAAAATAATTGCAAGAGTTTGGCCCGAGTCTTGGAGCCAAAGAGTTTTTCGGTAGGAGTGCTAGCAATTTTACTCATCTTGTATATATTTTAGCACAAATGAATAAACTTTGTCGAGTGGGAGCCAAATAATTTTGGGATTGCGTTTAAACCAAGTAAGTTGGCGCTTGGCCAGATGCCAATCCTCATAAAAACATTGTTCTTTGGCTTGATCTAAGGTCAATTCGCCCTGTAAATACCGCCAAGCGTATTCGTAAATATTGCTTTTCATGGCTTGGCTGTCCCAGCCGTAGTGCTGGACTAAATTTTTAATTTCGGTGTATAATTCTGGTGTAAACATTTGGTCGATTCTTTGCTTTAATCTAGCTCGAAGCTCCTCAGTTGGCCACTTGATACCAATTAAGAGGTAGTCTCCCTTAATGGAGGTTCGATCTGAACAAGTTTTTTGGGTGAAGTCGCCGATTTTGGCACCGGTGGGGCCTTTGAATTGGTAGTCATAAATAAGGGCATCGATGTAGAGGCCGGTGCCACCGACGATGATGGGGACGTGGTTTCTGGTTTTGATTTCTTGGATTTTTTGTTCGGTGTAGTACTTCCAGTCGGCAACAGTGAAACGTTCGCCGGGTTCGATTAAATCTAGGCCCCAGTGGGGGACTTGTTGCTGTTCTTTTTTAGTGGGCTTGGCAGTGCCAATATCCATGCCTCTATAAATCGCCCGTGAATCAGCTGAAATAATTTCGCCGTTTATCGCTTTAGCGATTTTAATAGAAACGCCTGTCTTGCCTGAGCCGGTAGGACCTAAAATCACGATGACTCTCCGACGGGTCCTGCCCCGCTTTCCTCCCCAAAAATTTTTGCTTCGCAAAATATTTTTGGGGTCCCCTCCAAGCGTGTCACCCGTCGGTGTTAAGCTCATTTAAGTCCCTTTAGAAACTCCGTCAATTTAGTCAATTTGACTTTTTCTTCCCTGTCGCGGAGGCGGATGGAGACGATACCCTCTTCGGCGTCTTTGGGGCCGACAATTAATACGGCGGGGATTTTCATCTCGGTGGCGCGACGGATTTTTTTGCCGAGGGAGTCGGCGGAATCGTCTACAGTGTATCTGAGTTCGTTATATTTAAGGGGTTGGTCGAGGATGATTTGGTCGAGAATTTCGGTGATCTGAGAGACATAATCGTTGATTTGATTGTTGACAGTGAGGACGCGGACTTGCTCTGGGGCACACCAGAATGGGAACCAACCACCAGTGTGTTCAATAAAGACCGAGAGAAAACGCTCGATCGAACCGAGGGTGGCGTGGTGGATCATCACGGGGCACTCTTTTTCGCCCTTTTGGTTAGTGAACTCTAGCCCAAAACGCTCTGGCATGACAAAATCTAACTGGATGGTGGCGAGTTGATGTTCGCGACCGAGGGCATCTTCGGCCATGAAATCGATTTTGGGGCCGTAAAAGGCGGCTTCGCCTTCTTGTTCAAAATAATCTAAGTTATTATCGATGGCGGCTTGTTTAATTTGCTCCTGAGCCATGGCCCAAAGCTTCTTATCACCGAGGTATTTGTCCTCATCGGAGCGATAAGAGAGGCGAGCGCGGAGTTTCTGCATACCAACAGTCTCGTAGAGCTCTTTAACGATACTGACTAAACGCTTAACTTCCTCTTTGATTTGGTCGCGACGACAAAAGACATGTGAATCATCCTGAGTGAGTGAACGGACGCGGGAAAGGCCGCCCAGTTCGCCGGTCTTTTCGTCGCGGTAATCAGTGGTGGCTTCCATGTAGCGTACTGGCATTTCTTTATAAGTGCGGGGGCGAGAAGCAAAAATCTGAGTGTGGTGGGGACAGTTCATTGGTTTCATGGCGAAATCTTCCCCGCTGACTTGGGAATGTACCATAAATAGCTCGTCGCCAAATTTGGCGTAATGACCAGAAGTCTTATAGAGGTCGGTCTTGGTGATGTGAGGGGTCCAGACTTTCTTGAAACCCTCTTTGCCGCGGAGGCTTAGGGAATAATTGGCCATTAATTCACGAAGCTCGGTACCGCGAGGGGTGAACATGGGTAGGCCAGCACCAACAAGATCGGAAAAACAGAATAAATCTAGCTCTTTGCCGAGTTTGCGGTGGTCGCGCTTTTTGGCTTCTTCCTGTTGCTTAAGAAAAGCGTTTAGCTCGTCGTCGGTCGAGAAGGCTACGCCGTAAATGCGCGTGAGCATGGGACGATGCTCGTCGCCACGCCAGTAGGCACCGGCGACGCGGATGAGTTTGAAGGGGCCGACTTCTTTAGTATTTTTAACGTGAGGGCCTTTGCAGAGGTCGGTAAAGACTTCGCCCAAATCATAAAAAGTAATGGGGTCGCTCTCAGGGAGTTCTTCGATTAACTCAATCTTGTAATCTTGGTTGTGGTCACGGGCCCAACCCAGGGCCTCGGTCTTGGTGACTTTGCGCTTGGTCATCGGTAATTTACGGTCGATAAGGCTGTGCATTTTCTTTTCGATCTTGAGTAAATCAGTGTCGCTGATTTTGGTCTGGCCAAAATCAATATCATAATAAAAGCCGTTATCGATGGCTGGGCCGATGCCAAATTTGGCATCCTTGTATAATTCCTTGACTGCGGCCGCGAGAATGTGGCTGAGCGTGTGACGCATTGGTTCTAGATTTTCGTTCATTTTGACTCCCTTTGTTTAGTCCATTATACCATACAAACAATAGGATGTCGGGGTTGATGTTAGTTATTTCTTGGGCTTTTTCCCTACTCCGCCGCGGATACGGAGGATTTTGGAGGTGTTTCTGATGGTGTCGCTAAAGCTGTCGTAGATTTTGAGGTTGGAGCCAAGGATGTTTCTGAGTTCGTTTTTGATGTCGCTGAATTGCGAACAGGCGAGAATTACTTCTTCAGGTTTGAATTGTTTGTGAGCGAGAGAGGTTTCTAATGCGGTCCGAATTTCTGATTCGGTGAGCTCGCCGTCGTCAATTTGGGCTGGCCAATCATCTGGGGTCATGGTTTCGACCTTGCGTTTGATGTGAAACAAAAAATTATAGTAATTGATGGTTCGAGTAACGGCTTTGGTGGTAAGAATTAGGACATCGCGCCGGATAAAGGTGTCTGGCTGCTTGAGAGATAAACCTAAGAATTTTTGCTTCTTGTACTTCCGACGAAAGTATTTCAGGCTGGTAATTGTAAGCAGGTGATTAGCAAAAATGATTAAATCTACTTTGCCGATATAGGGGCGGAGGGCGTTTTTTGCTACTCTCCGGGCCTTTCTAGGGCTGGTCAAAATTTGGTCGGCATTACGCCAGTCTATTACGCGAATTACTTCTAGAATTGGCAGTTCGGACTCTAATTGGTCGGCGAAAAATTCGCCACCGTAACCACCATCAAACACCACAACTTTTAACATTTTGATTCAAAAATATCCTTCCCCCTCCACTTGGGGAAATTTTAGCATAGTTTGGGGAATTCTGATTTTTAATTTTTTTGGTTTTGAGACAAATGTTGCATAACTTGGAAAATGGTTGAAGATTAACTGGGGTGAGGGCAATAACTTGCACCTCATGATATAATTAAAGGAATATGGTGTATTTGGACTATGCGGCAACATCGCCTATGTTGCTAGAGGTGTTTAATGCTATGCATGGCGCGGAAACGCGTTTCTTTGCGAATGCATCGGCTCTACATACTCCTGGACACCTAGCAATGAATGAAATCGAAGAGGTGCGAAAAACTTTAGCCAAACTGATCGGCGCGAAACCTTCTGAAATTATATTTACTTCTGGTGCCAGTGAGTCGAATAATACAATTGTTCGCACGTTTGCCGGACATCAGGTCGAAACGTCGCCGCTTGAGCACCATTCAATCATAGAGCTTGCCGACAAAGTTTCTGGCAACAAATTGCCAAAGCTCTATTCATATATGCTCGCCAATAATGAAATCGGCGAAATTTTAGATATTCAAAAAATTGTAAAAGAAGCGCGAATCCTTACAGCCCCGAAAGAAGATTCGCTTTTTGAGTCGATTTCTGAATGGGGCAAGCCATTAGTAACCGACCGACGTGGTGCCTATGTACACTCGGATTTAACGCAGGTGCTTGGTAAGATTCCAATTAACGTTTACGAGCTCGGTCTAGATTACGCTACTTTCAGTGCGCACAAAATTGGTGGACCTATTGGCGTCGGCGCACTTTATGTTAAAGAGGGCGTTCCGTTCGCCCCACTAATAATTGGTGGAAATCAGGAAAATAAACGTCGTGGCGGCACCTATAACACTGTTGGCATTATTGGTTTCGGTGCTGCTCTCAAAAAGATTCAGCGCGAGAAGAGCTGGGAGCAATACAATACGCACGTTCGCAAGCTCCGCGACCTCTTAGCGCGGAGAATTCTTACTGAAATACCAGGTAGTAGTCTCAATACCGATATAGCCCTGGGCAAATCCCTGCCAAATATCCTTAATGCTTCTTTTCAAGCCGCCGAAGGAGAGTCGATTCAGCTATATCTCGACGCTGAAGGCATAGTGGTTTCGACTGGTTCGGCCTGTGCGTCTGGTGATACAAAGCCGAGCCATGTCCTGATGGCAAAAACTGGCGACGCCGAAGTGGCTCATTCGTCTATTCGTTTCTCGTTTGGGCTAGATAATACTGAAGCAGACATTGAAAGAGTGATGGAAGTTTTACCAGGAATAATTGACCGCTTACAAAAAATCAGCACCGTAAAAATGGAGAAGAAATAATGGAAAACCGAGAATGGGTTTATTCAGATAAAGTAAAAGATCATTTCATGAATCCGCGCAATTTTCTCTTTGGCGATGAAAGCCAGTTTGATTATGATGCGGTTGGAACCGTCGGGAATCCAGTCTGCGGTGACCAGATGAAGATGTACATCAAAGTCGAAGATAATAAAATAATTGATGCGCGTTGGAAAACTTATGGCTGCGCATCAGCGATTGCTTCAACCTCAGCGCTTTCCGAAATGATAAAAGGCAAAACTATTGATGAAGCATTAAAAATTGATGCTAAGGCAATCGATGATTATCTTGGCAACTTGCCGAAACATAAATTCCACTGTTCGATTCTTGGCCACGAAGCACTTGCAGATGCGGTAAAAGAATACGAAAAGAACCATTCTGCAGGCGAGGGGATTTAACAGAAAAATTATAGAGGTAAATTATGTTTTTCGGCACATTTTTGTCGCAAAAATGACATAAAAATAACCCTCTATTTTTCGAGGGATTTAACAAACGTTTACAGATTACGAAATAGTTAAAATTAATTTTATAAACCGTTTGGTGGGTGATGAGGGGCTCGAACCCCCGACCTTCTCGGTGTAAACGAGACGCTCTAGCCAACTGAGCTAATCACCCACTTAAGCTATAATTATACCATATTTTGGCTAGGTTTTGACGATTTTCTTGGTGACATCGAATTTTTCCATGTAAAGACCGAGCATCAGGCGAGTCTGAGAATAAAAAGCAGCCACGGACTGATAGAGGATAGAGGTGACAGGCATTAAAATCCATTGGATGACCATGAGGATATTCTTGCCTTTGCGGTATTTGGCGGGGCGCTTGGGGAGAATTTTAAAGGAAACTAGAATAGAGACGATTAAGCCAATAGAGGCGAAAGTTTCTACGATGCCGACGATGCTGGGAATATTGTAGGCGACCATCTCGTGCGAGGATAGATTCATGATCATAGGGACCCAGCCGCCGAAGGCTACAATGGGAGCCAAGATGGCTAAAGTGATGTGACCGTCGAGTAAGCGCCAGAATTTGGGAAAGAGTTGCCAGAATGGCATAATGCGATTTTCTTTGCGGGTAAAGAGGCGGGTGCCGACATAAGCGACGTCGGAAGCGCCGTAATACCAACGACGAACTTGGATAAATTGGGCCTTGACTGTCTTCCAGAAAGTTTCATCGATGACGGCATCTTGATAGATGGGAATACGAATAGGGAGGACCGAATAGTCACCGTGGAAGAAAAATAGACTACGCCAATATTGATGGCCATCCTCGACGATAGTGCGTTTGCTCCAAAAATTCATAGCCTCTAGAGCCTGCAGAGGTTGGGAGTGACTGGCGAAATTACGCAAGGCATGGGGGCGCATAGTAGTGATGACGTTAAAGAACGAATTGGAGACCGCAATGATGCGAGAGGGCGCTGGAGCATCCCAAATGTTATTCATAAATAGCGATACTGGCTGGTAGCTAAGACGTTGACGATTAGGGTGCACGACAAACTCATAAGCAACTGAATCCAAATACTTCGGAGCCATGCGATTATCACTATCAAGAGAGGTGACGATAATGTTTGCTAGAGGGAGGTGTTGTTTCTTGACGTATTCAGCGACTGCTTGACCAGCGTAGACGAGATTGGGACCTTTGCCGATAACTTCGCCGGGTAAATTGTCTGGATGCTCTACTAAGAGAAAATCCCTGAAAACACCTTGGTATTTAGTGGCCAATTGCTGTACAGTGGTAGACATAGCTTCCCCGCCCCTCTGTTCGTAGGCGAGAACAAAAATAATCCGCTCATTTGGGAAAGTGGTGTCCTTGACCGCCTCGATAGAAGGACCGAGGACCTCGGCTCCTTCATCGTAAGCCGTCATAATGACAATTTGAAAGACTTCGGAAGGTTTGGGGTATTCGTGCTCCATGGCAGCCATCATTTTGAGGTTTTCAAGGTGGCGATTAAAATGGTAGCTGGTATTGTTGTCATCGCGTAGCCGCTCGTAAGATTCGTGGGGATGTTCTAAATCTGCGAGACGCTTGGCCCAGTCTACCCGACCGGCGCGCTTGATGACTTTGTATCCTTGAACTGTGCGGTAAGCTACCGCAATGGCTTTGACTAAAGTAGCGGCAATGAGGGCAAAGAGATAAATAGAGCCGATGACAGGATCTAGCCAAGATAAAATAAATAGCAAAATAATGGCACCGTAGGAGATAGCACCGGGAACAATTTCAAAAAAACGATAGAGTGGCTGGCGCTTACCCTGAGGAATTTCTAAATCTTGGTTGGGCATTTAACCTTCTCCAAGGGCACGAATTAAGACTAGCAAAGTGCCAAAAATCAGCATGGTAGTGGTGAGCAGGAAGAACTTAGCCATCCCACTACCACGTTTATGGAAAACCCGCACTGCGAGAAGATTATGAAAAACGCCAAAAATTAGAGCTAGTAGTGGGTAGGCCAGCATGTCTACCCAAGTGCCGTCGCGATAACCGCCAATGTCGCCATAGCCGACTTTGACAACGGAAGCGTTGGGATTAAGGCTAACGATAGAAAAGATAATCAAAGCAATGGATAATAATAAATTAAAAATCATCAAAACGAGGACGCCACGCTCGTTTTGATAAATTTTGATAAAATCCTCTTTGAAAATACTCATTTAGTTCTCTTTTTTGGTTGCCTTTCCAGTCAGAGTGTCGGTGATTTTGTTGACGTATTGAATGAACATAGCGTCGCCGACAATACCAAAGACACCGGTTAGGATCATCATCCAGCCGATTAACGAGATAATGGCGCCCTGGTTAAAGGTAACAAAGATACCAATTGCTAGCATACAAATAGCGATAATTAAGATGTAGCTCCAAGCCTTGATACCAGCAGCATGAAGTTTAATGGCGGTATTTACCCGAGCAAGTGCTTCGTAGATGACCCAAATACCAATAATAACGCGGAAGACATTAGCGAGATCTTCGCCGATGATGAGGATAGCAATACCGACTAACAAAGAAAGCATGCCTATGAGAAGACTGTTGTTGAAGAAATCGGTTTGCCCTTTAACGACAAAATAATTGATAATCTGATAGATGCCACTGATGATAAAAATGGCGCCAAGGATATTAGCAATGACAACGACGGTGATATCGGGCCAGACAACCATTAAAATCCCAAAAATTAAAATCAATAATGATTCGGCCACGGCAGACCAAGCCGATTTCTTAATGTCGGCACTGATCCGTTCGACGGGCCGTTTAATAATTTCTGCTTTTGTCATGGTTCCTCCTTTTAATATATGGAGCCGATGGCAGGGCTCGAACCTGTGACCTGCTCGTTACGAATGAGCTGCTCTACCAACTGAGCTACATCGGCATTATTCTTATTATAACATACAGGCCAGAAATAATGAGCAATTTATCACTATTTCTAGGGCGCCTCCGTCCGCGAAAAGTAAAGGCACGGAGGCCTTGACTTTTCGCTGGGACTCCGGGAAAATGCCCTAAAAATAGCGATAAATTGCTCTTGAGTGTATGGTTTTACGTTTTGTGTGACTTACGTTTAGATTTATTAGAAATAATATCTTGTTTATCGGAGAGGCGGAGGGCACGGCGGAGTCGCTGACGGGCATGAGGGGTAATGATTTTGCCGAACCAAGATTGTTTGGGGGTCTGATTTTTAGAGGTGAGAATTTCGACTACATCGCCGTGTTCTAATTTTTTGTTCAGATTAGACATTTTGCCGTTGATTTTGACACCGACTACGTGGTCGCCGATTTCAGAATGCAATTTGTAAGCAAAATCCAGGGGTAGAGCGCCAGCTGGGAGGTCAATAATGTCGCCTTTAGGGGTGTAGACGAAGATTTTGTCGGCAAAAAGATTTAATTTTAACTTTTTCAAGTCTACCTTCTTCCCTTCGCGAAGCCGAGCGGCGGTCATCTGAAGCTCGTTAATCCAGAGAAGATTGGTGGGTAAATGCTCGATTTTGCCTTTTTTGTAGTTTTCGGTGAGTTTCTGTTCGTTGTAATAAAAACTGGCAGCGAGGCCTCGTTCAGCGTATTCGTGCATTTCTCTAGTGCGAATCTGGAATTCTACGATGTGTTTGTCTTTAGTGATGACAGTAGTATGCAGAGATTGATAGCCGTTTAATTTGGGCTTGGCGATGTAATCCTTGATGCGGCCGGCCATGGGGGTATAAAGCGAATGGATGATGCCTAAAACAAGATAGCAAGTGGTGACGTCTTCTACGATGATACGCAGAGCCATTAAATCGTAGATTTCGCCCATATTTTGATGGTGTTTGGCGAGTTTTTTGTGCAAAGAATAGACTGATTTAACGCGGCCGGAGAGTTTGTATTTGATTTTTTCTTTCCTCAGGGCTTTTTTGATTTCTTCTTCGGTTCTAGCGAGGGATTTTTCGGCGGATTTGTTGTGTTTTTTGATTAGTTTTTCTAGTTCATCAAAACGTTTGGGG
Source organism: Candidatus Saccharimonadota bacterium (assembly GCA_017404795.1). GTDB lineage: Bacteria > Patescibacteriota > Saccharimonadia > Saccharimonadales > Saccharimonadaceae > Nanosyncoccus. Next base: position 6,084 of record JAFRBR010000014.1, on the reverse strand, counting down.
TTGACGTATTTAAAAGAGAGGTCGGCCATTTCTACCCGGAGAAGTCCCATATTGAGACGGTCGGCTAGAGGCGCAAAAACTTCAAGGGTTTCTTTAGCAATTTTCTTCTGCTTGTCTGGGGGGAGGGCGCTTAAGGTCCGGAGGTTGTGCAAGCGGTCGGCTAACTTGATGATAAGAACGCGGATATCATCACCTAGAGCAATCATGAGTCGGAGGAAATTGTCCTTAGTGGCTGGGAGATAAGTATCGATGTCCCGCATACCGTTGCGGGCAGTTGAGAGTTTAGTGACACCATCTACGAGAAAGGCGACTGATTCGCCGAATTCTTTTTTGATGTCGTCGAGAGTGAGATCAGTGTCTTCAACGGTGTCATGAAGAATGCCGGCAATAATAGTGTCTTCATCCATGCCCCATTCTTCTAGAATTTTCTTAACGGCTAAGGGGTGAATAATATATGGTTCACCGGTTTTGCGAAGCTGGCCCTCATGGGCTTTGGTGGCTACTTCGATAGCCCGTTTAATGCGGTCAGAATCTTTGGTGGTCATACCTATATTATACCACTAAACCTAGAAGAATCAGATAGCCTAGATAGCAGAGAGCTTTTTCTTGTTCCTGCGGTGCTTCTTGATGATAGCAACAATAGTAGTAATAAGAGCAGCTATGGTAAGAACTACTAGGGCCATAAACCAAATAGGGCAAATAACGATATTGTTCTCGACGGTGGATACTTCCCCGTTAAAGCGAATGGTCTGGGTAACATTGACAACGCCGATAACTGGAAGATTGCTGATTTCGCGCTGGGATTCGTAGGTGGTCTCTGGCATGATGACCTCGGAATAGTGACCGTCGTTCTCTTCGGTAGGAAGAATAACTTGGCCGGTAAAGAAATTTTTGACGGTAATAGTGTAATTGGCATAGTCGTGAACGTTGCCGGTGTTTTCGATTGTGGCGGTTAATGTGACAGGGGTGGTGAGAGCAAATGATGGGATATTGTTTTCTAAAATTTTGCCTTCGTGCACGGTCTCACCATCAACTCTAGCATAGATAATACTAGCCATCTCGAGAACGCTTTGCACGGATAAACCGTCGCCACTGTCCATAGAGTCGTCGGCAGCAACCGAAAGAGCAGCATACTGGCCACCAGCTGGAGCGTCAGCGGGAACCTTGATAGTGAATTCTACTTGGCGAGATTCGTTAGGCTTTAAGGTGCCGGTAGGTTCATTAATTGTGATCCATTTGGTAATCATAGAGCGATTATATTCGGTGGCAAGATCTACGGTGTAGTTGCTACCTACCACGCCAAAGGGATTGACTGTGACTTTGTAAGAAAAATCCGTGGTGGCATCCGAAGGGTTGACCACAGTGATAGAACCGGTATAAGTCTGGCCGGCCTCCAGATCGATGTCTTGATTCATTGGGGTAAGGGTGAATGTGTGTTCGTCCATAAAATTTCTCCACTTGTTTTGTCTTATTATATCAAAGTTCTATTCAATTGACAAAATTTTGCCAGTACCTGACTGTAATTTTAATAGACGCTGATTAGAGGAACCGCGAAAACGGAGGCTTAAGTCACGCTTTTCTAGGATGAAGGGGCCGTCGATAAGAGCATCGAGGGATTTTAAAAACTCCCAAGGTTCTTTGCCGTATTCTTTGATGATTTCGTGAGTAAAACCGGAAAAACTCCAGACGTTCCAGCCTAGCTCACTACGGCACCAGTCGGCGATTTCTTTGCAAGCCTTGGCCTGAACGAATGGTTCCCCGCCACAGAAAGTGAGGCCGGCTTGACCCTTAAAGGCCTTCAACTCTTCTTTTAGGTCGTCGATCTTGGCAAGATAGCCGTCTTCGTAGCTCCACGTTTCGGGGTTTTGACAACCTTTGCAGTGATTGGGGCAGCCTTGGGTCCAGAGAATGGCTCTGAGGCCGTCGCCATTGACGATGTTGTCGTGCTCCAGGGGGCCACTGAGCCTGATGTAGCCCTCTGGAGTTTCAAGCTGTTTAGGTAAATTGTTTAGTAAATAATCATGCATTTTTAATCCTCTCAAACGGTAGGTCGCCTTCGAGACGGCCACAGTGGGGGCAGCGGTCGCCGGAGATGACCCCGGAAAAGCCACAGACGGGGTCGCGGTCGACGGGATGGTTGACGGAGCCGTAGCCGATACCGCAGTCGTGCATTTTGCGGATGACGGATTCGAAGGCAGCGATATTCTGAGAGGGATCGCCGTCTAATTCGATGTAAGTGATGTGGCCGGCGTTACAGAGGTCATGATAAGGGGCCTCGAGTTCGATTTTTTCAAAGGCAGAAATGGGGTAATAAACTGGCACGTGGAAGGAGTTGGTATAGAAATCGCGGTCGGTGACACCTGGGATTTCGCCAAATTCTTTGCGGTCTATCTTGGTGAAACGACCGGCAATGCCTTCGGCTGGGGTGGCGAGAAGGCTGAAGTTGAGTTTGTACTTCTTACTATACTGATCACATTTTTCACGCATGTGGGTGATGATATCGAGGCCTAGTTCCCTGGCGTCTTCGTCTTCGGCGTGGTGTTTGCCGACCATGGCCACGAGAGTTTCAGCTAGGCCGATAAAGCCGATAGAGAGAGTACCGTGTTTGATGACATCTCTTAGGCGGTCGTTGGGGCCGAGTTTTTCGGAGCCGAACCAGTTGCCTTGGCCCATTAAGAATGGGAAGTTACGGACGTGCTGATTAGCTTGGAACTCGAAACGCTCCAAGAGTTCGTCTTTTACGAGGTCCATTTTTTCGTCAAGTTCTTTATAAAAACCGTTCCAGTCGGCTTCTTTCCTTTCACCGGTACAAATGCCGTGGTGAATGCCGATGCGGACGAGGTTAACTGTGGTAAATGAGAGGTTGCCACGGCCAGTGACGATGCCGTCTGACTCTGGGAAAATAGAAGCAAAGACCCGCGTGCGGCAGCCCATGGTAGCGATTTCGGTGCGGTAATCGCCCTTTTTGTAATACTTGAGGTTGTAGGGGGCGTCGATGAAGCAGAAATTCGGGAAGAGACGCTTGGCAGAGACTTCCATCGATTTCTTAAAGAGATCATAATTGGGGTCTTCGGGGTTATAGTTGACGCCTTCTTTGACTTTGAAGATGCTGATTGGGAAAATTGGGGTTTCGCCCTTGCCGAGACCGTTTTCGGTGGCTTCTAAGAGGTATTTAGAAACTAAGCGACCAGAGGGGCTGGTGTCGGTACCGAAGTTGATTGAGGTGAATGGCACTTGGGCGCCAGCGCGAGAGTGCATGGTGTTGAGATTGTGGACGAAGCCCTCCATGGCTTGAAGAGTCTCGCGTTCAACGTCTTCGTTGCTGGCTTTAATAACCTCGGTTGGCCATTTGGCTTTTTTAAGTTTGGCGTCGTCGCCAAATTTGATGCTGTCTTTGACTTTGAGATCTAGTTTTTTGCCGGTGAAGGAGTTGTATTTTTCGAGATTCTTGGTGAGAGCTTTTCTGAATGATTTGTCTACACCAGGGGCCATGGCGTAGTCAAAATTAGGTATAGACTGGCCGCCGTGCTGCTCGTTCTGATTGGCTTGAAGGAGGATAGCGGCCAGAGCAGCGTAGGAGCCGATGGATTTGGGGGTGCGGAGGTGCCCGTGACCGGTGTTAAACCCGCCGTTTTCGAACATGGTAAAGGGGTCGGACTGGCAACAAGTGAGGGTACCAGTGGCGTAAAAATCGAGATCGTGAATGTGAATGTCGCCGTTATCGTGAGCGGCGGCGATATCGGGACGAAGAAGCATAGTTTTGGCAAAAACCTTGGAGCCTTCGGCACCGAACTGAAGCATTTTGCCCATGGCAGAGTCGCCGTCGACATTAGCGTTGCTACGCTTAACATCGGAGTCTGCGGCGGCATCAGCGTGGCTGATGGTGCGATAAACTTTCATGAGGTCAGACTTGGCGTTGCGAATTTCGGATCTTTCTTGGCGATAGCGAATGTAAGCGCGGGCGGTCTTTTTGAAGCTGGATTCCATGAGGACTTCCTCGACGATGTCTTGGATTTGCTCGACGCTAGGGGTGCGAGCAGTGATTTTCTCTTCGGCTTTTTGCAAGACTTTTTCGGTTAAAGCTTTGGCTCGGTCATATTTGAATTCTTCGGTAGCAAGACCGGCACTGGCGATAGCTTCGGTGATTTTTTCGGGATTAAATTTGACGATTTTGCCGTCTCTCTTGACGATGCGCTTGAACATGTGTATTACCTCCTTGTTGTGTTCATTTTTATGTATGACGCTATATTTAGTGTCTGTATCCCAGTATATAACACTAGATATGGAAATGCAAGTGGTTTTTTGCTATTTTAGGAAGCCGTTGATGATTTTGGATTCGGCTTCGGGGCGAGTGAGGCCGAGGGTCATGAGTTTGGCGAGTTGGTCGGAGGCGAGTTTGCCAATGGCGGCTTCGTGGATTAACGCGGCATCTTTGGTCTTGGCGCCTAAGGCTGGGATGGCGTGGGCTTTGGCCTGATCCATGATAATGGCGTCACATTCGGAGTGACCGCGGCAGATGTTGTTCCCTGTAATTGTGGCTTTGAAGATTTGACTGGAAAGGTCTCGAGCGACGGAACGGGAGGCGAGGTCGGCGGTGGAATCTTTGCCGTTTAGCTCTATTTGGTAGATGCTTTCGGCGGTTTGGCGGCCGTGAGTTAAAAGTCGCTCTTTGACGGTGAGTTTAGCGTTTTTGGCGAGATCGGCAGTGGTTTTACGAATGGTGGAGTCGACGCCTTTGATTTGTTCGAGTTCGAGGTGGGCGATGGAGCCCTCATCGAGGTGGAGCTCGGTAGTGGGGTTTAAGATTTTGCCACCTTGGCCAGGGCCGAAGCCGTAGTGTTTTTCGATGTAGGTGACTTTAGCGCCCTTGCCGACGTTGAAGCGATGGATACCATCATGTTGGGAATTTGCGCCGCCACAGTTATAGATGCCGCAGCCGGCGATAATGGTTATTTCGGAGTTTTTGCCAATGTGAAAATCGTTGTGGACGACCTCTTTAAGGCCGGTAACGCTGATGGCGACTGGGATGTGGACGGTTTCGTTTTTAGTGTTTGGCTTGATGAAAATATCTAGGCCTTGGCCGTTTGGTTTGGGGATGATATTGATGTTGGCGGTGGAGTGACGACCGATAGATTTGCCGTTGACGCGGAAATTATAGGCGCCCTCGGGAATTTCGCTTGGACCGGCTAGTAGTTCACAGAAAATCTGATTTTCTGCGTCGCTTAGGTTCATGGTTTACCTCCGGTGATTATTGGAAGGATTTTGGTGGGAGAGCCTGCTGATTTGATTTTGCCGTTCTCTAGAACTATGATCCGGTCAGCGATTTTGAGGATTTTCTCTTGGTGGGAGATGATGATGAGGGTGCGGTTTTCGGATTTTAGCTTCTGGAAGACTTTGATGAGATGAGTGAAGCTCCAGAGGTCGATACCGGCTTCGGGCTCGTCAAAAATAATCAGTTTGGAGTCTTTGCGGGCGAGAACGGAGACGATTTCGATACGTTTTAATTCCCCGCCAGAGAGTTTGTCGCTGATTTCGCGGGGGAGGTATGTGGCTGGGTCTAGACCGACTTTTCTCAAGTATTGGCCGGCTGATTTTTGGCTGGTAAGTTCGCCGCTAGCGATGTTTAAAAGTTCGTAGACAGTGAGACCTTTGAACTTAACGGGCTGCTGGAAGGAGAAGCTGATGCCCTTCTTGGCGCGAGTGGTGATGTCGTCTCTAGTGATATTTTGATTATTGAGGAAGATTTGGCCAGAGGTGGGGGCTTTAAGGCCCATGATAATCTGGGCGAGGGTGGATTTGCCGGAACCATTGGGGCCAGTGATAACGGTAAGAGTGCCGGGGTTGATGCACAGAGAAATCTGGTCCAAGATTTTACGCTTAGAACCGTCTCTGGGGCTGAAACTGATATTTTTTAGCTCTAACACTGAGTACATTATACCATGACTGTCAATATTACGTGAAAATGTCGCATAGTTTATCATGTTAAAATGTCGTTTTGACAAAATCTCATTTTTAATGTATGGTATGCAAATTGTTAAATATTCTTATATTTAATCCAACTTGCTAGGTTTTCTTTATCCCATT
>JAFRBR010000013.1 GCA_017404795.1 Candidatus Saccharimonadota bacterium | reverse complement strand
CCCCACTGGTTGGCATATCCCCACTGGTGGTGATAAGACCAGAATCACTACGGATAACAACAATGAATTCTGGAACCTAATCGTAGTAAACCTTAATAACAATACTTTACCAGCTAATTACGATAGTAGCTCCAGCCCATATTACAATGGTTCCACTGAAGCCGGCCCTGTAGACAAACTAATCAGAGCCTTCCCTAACAACTTCGTCTACTCCGGCTACTTCGATACGGCGTCGGCGGGCAATCGGGGTAGCAGCGGGGACTATTGGTCGTCTTCGGCGAGCGATAGCACCAATGCCTACAACCTGAATTTCGGCTCCACGAACGTCTACCCAGGGACCAGCAGCAATAATACGTACTACGGTAGGGCAGTCCGTTGCTTATTATCTAGTTAGTTCTTTTACTTATTCGTCCGTGTAGATTCCCGGGAATCAGGGGGTCCGTAAGGACCCCCTTAGATTTGCGGGCGCCATAGCGACCGCAACATAACTAATGGCGACAGCTCTATTAGGTGCCTAGCTAGCTCTTAGTCGTTTTCTTAGGAGGATTATTTTTCTAGTAGCCAATCAACTAAGTTGTGCTTCTTAATCCCAGAGTATTCTTCGGAAACCAAATCTAGCGTTAGTAATATTTTTGGATAATTGTCTTTAATCTTCATAAATGGTACCAGCTCGCGATGTAGAGTCTCGGGCGTGTCTGTATGGTAAGCTACTTGGTAATAAATTCGCTCGCCACCCGGTTTTTGGATTATAAAATCAACTTCATTTTCATCGGTTCTACCAACTAGCACCTGCCCCTCGTTGCGTTTGAGTAATTCTAGATAAACAACATTTTCTAACTTGTGCCCGATATCAGACTCCATACCATCTGCCAATAGTAGTTGTCTTAACCCTAAATCCACTGCGTAGTATTTGTCGTTGGTAGTGAGAATCTTTTTGCCTTTGATATCGTATCTACTGACTGAATAAATTAGGTAGCTTTGGGTGAGATAGTCGAGATAACGGATGATGGTGTTGTGGGTCAATTGCCCATTATTCGACAGGGTATTTGCAATGTTTCGTGCGGAAGTTGGGTTGCCAATGTTTGAGAGAATATATTTCGTTGTTCGTCCAAACTCTGTTTTGTTGCGGATTTCATATCTAGTAGCTATGTCTTTATTTATGATGGTGTCATATAGATCACGGAGGTAGTTTTCGGCTAGTTTTGAGTCTATTTTGGAAAGTGACACTGCTTCAGGGAACGAGCTGCTGTTTAAATACTGAGTAAAAAGTCTCAGTTCGTTATCTTCGTCGGAGAAAGCCTCGCGATATTCTGCGAAGGAAAATGGTAGCATATGAATAGAAATATAACGTCCAGTGAGCAGGGTGGCCAGCTCACCAGATAACAAAAAAGCGTTTGAACCGGTGAGATAGATATCTACGTTTTCTTTTACAAAGAGAGAATCTACTGCTTCTTCGAAGTGTTCCACCTTTTGAATCTCATCTAGAAAAATATAATTCATCTGGTCAGGAACGAGTTTGCTTTCGATTTGCTGATGAAGCTTGCGCCAATCGCGTAGTTCTACGTTTTGTTCCTCTTCAAAATTAAATGCTTGAATTTGAGCTTTTTTGATGTTTTGTGATTTTAGCTCATCGCGGAAAAGTTGTAGGAGCGTGGATTTGCCGCTACGCCGGATGCCAGTAATAACCTTAATTACTTTTTGATCTTTGAGAAGCTTGAGTTGGTTTAAATAATAATCGCGTCTTATCATAAGTATGATTATAACCCAAAAATTCAAAAATTGCAATTTTGGTTCATAGGTATTATCAGGCTACCTCTATCATAAGATTATATTTTTTATAATTGTATGATATAATTGAGGGAAAGGAGGTACAGATGAGTTTGATGCGGTGCTTTGATGAGCAGTATATTGACCTCTGTCGGCGGATACTGGCGGAGGGGGAGAAGGTGGAGAATTACGGGGGTGCTAGAGATGCGCGGTCTGGGGTGGTGGCCTCGGCAATGCCGGATCATGCTTCGCAGCGGTCGAGTGGAGCGCGGACGGTGCGGCTAGCGCATGAGGTGATGCGGTTTGATTTGTTGCGGGAATTCCCGATTCTGAGGTCTAAGAAGGTGGGGTGGAAATCGGCGGTGCTGGAGATATTGTGGATTTATCAGGAGGCTTCGAATAAAGTGAAGTGGTTGCAAGATAGAGGGGTGCATATTTGGGACGAATGGGAGGCTGACGCTAATGGGGTGTATCAGGGGCGAAATCTGAACCAGATTTTTGCTAATAAGCATCCGGATGAGGAGCCGGAAGAGTTTGCCGGGACGATTGGGACGGCGTATGGGTGGATTGTAAGGCGGTATGGGCTGATGGATAACTTGATTACGACCTTGAGGCATAATCCGGGGAATCGGCGGATGGTGCTGTCTCTGTGGCAGAATGAGTGGTTAGAGACGGCGGCTTTGCCGAGCTGCGTGTGGAATTCGCAGTGGAATGTGACGGATGGGCGGTTGAACCTATTAGTGGCTTCGCGCTCGACCGATGTACCTCTGGGGCTACCCTATAATATTGTGCAGTATGCGGTACTTTTGGCTCTGGTGGCACAGGTGACGGGGTATCAGCCAGGGGTATTTACCTTTATCACTAATGATGCGCATATTTATGAGAATCAGATAGAGGGAATTAAGGAACAGATTAAGCGATATGACGAGGCGGTGGCCTCTGGTGGGCTACCTGAGGCACCTGAATTATGGATAAATCCAGAGGTGAGGGAACTCGCTGATTTTGATAATTCGCGGGAATTAAAAGATATTAGATTGGAGAAATATGAGCACCTCGGTGTCATCAAAATGCCGGTTACGGAGTAGTGGGACAGAAAAACCACATAGCGCCATTCTCGGCACGCTTCGCTCGCGCCCGTCGTTACGGGGCTCGCTCGCTATAATCGCTCCCGTTGTCGCTCCAATGCCTCGAATTGGCGCTATGCGGTTTTTCTGGAGGTTACTATGTTCGCACTAATCGCTGTGATTGGTAAAAATCGGGAACTAGGTAAAGATAATCAATTGATTTTTGAGATTCCGGAGGATATGCGATATTTTAGAGAGAAGACTATGGGGCATAAGGTGGTGATGGGGCGCAAAACTTGGGAATCTTTGCCGGGGAAGCTAGATGGGCGTGAAAATATCGTGGTGTCTAGGGGTGGGGTGTCTGGGGCGGATAAGGTGGTAAGGGGTTTAGGAGATTTTTTGCGAGAAAATGCTGATACAGAGGAAGAAATTTTGGTAATTGGGGGCGGGATGGTGTATGCAGAGGCGCTGCCGTATGCTAGACGACTGTATTTGACAGAGGTGGATAAAGAAATGCCAGAGGCGGATGCATATTTTCCAGAATTTGATTCTGAACAGTATAATAGAGAGATAGTGGGCGAAGGAGCTGAAGGGGATTTGAGCTATAAATTTGTAAAATATAATAAAAAGGAGGTGTAGATGAAAGATAGGGTGTTTGATTTAATAGAGAAAGAACAGAGGCGACAGAGTGAGGGGCTGGAGCTGATTCCGAGTGAAAATTATGTTTCGCCGGCGGTGCTTGAAGCGATGGGGTCGGTGCTGACTAATAAGTATTCTGAGGGATATCCGAGTTTTGAGGGGGTACCGGATTGGGAAGAGAGTGAGATAGAGAAGAAGATTTTGCCGAATTATCGCTATTACGGGGGTCAGGAGAATATCGACAGAATAGAGAGGTTGGCGATTAGTCGCGCCTGTCGGTTGTTTCATGCGGACCATGCGAATGTCCAGCCACATTCAGGGGCGAACGCTAATGAGGCGGTCTACTATGCTTGGTGTGAGCCAGGGGATAAGATACTGGCGATGTCTTTGCCGGCTGGGGGGCATTTGACGCATGGGTCACCGGTGACGAGGAGTGCCAAGATTTACAATTTTATGAGTTACGGGGTGACTCCTGATGGGGATATTGATTATGAGGAGTTAGAGAAGAAGGCTCTAGCGGAGAAGCCAAGGATTATTTTAGTGGGGTATTCGGCGTTTATGAAAATACCGGATTTTAAGCGAATTGCGCGCCTGGCTGAGAAGTTGCCTGAGACCCTACTGATGGCCGATATGGCGCATGTGGCGGGTCTGATTGCGGGTGGAGTGCATCCGAATCCGTTGGACTATGGGTTCCATGTGATGACGACGACTACGCATAAAACTTTGCGTGGTCCCAGGGGTGGGCTGATTTTGTCAAGGGGGCGAGTGGGGTCACCTCTGAAAAAACCCGAAAAAACTCTGGAAAATATCCCGATTTTGATTGATCGGGCGGTGTTCCCTGGGACTCAGGGCGGGCCGCTGGAGCATATTATTGCAGCAAAGGCGGTAGCGTTTGGTGAAGCATTGCAATCTTCATTTAAAGAGTATGCGGCTAAAATTGTGGAAAATGCGCGAGTATTGGCAGAGGAGTTAGATGAGCGGGGATTTGTATTACAGGGGGGTGGGACGGAGAATCATTTGATTTTAGTGGATATGCAGGCGAGTTTTGGGGTGGATGGGAAGCTATATGAGGTGGCGCTTGATGAGGTAGGTTTAACTCTGAATGCTAATGCGTTGCCGTCTGACAGGGGTGGTGCTTTTCGGCCATCAGGGGTGAGGCTGGGGACGCCAGCGATGACGACGAGAGGACTAGGGGTGGAAGAGATGCGGAAGTTGGCGGGTTGGATGCATGAGGTGGCAGAGATTTGCGTGAAGGCTGGGACGGAAGAGAAATTAGATGATTATGGAGATGAGTTAGAAAAAATTAGAATAGAAGTAAAAGACCTAGCGTTAAAATACCCCTTGCCTTCATAAATTAAGGGATATAATAGGATTACCCCCTAAATTATAGGGGTAATGTGCATGCTTGACAAATTTGCCAATCTGTGCTATAATTAGAGTGTAAATTGGTCATAATATTGGGAGTTTACTATGGGCAAGCGCCTTTTTTTGTTATTAATTGCGGGGATAATTGGTGGGGCTATCGGGGTGATCGGTTCGCCGGAGATTTTGATGGCGACAGATACGGTAGAGGTGGCTGGATTAGCTACAACTGGGGTGGAGACTGTAGTTTTGCCTGAGCCGGAGCCAGAACCAGTGATGCCAGCGGCGCCAGCGGCGGGGTTGGCTTATGCGGTGACCGTACCTCAGGTGGCGAATTACACGGTGACTGGTTATAGTGGCGGAATCATGGTGGATCCGGTGGGGATTATTAGGACTGGGGATTTGATTTATGGCCATAATTCTTGGGATTTGATGGGTAGTTTGGAGCAACGCTATGTGGGGGAGGTGTTTACGATTACAGAGGGGGGTGTGACGCGTAGTTACCGTGTAGCGGCGGTGGTGAAGTATGCAAAAACTTCTGATGAGGTTTATGATTATTTGGACGGTGATAAATATTTGATGGGTGATATTGTGTATGGGGCGATGGGGCATTCGGTGGCTTTGATGACCTGTACGGGAGAGATGATTGGGGGTGGTGATGCCACGCACCGGTTGGTGGTGTATGCGGATGCAATATAAAGTGTAGACTTTATGTCAATATTACGTGAAAATGTCGCATAGTTTATCATGTTAAAATGTCGTTTTGACAAAATCTCATTTTTAATGTATGGTATGCAAATTGTTAAATATTCTTATATTTAATCCAACTTGCTAGGTTTTCTTTATCCCATTT
>JAFRBR010000012.1 GCA_017404795.1 Candidatus Saccharimonadota bacterium | reverse complement strand
GACTGCGGCTTGGAGCCCCAGTGCTTCTACGGCTACTTCTGCTAGCGGCTGGGTAGGCTCCACTACTACCCCATCATCCTATGACCCAGGAGACCTTTACTGGAACGGGACGACTAGTGACTATTCGGATTGGGATGCATACTGGGAGAGTTGTACTTGGAATAATACCACAATGGTGTATGAAAACTGCAATGAATCGCTTAACCCCATTTCTACCTATACATCTTCTACCGGTACTGCCCAGTATCACTTAGGCAATTACTACAACTGGACTGCAGCGGTGGCGATGAATGATAGTAGCTCCCATACTACAAGTGGTGAACTGATAGAGCAATCCATCTGCCCGGCGGGTTGGACTCTGCCTAGAGTTGGTGATGGTGAAGATTCCTTCCAAGCTTTATGGGAAGAATATGGCTGGGATGAGAACAACTATGCCTTTAGTGATATTACTGATTTAACTGGAGCTCCGCTCTACTTCGCCGCTGGCGGGTTCTACTACGGCGCGCTGGGCGGTGTCGGGAACGACGGTTACTTCTGGTCACCAGTCGCCGATGGCTCGGACGGCGCCAGGGGCGCGTACTTCGGTGTCGGTGGCGGCGCCTACCCGTCCTACGATGACTACCGCGGCAACGGCTACTCCGTCCGTTGCGTGGCGCGTCCGGTCGCCGGTTCAGTATCCGAGTCTGGCGGTGGAGGCGGGGACTTATAGCCCTAAGTAGCTCTTTCTAGTTCCCCTTTTTCTCCCTCCCGCCTTTCCGAAATCCAAAGGAATAGCGTGGGGAGATGGGATGTGATATAATGACTAGAATATGACTGATAGAACCGAGAAAGACAATGAAAGCTCCATTGTCGAGATTGAGCGTAGGATTGCAGAAATCGGAGCGTCGTCGAAAGCCAAAACCAAAGCAAACGCTTCCGAAAGGAAGCGTTTGCAGTCTTTACTCAATAAAACTTATGCTGAATACAAGCGTAAGGTGATGGAGGCTGAACAAACCAATTTTTCTCATCTGATACTGCTGCGCTCCACTAAGGGGTTTCATAAAATGTTTGGGAATTCGATGGTTTTTTATGCCTATGAAATTGCGCCTAAGTTGGGCGTTGAGGCGAGAGTACATTCTGATAGCGATTACGAGGCGAAATCTGAGCAAGGAATGTGTTCGATTGCGAACATTGAAGATTTTGAAAAGACTCTTGGTAAACTAAAGATTGAACGCACCAAAACTAAGGATAAAAGCGGTAATATTGTGATTTTTAAACTCCCCTGGAAATATAGTGAAGAGGAGCTAGTCAAGTTGACCGAACATAATGAGTATATGGTGGGTAAATATAATCATGTAGTGATGGCAAATAATACGACACCACTGCTCTATACGAACACGAACGAGCTCTTGAAGGCTTGCTATGAAAATGTAAGAAGGTTGGAGCCGGTGGCGCGTGAGACGATGGGGAATATGATAATAGTGGTGGTGGCGGAAATGTTGAGAATATATATTGAGATGACGAATGGGAGAATAATAGAGGAAAAAGCTTTGAAGGAGATGAGGATGAGATTAAACAAGGTAAAATCGCAAGTGAAGATTTTAGTTGATCAGAAGTTATGGAATACGAGAGTGTATGCTAGAATTGGAGAAACTATAATAAAAATTCAAGGAATTATAGACATAAAGCTTGGGGGTAAAAGTAAAAATGAGTCGTAAATTTGATTTTAAAGAATGGCTTTTAAATGAGTTAATTATAGCCTACCATGAAGCGCGTCGGAATGGAAAGCGAAAGACTAAAAATGAACACGAATTTGAGATGAATGAAATTGAAAATTTGGTGGTGCTAAGAGATGCGATTATGATGCGAAAGTATAAACCAAATAAGGGGATTGCGTTTATCATTCATGATCCGGTGTCTCGGGAAATTTTTGCGGCGCCATTTATAGATAGGATTGTGCACCATTTTTTGTATAAACATGCGATTTCCTGGTGGGAGCCGAGACTCTGGCGAGGGGCGTATTCTTGTCGGAAGGGCAAGGGGACTTTGGCTGGGATACTTGATTTGCAAAAAAATATGCGCATAGTGTCACGAGACGGTTCGGTGGCGACTATAGTGGTAAAGCGAGATTTTAAGGGTTATTTTATGAGTTTGGACCACGATAAACTATATGCGCGAATTTGCTGGGGGCTTAAACGACAATACCCAAATGGAGGGGAGCTGTATCGGACATTAAAGTATTTGTGGAAAGAGATTATTTTTGATGAGCCGGTGAAGGGTGTAAAAATAAGGGGAAGCCAGAAAGAGTGGGAGGATTTACCGGTTGATAAGAGCTTGTTTTTTCAGCCCAAGGGACTGGGAATAGTGATTGGAAATCTGACTTCGCAACTGCTGTCTAATATATTTTTAGATATGCTGGATAGGTTTATTGTGTATGAGTTGGGATATAAGGCCTATGGGCGATACGTGGATGATTTTTATATTGTGGTGACGGTGGAGGAATTGCCGAAATTGTTAAACGAAGATATGGTGAAGATTGAGAGATTTGCGGAAAGTTTGGGGCTAACGATACACCCCAAAAAGCAATATGAGATACCGATAGAAAACGGGGTGGATTTTCTGGGGGCGAAGGTTTATCTTGACCGGATTTTACCAGGGCCGAGAGCCTTGAAGAATTTGGCGGATAAGGTCTATTTATTCGAGACGCGTGGAGAGGGGAATGTGGCTGGGTTTGGGTCTTATGATGGGCTATTTGCTCATTATAATAGCGAGAAGGCGGTACGAAAAATTTATGATGGTGTGGGATGGGATTATGCTAACCGGCCGAGTCGGAATAGAAAATAAGTGGATGATGGTTGATTGATAATTTTGGATAGCGGAATCGCTTGATGTGCCCGATTATGGGGTTAGGAAAGTCGGGAGGGAGAAAAAGGGGAACTAGAAAGAGCTACTTAGGGCTATTTTTCCCCGCCTCCACCGCCAGACTCGGATTCTGAACCGGCGACCGGACGCGCCACGCAACGGACGGAGTTGCCGTTGTTGCGGTTGTCATTGTTGGACGGGTTGGCGTTGCCATCGACATTGAAGTTCGCGTTCCTGGCGTTGTTTGAGCCATTGGCGACTGGTGACCAGAAGTTACCGTCGTTCCCGACATTGTTCAGCGCGCCGTTGTAGTTCCCGCCAGCGGCGAAGTAGAGTCTCTAACTAGTTGGAAGGATTATTTGAGCCTCGATTCACTCCTTGAAGTGGATGATGGAACAGTAGGAGACCTATGCTGGCTATGCAGTACAGGTAAATCCTTTGCCTTTCCTGATTCGTCTAGGGCTTAGAGTGAGCTTCGTCTCGGATCTGGGCCCTGGAGATAGCGATTCTCGCTAGAAATATTATAATAGATTTTAAGAAAATTAGCACTCGGGGGTTGACAGTGCTAATTTTTGCGTTATAATGGGGGTAGAAAAGGAGTAATGACGACTAAAAAGCGTCAGAAAAGGAGTTAAACTATGACACTGAAACCATTAAAAGACAGGATCGTGGCGGTGGTAGAGAAGCCACTGGAGAAAACTAAGTCTGGGATACTGCTGGGCGAGGCAAAAGAAAAGCCGGCCTACGCGGTGGTAGAATCGGTGGGGCCGGAAGTGTCCGCGGTGAAGAAGGGGGATAAAATTGTTTATAAAGAGTATTCGACCACAGAGATAAAGGTAGATGAGAAAGATTATATTATTTTGAAAGAAGAGGACGTGTTAGCTACTTTATAGGGGTGAAATGGTGGAAAACCGGTGGAAAACTTTGAAAAATGATTAAAAAGGAGTAATGAAAATGGCAAAGAAAATATATTATGAAGCAGAGGCGCGGGACAAGGTGCTATCTGGAGCAAAGCAATTATATGACGCGGTAAAGGTGACTTTTGGGCCGAAGGGTAAGAATGTGATTATTGAGAAAGAATACGGAGCTCCAGTGATTACGCATGATGGAGTGACGGTGGCAGAAGCAGTGGAACTGCCAAACAAAGATGAAACTCTGGGCGAAGCAGTGGGGGCAAAGTTGATTAAAACAGCAGCGCAGAAATTGAATAAGGTGGCAGGGGATGGAACGACTACGGTGACAGTGCTAACTTATAATATTTTGAATGAGGCTAATAAGCTGATTGCGGCGGGGATGAACCCGATGGAGCTCCGGCGAGGGATTGAGAAAGCTGGAGCGAAGATTGTAAGTGAGATTGAAAAATCAGCCGAGAAGATTGAAGGAGATTCGTTAAAGGTAGCAGAAGTGGCGACGATTTCGGCGGGAGATGCGGAGATTGGGAAACTGATTGCCGAGGTGATTTCTAAGATTGGCAAGGACGGCGTGGTGACGGTAGAAGCGGGGCAAGGACTAGAGATGGAAGAGGAAATTGTAGAAGGATTTTCGTATGACAAGGGGTATGCATCGCCTTTCTTTGTGACTGATGCAAACCGACAGGAAGCGATATTTGAGAAGCCATTGATATTGATTACTGAGAAGAAGATTTCGGCGGCGAGTGATATTTTGCCATTACTTGAAAAGGTGGCACAGAGTGGCAAGAAAGATTTGGTGATTGTGGCGGAGGAAGTAACGGGGGAGGCGCTGTCGCTTTTGGTGCTAAATAAGCTTAAAGGCGTGTTTAATTCGTTGGTATTGAAGGCGCCGTCATTTGGGGATAGGCGGAAGGAAATCATGGAAGATATGGCGATATTAACGGATGCGACGGTGGTGAGTGAGGACAAAGGATTGAAATTGGAGGAAGTAGGACTGGAGGTACTGGGGTCGGCAGGAAAAGTGATTGCGACGAAGGATGAAACCACGATTATTAAGGGGGCAGGTGAGGCTAAGGCAGTGAAAGAACGGATCAGGTTGATTAGTAGTTTGGCAGAAAATGCAAAATCGGATTATGAGCGGGAGGAACTTGAAAAACGAGCGGCAGCACTATCGGGTAAAGTGGCGGTAATTAAGGTAGGTGGGGCGACGGAGACGGAGATTGACGAAAAGAAATTCCGAGTGGACGATGCAGTGGCAGCGACTAAAGCGGCGCTCTCGGAAGGAATTGTGACTGGTGGAGGAGTGACGCTGGTAAATATGGCTGCGGAGCTATCTGATGCGGATGCAGGAGCGAAGATTGTGAAAGAGGCTCTGAAGACACCATTTGTACATATTATGGAAAATGCGGGACTCAATGCGCAGGCTTTGCTGGCTAAAGTGGAGGGGGCGAAGGCTGGAATGGGGGTAAATGTGATGAAGCCCGAGGAAGGATTGGTGGATCTTAAGAAAGCTGGGGTGATTGATCCAGCTAAAGTAACGAAAGAAGCAGTCAAAAATGCTACTTCGATTGCGGCGACAGCAATTACGATGGGAGCGTTGATTTGTGAAATTCCAGAGGAAAAACCGGCTGCTCCGGATATGGGTGGAATGTATTAGAAGGCTTTTTACGAAGCTTGGACTTGTTCGCTTGTAAAAAATACAACGCAAGTCAAGAAAAAATCTCCTTATTCGCCCTGCGGGCTAGGGGAGATTTTTTCATTGTTGAGTTGTATTTTTTACGCGAACAAATCTGGTCTAAATCTCATTATGCTTCGTAAAAAGCCTTCTAATACATCCCTAGATATCTACATTTTGTCGATAGATTCTACTAGGTAGAGGAGGGCTTCGGCGCGCTCGGTTTCGTCGGGGATTTCGGAGGCGGCGCGATAGGCGCGCTCTAAAACAGTGTAATCTTTGAGATCTTCGAAAATGTTGCGGTAGAGATTGAACTTCTGAGAAGGACTCATATCTAAGCGATCTAGAAGTGGGACCAAATCTCTAAGGGCGGCCTCTTTGACCTGATGCATATTGAGGTTTTCGGTAGAAATAGAAGGCATAGGATCGGGAGCGGAAGCGGGGATTGGCTCGGGGGCTGGAGTCTCGGGCATGGGTGGCTCGATAGGGGTGTTGGGCATGACGCCGGGCATGGGAGCTGGAGCTGGGGTGCCTAAATCTGGTAAGTTGACTGGATCGAGCGGAGCCATTGGTTCGGGAGCCGGAGCGGGGATTTCTACTTTTGGTTCGGGGAAAGGCCCGACTGGTTCGCCGAGTTCGCCGGTGTCGCCCTCAGGAATTGAAGACGGTGCAGCTACAGGGTCAGAAAAGACCGGGTCTACATTGGTAGTGTTAGTGATATCGTCAATTGCTTTTTGTAGATCATTATTAGTAGCTTGATCTAAAACTTGATTTTCTTCTGTTGGTTGATTTTGCTCCATTTTGCCCACCTTTTAAATATTATACTTATGTTTAATTATAGCACAGATTTTTAAATACGCAAGAAATTTACAATTTTATCGAGAAAATCTAGCTTGACTTCCTCCATAGGGAGATGTGCACCGAGGTAGTCGACGATGTTTTCGCCGTGGTCGCCCGGGAAATAGACTTTGATGCTGAGAGAAAAGCGTTTTTTGGGAATTAAAACGGCAGAAAAGTGGGAGTCTTCCTTGAGGATGCCGAAAGCTTTGAAATCTTCAAATTTGTGAAGTTTACTACCTTCGGTGAGGCCGTCTTTGGTGAGTTGATAATCAATCTTGCGGGGAGGACGGAGGTTGGAAGTTAAAATGGTGATGATGCTAAGGATGATTAGGACTAAAAAAGTCCACCAGTTTTGCCAGACAGCAATGGCGGAAAGGCCAATCCCGACGATAAAAAGGCCGATGTACCACCAAGCGTTGCGATCGCGGACGATGTATTCTTCTGCGGACCAAGAAATATCTTTTAATGCTTGTGTCATAAATTCATTATATCATATTTTGGTAAATGGTTTGTGATATAATTCGCAATATCTCGGGAGCTTCGCGATGTGATAATCTGCGATTATATCACATCGCTACGCCCCTTCGGCGAAAAAATCTGCCAATGGCAGATTTTTTCTTTACGTCCCTCGATATTTGCGAATTATAATCACAAATTATTTAAAAACTTCGCTATCGCGAAGTTTCAGATAATAGTTATTCTGGCGGAGGGTGCGGGATTTGAACCCGCGCGCCAGGTCGCCCCAGCCTAACGATTTAGCAAACCGTCCCCTTCAGCCACTTGGGTAACCCTCCGTATAAAAGTATTGTATCATATCTTTTGTTTTTGAGAAAGATATGATATAATTAGGCCATGATGAAAAAGATGTTGAGATTAATTATACCAGTATTAGTAATGGGTGTGGCGATGGTGGGGGTGATATGTGGAGCGATGGATGTGTCGGCGATTACTTTGCAAGAGGGAGCAGAGGCGGCACGTTGTGATGGTTGCCCGGAGAATTTATTTGGTGACACGGGGGTGTTTAAGCAGATTACCAACACAATTCTTTATATTGTGGGGATTATTGCGGTGATCGTGTTGATTATCGGGGGGATTAAGTATTTGATATCAGGGGGTGACTCTAAAAAAGTGACAGATGCGAAAAACACTGTGCTATATGCGATTATCGGTCTGGTGGTTTGTGTATTGGCGTTTGCAATTGTGAACTTTGTGATTTCAGCCTTACCTACAAATTAGGCTAATTATTGAGAGAGGGCTAATACTGCAATGATGATGTTTTTGGCGCCGGCTTTTTGGAGGAGGGCGGAGGCGGATTGCAGAGAGGCGCCGGTAGTCCAGACGTCATCGAAGAGGATATAAGTAGTAGAAGGGTTTATCAAGGAATCGTCGGTGAGAGTATAGGCGGTGCGAGCTTGGGATAATCGTTTTTCGCGCGAGGAGCCGACTTGGACGGTGTTGCGGGCGCGAGTAAGAAGGTTGGAGGTTTGGCAATCTTGGCGGAGTTTGGCAAAATGCTTGGTGATAAGATGAGTGTGACTAAAGCCGCGTTCGCGAATGTGGCTGGTGATAGTGGGGAGAGGAACGATGACGGTAGGACCTTGAGTGGGTGGAAGGACAGCATTCAAAATCTCGGCGAGAGGCCGAGCGAGGTCGCGAACGGAATGAAACTTAAAATCGTGGACTAGCTGGCCGATTAAGTCTGATCGATGACCGACAATAAAAATAGGTGGAAGTTGGTGGCAATTTACACACCGGCCAATAGAGTTTGAGGCGTGACAAATGGGACA
The DNA here is from genome assembly GCA_017404795.1 of Candidatus Saccharimonadota bacterium. Lineage (GTDB taxonomy): Bacteria > Patescibacteriota > Saccharimonadia > Saccharimonadales > Saccharimonadaceae > Nanosyncoccus. The sequence continues at coordinate 19,354 of JAFRBR010000012.1, read as the reverse complement.
AAGATTTTGATGGTGAGAAATTATGTAATTTTTACAACAATTACAAAGTGGGTCACCGATACGACCGCAACCCCTACAAGAGTGGGGTGCAAGAAGGTCAAAAAGACCGGGGAATGTTGTATTTTTTACAATTTTTGGCATAATCTTCTTGATTTTACCATGCGAGTGATGTAAAATACAAGCATAACAATATAAGTGGAGGAAATATGGCTCGTACAAACAGTGACGATTTGCTGATGGAGGATGATCTCGCTGCTGCGTTCCTAGGTGGAGACGATGAAGTAGTCGCTCCGGTCGAGACGGAAGAACCAGTAGTTGAAGAGACTGTCATTCAAGAAGAGGAAATCAGTGAACCAGTCGAAGATGAATGGGTGGAGACCGACGAGTTCCCGGGGCAGCTAGCAGTAGATGTCTACGAGACCGCCGATCAGTTAGTAGTAAAAGCTCGCACCGCTGGCATCTCGAAATCTGATCTCGATGTCAGTATTTCCGACAATATCCTGACGATTTCGGGGGTGTTGTCTGGTGGTGAAGACGAGCAGACAACTAGGTGGCACATCCAAGAATGCTACTGGGGTGAGTTTTCGCGGACGATTGCTTTGCCGGTACAGGTACGCGAGGACGAAAACAGCGTTAAAGCAGAACTAAAAGACGGAGTACTGACGATTACCTTTGAAAAGGAAAAGTCTGAGGCGCCAAAGAAAATCAACATCCAGTAAAACAAGATCATAAAAAATCTCCCCGGAAGGGGAGATTTTGTTGTTGGCTGATAATTATTGACCGAGGATGTTGGCAAGAACGAAGTTGACGATAGCAAAAGCTAGAACACAGACAACTAGGCCGATAATACCATAAAGGATGGTGTCTTTAGCTTTTTTGACTTTGCCGGCATCACCAGAAGAGGTCATGTATTGGACGCCACCAAGGATGATAACGACAACACAGACTAAGCCGAGAATGCCAATGACGGCGTTGATGATAGTCTGGATATTGGGCCATAGGTCGTTTTTCCCATCGCCAACTTTATCAACTTTGGTGCCAATTGCGAATTGTGTGATAATATCTTTCATGTTTAATCCTTTATAGTTAATTTAAGATTATTGTATAACGTTTAGCTAAAAAAATCAATAACTTAAGTGGGTTTTTAGTAAATATTGATGCTATTGCTTAAGGATGCCATTGATGACGAAGTTAACGATAGCGAAGGCGAGAGCACAAACAATTAGGCCGATAACAGAGTAGAGAATGGTGTCTTTGGCTTTTTTAGTTTTGCTGGGGTCACCGGAAGAAGTCATGTACTGGAAGCCACCAACGATAATGAAAATTACTGCGATAATGCCAGCAATACTAATTACGACATAGAGGATGCTTTCGATGACATCAAAGAGTCCGAGTCCGCTTGAGCTAGTACCGCTACAACCAGCGGCTTTTTTGATTTCGGTGGAGGCATTAGAGCTGCAGACGTCGTCAGCGAAGACGGGAGTAAAGCTAAGGGTGGTAATGCCGATAAGGCTGGCAAATATTAAGGTGAATAGTTTAATGAGTGTTGATTTCATGAACCTCCTTTGCAATGGTTGTTTGATTAATATATGAGTTGGCGTCACGAATAGTGCTAGAAACGAAGGCGGTGATAATCTCGGCGAGGGCACAGATGACGAGGCCGATGAGGGCATAAAGGATGATTTGTTTGGCTTTCTGGAGCTTGCCGGGGTCGCCAGAGGAAGTGATGTAAGAGATGCCACCATAAACTACAAAGATAGCAGCAACAATACCGGCCATACCGACAAACCACTGGATGAGATTAGTGACCATATCACTAGGTTTAATACAGCCGCCAGCGGTGGCACAGTCGCCGATATTGCCGCTACCACCAACAAGGGCAATGCGAATGGCGCCCATGATGACATTGGCGGACATAACGATAGCAAGACCAATAAAGGCGTGAGTGAGGGTCTTGCGGCCGGCGGCGGTTTTGTTAGGATCACCACCAGAGAAAATATAGAGATAGCCACCATAGATGACGTAGCCAAGGACGAGATAGGCGGCAATAATAGTAATATCGGTAGCGATATTAGCGGCGATAGTCCAGATATTGTTTTTGATGTCGTCTTCGGTCTTAATGACGACGCCACAATCCCAAGAGGTGAGGCCGAGAAAATCGCGACAAGTGCCTTGGAAGCCCTCGGCGGCAAAGGTCGAATTAGGGGCCAAAAAACTAAATGCAGAGGAGACAAGAGCGATAATAAACCCCGCAAGAAGAATTTTTTGAGTTAAACTTTTCATAGATATTTTAATGATAACATAAACCTAAAAAAATGCCAAGAGGGTGGAATTTTGACATAAGCGGGAAATAATGATATTTACTCTTGACAAAAAAGCTTATGCGTGCTATAATTGAGACATGCCTATAGGGAGGCAGATTTTGTTATGATAGGTAAAAAGAGGATAAAAACGCGTTTAGGAAGGGGGATTTTTAGGTTGTTTTTTGCTATTGTGGCGATATCGGGGCTGACTAGTAGTGTAATGATACCAACAGGGGTGGCGTATGCGGATCCAGTGGAAACGACAACCGAAACGACAGAGACGAATGAAACAACGACCGAAACGATTGAAACGACCACTACTACAGGGGGAACGGAGAGTACTGCCTCTGGTGCCGTGACGTCAACAGGGGATAGTTGTAAGGAGACTTTGGGAGCGATTGGCTGGCTAGTTTGTCCGGCAACAGGGGCGATTGCGGGGGCAGTGGACTTTTTGTATGGATTGATTCAGGATATTTTAGCGGTAAACCCGGTGGAGATGAAGGATGGGCTGCCAATCTATGAGATTTGGAAGTATTTTCGGGGATTTGCCAACATTGTGTTTATTATATTCTTGATTGTAGTGATTTATTCGCAGATTACAGGGTTGGGAATATCGAATTATGGGGTAAAGAAGGCGTTACCAAAGTTGATAGTGGTGGCGGTGTTGGTGAATCTGAGTTTTCTGCTGTGTTCGCTTGCAGTGGATTTATCTAATATCGCTGGAAACAGTATAAGAGGAGTGTTTACTTCGGTGATGAATTCGACTATGGCCAATATGGTGACAGGTGCGAGTGGAACAGATATAGCGGTGGGAAATGCGGAGATGTTCTCGGCGATTGCGGGTGGAGCGGCGCTAGTAATTGGTGGGACGGTGATTGCGTTTGAAACTGGGGCGATTTGGATGTTGATTCCGGTAGTATTGGGGGCGATTGTGGCAGTAGTGACGGGATTAATTACAATTGCTTTACGTCAGGCGGTGATTGTGCTACTAGTGATGATTGCGCCGTTAGCGGTGGTGGCGCATATGTTGCCAAATACAGAAAATTTGTTTACGAGATGGCGAAAAATATTTATCCAGATGTTGGTGTTTTATCCGGCATTTTCATTGTTGTTTGGAGCGTCGAGTCTGGCGGGATTTGCGATTATTGCTAGCGCGACAGACGGATTTGGCGTGCTGCTGGGGGTGGCGGTGCAGATTTTCCCGCTGTTCTTTGCTTGGAAATTGATGCAAATGAGCGGGACGATTTTGGGTACGATTAATACAAAGTTACGTGGGTATAGTAGCCGAACAATGATGGGTGGAGTGGGGGCATGGGCAAATTCGCGTCGATTGGCTACTAAGCAGAAGAGTATGGCGACGAATCGACCGATTACACCGAGTTTAAGGTTGATGCAGTTTGCGACAAATAGGAAAGTGGCGCGCGATGCGGAAATGATGGAGAATGTACAGATAGTGAAAAATCGGGGCTTGGCGTATAGGGCCAGTCGTAATTATGATAAAAAAGGTGTACCAACTAAACAGGGTATAGATGCATATGAAAACCAGGCCAAAAATATGGAGTACCAACGAGAGATTGAGAGAGACAAAAATAATATGAATAGGGGCTTGGGCCAGTTGCTGGCAACAAAGAATATAGGTGGAGCGACGAAGGCGCGATTAGAGGAATTGGATACAAAGAACGTACTTGCGAGTGATGCCTTGAAATTTGAGCAGGCGAGAGGCGAGAAAATTATGGCGGATAATGCAGAAGGATTTTATAAGAGGACTGAGGCGGCAGTGAATTGGCATATGGATAGAACTGAGGGCTATAAACCGGAGGTATTGCAAGATGGGCAGAGAATTGAAGTGCCACGAGAAGACTATAAATTTCATTTTGACAATCTTGACAGCGCTAAGGCACAAGAGGCAGCTAAGCGGTATCAGACGATGAGCGAAATTATGGAAGGGAATGTAGTGAATACTCATTATGCGGCGGCGAGCGCGGCGCAGGCTTATGATACACAGAAGAAGATCATTGAAACTAAATATCAGAAATATTTTGATATGGTGCCGCCGACGAAGGATTTGGAATATAGATTGGCCGAATTGACGAAGTTGAATGACGCCGCAAATTATATTGATACAATTTTGCCGGGACTAAGGATTTTGAATCAGCGAGGCGACACGGATGTAGTGCGAAAACAAATTGAGAATGTATTAAACAGTGAACAAGGGATAGAGTTGGGGACGCACGCATCGCAAGCATTGGCTAGTTTCTTGATGTTTGAGGTGAAAGGTGGAGATCCGTTCCTCCGACGTTATGGTAAATATATTAACCTTGAGACAGCGCATATTTATAACAAAAATCAACGACAGAATAAAAGATTGTCATTGGATGAATTTGTGACAGGTGAATATGATGAAATTGAAGAATATGTTGAGCCAAATGAACCATTAGTGACTAGACGGAGAATTGTGAAGAAACCGGTGAAAAAAACAATGCGAGACTTGATTGAGGGTACGGCTCTAGACCAAGTTGAACGGACTGCGTATGGTAATTTGGATGAAATGCTGGTGAATGCGTATACGGGTGCAAATGGTTTGGATGTGAAGAAATATTTGCACAAACGAGAAGAGATGGAAGAGGCGATGGTGCCAGCGTTTATTTCAGCGAGCATGAAGTATGACGCTATGAGTGAACAGTTGAAGAGTGCAGTAAGTTTCTTGACTGGTTATGATGGAAAAGGGAAGGCGCGTTGGGATGCTGGAGGTGATTTGGCTGGTGATGCAGAATATGCGGAGAAGTATTTCCGGGGTCGGACGATGAAATATTTAAGAGACCAGACGCCAACGCAGATTTTGGGGATGAGGTCTGACTATCGAGAAGCAGTGATGGAACATTTGGTAGAGGAGTTTTTGGATAAAAACCCTGATAAGCGAGAAGAGTATAATAATGAGATGGCGCAGATTCAGAATAAGTATGGAGATGAAAGTGACGTAGCAAAAGCGGAAGAGATGCGACAAAAAGATAGGAATAAATTAAAGATGGATTTGGCTGGGCGGCAGATGCGACGGATATTGGGTGATACTGGTAAATTGGAACAGATTTACAAGACGCGAAGATCTGGTGCGGCGAATAACGCTAAAGACTGGTTACGCGAATGGGTGGGGCTTGACAATGAAAATGCTTTGAAAAAGGAAGTCGATTTTTACAAAGCGAAGAGACAGCGAGAGTGGCGAGCAGAGATGCGAAAACGAAAAGAAGCAGACCCGAATTTTGAATATGAAGAGCCGTATAAGATTTATGATGCTAGTCATCAGGCAAGTTTCCAGGCTAAAATGAGTGCGCTGAATGATGAATATAAGGACGAGGACGTGGAAGTATTCTTTAATAAGACAAAAGAGCAGCTTGAGGAGTGGTTCCCGGGGGATTATATCGTCTGGGCGTATGAAAAATATTATGAGAAAAATAAATATACTGATAATGAAGATTTGTATACTTGGATAGAAGATACTTTGGGGGATTTGGATAATTATCCTGGGAATAGAGACCATATATAATAATAATTATGGTATAATGGTGGAGTATGGCGCAATATAAAGTGCCTCAAGATGTTGAGGCGGACGATAAATTACTCGGGCCGTTTAGTTTTCGGCAGTTCGTGTATCTTTTGATTGCTGGGATTTTGATTGCGATAGCGGTGGGATTGTTTCAGATTTTTCCATTACTGGCATTTATTCCGCTGCCGGTGATATTATTGTTTGCGGCTTTGGCTTTGCCGTTAAAAAAGGATCAACCGATGGAAACATATCTTGCGGCGGTGGCATCATATTATTTGAAGCCGAGGAATCGGATATGGACGCCGGGGCAGAGAGATTCGACAATCAAAATTACAGCACCAAAAATAGTGGATGATGACCGGACTAGAGATATTACTAGTGAAGAAGCGACACACCGGTTGTCGTTTTTGGCAGATATTGTGGATACGGAGGGGTATGCGATTAAGGGTGGTGGAGTAATGAACCATGCTAGTGCGGAATTGGCGGCGGAGGCGGCTGGGACGCAAGATATGTTTGAAGTGAATAGTTTTGGTAATTTGGCGGATGCGATTGTGCGAGATGAGAACGAGCGTCATGAAGAAGTAATCCAGCAGATGAAGGCAGAAATCGCTAAGAATGAAAACATGGCAATAAGTGGCGGAGTGATAAAGAGGGGAGATGAGGACAAGATAACGGCAACAAATTCAAATACGCCGGTGGTGGAAAAACCGGTGGAAAACTTGAGAGAAAATATACCTGAACCGACGGAAAAGGCAGAGACAAAACCGACGAATCCTAGTATAATAGAGTTAGCGAATAATGATGACTATTCGGTGGCGACAATTGCAAAAGAAGCAAATAGAATAAAAGAAAGGGAAGAGAGCGAAGTGTTTATTTCGCTACATTAGATTATGAATCCGCAACAACAACCACAAATGATTATGCCAAATCAGGCGGGACAGGTGCCAGTACAAGGACAGCAAACGGCGGCGCCAGTTTCGAAAAATAAAGATATTCCTTCTTCGACACAGGCAACGCTACTGATTTCAGAATTACGAGATAACGTAGTGATCATGAAAGATGGTTCTTTTCGGGCGGTGGTGGCCTGTAAGTCGATTAACTTTGATTTGATGAGTGATGCGGAAAGAGAAGGGGTGGAATATTCATATCAGAATTTTTTGAATTCTTTGAAGTTTACTACTCAAATATTGGTGCGGAGCCAGCGAGTGGATATTGGGCCGTATATTGAGCGGTTGAGTGAAATACGACGGAATAATGACAACATGCTACTAGGGGTACTGATGGATGATTATATCAACTTTATTGATATTTTGTCGCAAGAAGCAAATATTATGGATAAGTCGTTCTTTGTGGTGATACCTTATTATACTTCGGAAGAGGCGGAAAAAGATTTGCAAGCGACGAAGAATTTCTTTAAGACTTTTTCGAGAAGTAAGGGGCCGGAAGTGACGCGAATTGATCGAGCGACTTATGATAAGGCGATGACAGAATTAAATAACCGAGTAGATTCGGTGATGAGTGGACTGTTTCAGATTGGGATACATTCGGTAAGACTTAATACAAAGGAGTTGGCGGAGTTGTACTATAACTTTAATAATCCAGATACAGCGGTAAGAGAGCCATTGGTGGACTTTAGTAAGCTCGCGACAATGTATGTGAAAAAGGGTGAGAAGCCTGGGAGTGAGCAAAATGGTGGAGGTGGGGGCGTGGCTGGAGGTGGGGGTATGACTGGAGCTGAAGCTTTTGTGAATGGCGCTGGGACAGTTAATAATGGAGGGCAAGTAAATGGCTAAACAGAGACAACTGACTGCAGCGGAAATTGCTGCACAGAACGAAGCAATGGAACAAGCTGAAATCCAGAAGGCGTTTGAGCAGGGGACGAATACGCTGAGGGATTTGATTTCGCCGTCGGCGATTGAGATTCATTCGGATTATTTCCGGTTGGGGAATAAATATGGGCGGACTTTGTACGTGTATGGATATCCGCGGTCATTATATACGGGATGGCTGTCGCCGATTATTAATATTGATGAAGTGGTGGATGTGTCGATGTATATTTATCCGGTGGAATCGGCGGTAGTGATGAAAAATCTAAGGACTAAAGCTACGCAGCTAGAAGCGTCGATGAATTTGAATATTGAGAAGGGCAAAGTGCGAGATCCGGAGCTGGAGGCGGCCCTGGCTGATACAGAGGAACTGCGTGACCAGTTGCAGGTAGGAGCGGAGAGATTTTTCCGGTTTGGGCTGTATATTACACTGTGGGCGGATTCGTTGGATGAAATGAAATTTGTGCAGCAGAAGATTGAGACAATTTTTGGGCAGCAGATGGTGTTTTCGAAGGTAGCGAATACGCAGCAAGAGCAGGGGCTAAACTCAGTGATGCCGCAATGTATGGACCAACTGCAAATTCGACGAAATATGAATACAGGGGCGATATCGACTTCTTTCCCGTTTACTTCGGCGGATTTGACGCAGGATAAAGGGATTTTGTATGGAATTAATATGCATAATAATGGGCTAGTGATATTTGATAGGTTTAGTTTAGAAAATGCGAATATGGTGGTGTTTGCGAAGTCGGGTGCAGGTAAATCGTTTACGGTGAAGCTGGAGGCTCTGCGCTCGATGATGGTGGGAGCGGAGATATTGATTATTGACCCAGAAAATGAATATCAGAAATTATGTGATGCGGTGGGCGGATCGTATATTCGATTGTCGCTGAATTCGGATGTAAGGATTAACCCGTTTGATTTGCCAAAAGTGGTGGATGCGGAGGATGCAAATGATGCTTTGCGCGCAAATTTGGTGACTTTGCATGGGTTGTTTCGGTTGATGCTAGGAGGGAATCAGGTGACGGCTTCGGGGCAAGTGATGCCGGCGCTAACGGCAGCGGAAGAGGCGGACTTAGACCAAGCCTTAATTGATACTTATGCTAGGGCGGGGATTACATCGGACCCGTTGACGCATCAGTCGACGCCGCCGACGATTGCGAATTTGTATGATACTTTGCTCCATATGGAAGGAAGTGGGCCGGCGTTGGCGCAGAGATTACGCAAGTATACCACTGGGACTTTTGCGGGGATTTTCTCGCAACAAAGTAATATTGACATCAACAATCAGATGGTGGTGTTTAATATTCGGGATCTCGAAGATGAGCTCCGGCCGGTGGCGATGTATATTGTGCTTTCGCATATTTGGAATATTGTACGGGCGGAGCAAAAGAAGAGGCTACTGATTGTAGATGAGGCGTGGCAATTAATGCAACACGAAGATTCGGCGAACTTCTTGTTTTCACTGGCGAAGCGGGCGAGGAAATACTATCTGGGACTAACTACAATTACACAGGATGTGGAAGATTTTATGAGTTCGAAGATGGGGCGGGCGATTGTGGGGAACTCGTCGATGCAACTACTTTTGAAGCAATCGGTGTCGGCGGTGGATGTGTTGGCGGATGTGTTTAAATTGACGGAAGAGGAAAAGCGCAGGTTGTCGAATTTCCCAGTGGGGCAAGGATTGTTCTTTGCTGGCTCTAATCATGTACATATTCAGATTATTGCGTCGGAGACTGAGGAGAGTTTGATTACTACTAACCCTGGGAAACAGTAAATTGTAATATTTATTATTACTTTTGGGACGCCTCCGTCCGCAAAAAGTAAAGCCCTAAAGGGCATTGACTTTTTGCTGGGACTCCGGGAAAATGTCCCAAAAGTAATAATAAATATTAGCACTCTTGTGTTTTGAGTGCTAATGATATATAATGGGATTATGACAAGTAAACGTGATTATTATGAAGTGTTAGGGGTGTCTAGGCGAGCATCGGATGATGAAATCAAGAAGGCTTATCGGAAGTTGGCGGTAAAATATCATCCGGATAAAAATCCGGGGGATAAGGAAGCCGAGACGAAGTTTAAAGAGATTAATGAGGCGCATGATGTGCTTAGTGATAAACAGAAGCGGGCTAGGTATGACCAATTTGGGCATGCGGGAGTAGGGGGCGCGGGGAATCCGTTTGGAGGAGCTGGTGGGAACCCGTTTGGGCAAGGTGGAGCGTTTAACTTTAATGGACAGACGTTTAACTTTGATTTCGGCGGGGGTGGAGCGTTTGATGATATATTAGGGAGTATTTTTGGTTTTGGTGGTTCAGGTTCACGACGGGCGCGAAGAGGGGCGGACTATCAGACTAGTGTGACTTTGACCTTTGAAGAGGCGATTTTTGGGACAACTAAGAAAGTGTCAGTGCAGGGGGATGATTTGAAAGTGAAGATTCCGGCGGGAATTGATGACGGCATGAGCATTCGCTTGCGCGGTAAGGGTGGTCCGGCGCCATCTAGTGAGGCTGAGCCAGGTGATTTGTATGTACGAGTGCGGGTGAAATCGCATAAACATTTGACGCGAGAGGGTGCGATTATTTTGTCGGAAGAAAAAATCAGTATGGTGGATGCGGCATTAGGGTGTGAAATTGAAGTGGAGACGGTGGATGGACCGATTACGATGAAAGTGCCGGCGGGGACGCAGAGTGGGACGCCGTTTAAACTCTCCGGGCATGGGGTGCCGTTTAGGGGTGATGGTGATAGAGGGCCGCATATTGTGACGATTGTGGTGGAAACGCCGAAGAATTTGAGTCGGAAACAAAAAGAACTATTAGAAGAATTTCGGGATGCTAAGAAGCGGGGATTGTTTCGGTAGTTGTAGTTTGTGGCATTTTGATGTGGTTTTTTGGTGATTTTTAGTGAATTTTGGTGAAAAATGTGGTATAATAGGAGTGGAAATTAATTAAATTGATTGTTATTTGTTAACCCGTTGGTATAGAGGAAAATACCAACAAAAACAATTAGAAAGGGCAATATGGAAATAATTATCCCAATTGTTGCCGCCGTGGTAGGTGTGGCTGCCGGGGCAGGCGGGATTTTTGCATATAATAAGAGCAAGGAAAATGGGGGAAAAGATAAAGCTGATGATCTAATTCGTAAGGCTAAGAGAGAGGCTCAGGATATTGTTTTGAGTGCGAAAAAGGAAGCAGCGGCGGTGACGGAAAAAAACCAGAAGGAGGAAAACGAGCGTCGGCGCGAATGGAAGAAAACTGAAAATCGGTTGGCGGAGCGAGAGACGACGCTGGATGCGAAATTGGATCAGTTGGAGAAAAAGTCGGAAAAATTGAATAAAGAGACGCGGGAGATTGAGGATTTGAAAAATGAGGTGAAGGACATTCGGACAAAACAGCATGAAAAATTGGAAAAGATTGCGGGGCTCTCGAAGGCAGATGCGCGAGATAAATTGATGAAGATGACAGAGCACGATATTAAGCAAGATTTGGTAGAGCTGGTGAATAAAGAGCAAAGAGAAATTAAGCATGATGTGGACGAAGCGGCGCAGGCGATGCTACTTACGGCGATGGAAAGAATGTCGTCGGAAGTGACGGCGGATCGGACGGTAACGGCTTTGAAGCTACCGGATGACGATATGAAGGGGCGGATTATTGGTAAGGAAGGACGAAATATTCAAGCGTTGCAAAGGGCGACGGGTGTGGACGTGATGGTGGATGACACGCCAGGAATGGTGGTGTTGTCGTCGTTTGATCCGATTCGGCGGCAGGTGGCGCGGTATGCATTGGAGCGACTAATGAAAGACGGGCGGATTAATCCGTCGTCAATTGAAGATGCAGTGGCAAAGGCTGAGCGCGAGATTGAGAAGGAAGTAGTGCGTGCAGGTGAAGATGCAGTAAGGGAGGTGGGGATTGTGGGGATTCCGCGAGAGTTAGTGCATCTGCTGGGTGAATTAAAATTTCGGACTTCGTATGGGCAGAATGTGCTTTTACATTCAATTGAAATGGCACATGTGGCGGGGATGATTGCCGAGGAAATCGGCGCAGATAAACGGATTGCGAAAACAGCGGCTTTGATGCACGATATGGGCAAGGCGGTGACGCATAAGATTGAGGGGAAGCATGCGGATATTGGAGCGGAACTAGCCAAGAAGTATGGGATGCCGGACGAAGTGGTACACGCAATTGCAGCGCATCATAATGATATCGAGCCGACTACTCCCGAAGCGGTGATTGTAAAAATTGTAGATGCGATGAGTGCGGCGCGGCCAGGGGCGCGGAATATTTCGGCGGAGAATTTTGCGGAACGGATGAAAGATTTAGAAAATATTGCGACTTCGTTCCCTGGAATTGATAAGGCTTATGCTATTTCGGCTGGACGCGAGATACGAGTGATTGTGGAACCGAAGCAAATTGATGATCTGTCGGCTTTGAAATTGGCACGGGATATTGCAAATAAGATTGAGGCGACGATGTCGTATCCAGGGGTGATTAAAGTGAATGTGATTCGGGAAACTAGGGCGATTGAATACGCGAAATAAGTTTTATAATAATAGAAAAGGAGGAAATATGGTAGCGAAAGTTTATTATTCAAAGGAAATCTCGCCGGAGGCGCTGAAGCGGGTGTATGAGGCGCTGGGGGTGGAGCTAACTGGTAAGGTGGGAGTGAAAGTGTCGACGGGGGAGCGGGGAGCGAAAGGATACCTGAAGGCGGATTTGATTGGGCCGTTTGTAGGGTCGCTTAATGGGACGATTGTGGAGTGTAATACAGCGTATCCAGGGGCAAGGAATGATGTTGATGAGCATATGAAAGTGGCGGAGGAGCATGGATTTACTTCGTTTGCTAGAGTGGATATTATGGATGCGGAGGGGGAGAAGCGAATTCCATTTGGGAAGGGTAAGCATTTGAAATATGATATCGTGGGGTCGCATTTTGATGATTATGATGCGTTTGTGAATTTGGCGCACGGGAAAGGACATGCGATGGGGGGATTTGGAGCGAACCTTAAGAATCAGTCGATTGGGTTTGCGTCTAGGGCCGGGAAGGCGTATATTCATTCATGTGGGAAGACGGAAGACCCGGAGGAGTGCTGGAAATCTGAGCACGAGCAGATTGATTTTATTGAGTCGATGGCGGAAGCGGCGACGGCGGTTTCGGATTATTTGCGGGATTGTGGTAAGCCGATTGTGTATATTACGGTGATGAATGCATTGTCGGTGGATTGTGATTGCGATGCGAGACAAGGGGATCCGGTGATGGGGAACCTGGGGATTGTGGCGTCGATGGATCCAGTGGCGAACGATCAGGCGTTTGTTGATATGGTGTGGGGGGCGGAGGACCCGGGGGCGGTTGAGTTGCGTGAGCGGATTGATTCGCGGCTAGGACGAGAGATTTTGCCGTATGCGGAGGAGTTGGGCTTGGGCAGTAGAGAATATGAGTTGGTGGAAGTGTGAGTTTTTAGTTTGCGTTTGGACTTGGATTTGGATTTGAATTTGGTTGTGTGATGAAAACACTTGTGTAAAAATTTAAAATTGTTATGTCATGATTTTTGATGGTTAAGGGTTGTAAAACTTTGGGGAGTGTGTTTATAATAGGGCGGGTTGGAGAAGCTTAGTTTGTGTGAAAGTAGATCCTCCCATAGTGAGCGGATAATAGTAACCTCCTTTTTAGGTGCGGAGAATCCGTCTATGAAGGGGGGATTTACGCATTGATTTTCTAGATAAATCTTGGTTACCGTCCTCCCGAAATGAATGGAAAACAAACACGAAAGGAGGTGCGCTATGGAAGTAGAGTTTTACTTTAAATTCAAGCGCAAGCCAAAAACTAAAAAAGTTACCCTCGTCGTAGAAGACGAAGGGTAACCCAACCTCAAAGCGAATTTCTAGGGTTCGCTCCCTACCACTATTATAGCAATAGTGGTAGGGTCCAGTCAAGGTGCAAGAAGTTAGCGAATTTCTATTGGATGTTCTCGACTACTCTTGGGGATTTGCGTGCTATAATGGAGGTATGGATATAGTGTTTTTGGTTGTTAGTATTATTGTGATTTCTGTGGTGGGGACGTTGGCGCATTTTGCGGAGGAGAATTTTGGTGTCGTCGTCGACGCGGTAGGAGTCGCAGATTTTGGAGATGGTTTTGTTGAAGGTCCAGCTAGGTAAATTTGAGACGGCGAGGTAGCCGGTGGTGGCGGAGGGGAATTTAATGAAGCATTCGGCGAGGAGCCAGGCGATGGACATACGGACGTAATACGCTTCGTGTTTTTTTAAGGATTCGATGCGGTCGAAAATGACTGCGAGGTATTCGGGCTCTATGTAAGCACATTTTAGAATAACTAGGCCGGCGCGGATGAGAAATTCTTGGCCGGATTCTAAGAGCTTTTCGATTTTGGTTTCGAAAAATTCGATTTTATTATTATGGATGAGTTTAGAAAATTCCGCGCAAAAAGTGTCGCAGGTACACCAATCGTCGATGTGTGCGATTTGCGAGTCGAAGTGATTCAAGGCTTCTTGGTAGGGTAAGCGGCAAATTATCATCCCTCGGGCGATGACTTCTTCGAAAGCGACGGGGTTGACTTCTAGAAATTCCAAGAGTTTGTCTTGCGGGATTTGTTTTACGATTTCGCGGATTAGCGGGATGCGAACGCCGAGGAAAGGGCGGTTGCTGGGGATGCCCTTCATAATAAAGTCGCGGTAGGGGTCTTCGGCGTGAGAAGCGAGGGCAGTTCTGAGGTCGCTAAACGTGGTGATCATAGGAATATTATATCAAACAAAATAATGTTAGCTAAAGGTCCTGAGATGGTATAATGGGGTTATGAATATTTTGGAATATGCGAAGGGGGTGGAGAGATTAGTGGACCCGATGGAAGTCGGGAAGGTGATGTATCTACAGACGAGGATGCGGAAGTTGCCGGTGTGGATGCAACGTAAAATCGTGACTTCGGCGACCAAGAAGGCGGACAAGATGCCGTTTGTGGTGGAACCGTATTGTTCGTTTATGTTTTATGAAATAACCGAGCCGGAGAAAATGCAGCAGTTTTTGCCGGAGGGGTTTCGGCCGGCGAAGGCTTCCATTTTTGAGGGTGATACGCCGAAGTATTACGGGATTGTGACGATGTTTCGAGTGCATTCGAGTGTGTTTTGGGGTGCGAGGACGGAGTTTTATTTGATTGCGGAGAATGCGGAGACGGGGCTACTTTCGTGGATTATTTGCGATTATATTAGTGATACGATTTCGTATGATGAGAAGCACGGGCTGAAATCGCCAGACGCGTCGGGGGCGGTGATGACGACGACGTGTGAGGGGGATTTTGTGTGCGACATGAAAAATACCGATGGTAAAAAATATGTGCGAAGCGAAATGAATCTAACTGGTGCAAAAATGCGGGCGCTGGACCAGAGGCTATGGATTGAGGGAAACACTTCGATTGCCTATGGGCGACTAGCGGGGGAGGCGGATGGGGATTTGTTTTCGCTGACGTTTTTTCCGGAGGAAATGAAGCAGGCGTTGGAAGTGCCGGTTTCTGAGGTGCGAAAGGCGGAAGTGCTATGTGGGACGGGGAAACTCGGTGGAGTGTTGGAGCGAGCGGTGAGTTTTCCGTATGCGCAACATATGTTGTCGGACGCGCCGGGAAGACGTACGCATTATGGGTCGGAGAAGGTTCTCAGAGAAGCAGTGGAAAAGGTGCGGTTTAGTAAGATTAAGACGCTGGGGAACTAGGGATAGGGCTAGGTAGTGGGGGTTTGGTATAATTGTTAGTAGATGGATGATTGGGAAAATAAAGACAGAGCCTATATTGCGATTGATTTGAAGTCCTTTTATGCATCGGTGGAATGTGTGGAGCGAGGGCTTGATCCTCTGACGACGAATTTGGTAGTGGCGGATTTGACGCGAACCGAAAAAACAATTTGTTTGGCAGTATCGCCGTCTTTAAAGGCATATGGAATACCTGGTAGGGCGCGGCTTTTTGAGGTGGTGCAAAAAGTAAGGGAAATTAACCGAATGAGGAGGAAGGGCAGAAAGCTGAATGGTAAATCAGTGAATGATTTGGAGTTGAAGCGGAATCCTAATTTGGAGTTAGACTACATTGTGGCAACGCCGAGGATGGGATATTATATGGAGTATTCGGCGCGAATATATAATGTGTATTTGAAGTTTGTAGCGCCGGAAGATATTTTTGCGTATTCGATTGACGAAGTGTTTATTGATGTGACGGCATATTTAAAAATGTATAAAATGAGTGTGGTGGAGTTGGCGCGGAAAATTTTGAAGGCCGTGCTGGACGAAACAGGAATTACGGCGACAGCGGGTGTGGGAACGAATATGTACCTTGCAAAAGTGGCGATGGATATTTTGGCGAAACATGTGGAGCCAGATGCGGATGGGGCACGAGTGGTGGAGCTTGACGAAATGAGCTATCGGCGGGAATTGTGGGCACATAGACCGCTGACGGATTTTTGGCGAGTCGGAAAGGGGTATGCGCGGCGGTTGGAAAGTGCTGGACTATATACGATGGGAGATATTGCACTGTGTGCGGAGCGAGATGAGGACTATTTATACAAGATGTTTGGCGTGAACGCGGAGCTTTTGATTGACCATGCGTGGGGGTGGGAGCCCTGTACAATTAAGGATGTGAAGGCGTATCGGCCGAGGAATAATTCATTTTCGTCGGGGCAAGTGTTGAAGGAGCCGTATGATTTTGTGAGGGCGCGAGTGGTGGCACGGGAAATGGCGGAGGAAATGGTATTATCATTATTAGCTCGGGGACTGACTACGGATCAGGTGGTATTGACGGTGGGGTATGATGCGGCGAACCTTTTGGGGCGTAATGATAGGGAAGTGAATCTTGGGGAGGTGACGAGTGATTTTTATGGGCGGAGGGTGCCAAAGCATGCGCATGGGACGTATAATTTGAAGCGACGGACGGCTTCGGCGAAAATGATTAGTGGGGCAGTAATGAATTTGTTTGATGAATTGGTGGGGCGAAAACTATTAGTGCGGAGAATCACGATTGAAGTTTGTCATGTGTTGCCGGAGGGGGTTGATGATGGTCCGAGGCAGTTGGGTTTGTTTGAGGAGGGTGGAGTGAGCGAAGGTCTAGATAAAGAGAAAAGGACAAACGAGGCAGTATTGGACATTAAGCAAAAATTTGGTAAAAATGCAATTTTGAAAGGAATTAATTTTGAAGAGGGGGCGACAGGTAGAGAGCGAAATGCGCAGATTGGAGGACATAGGAAATGAAATATGATGAAATTATGAACCATGAGCATTATGAGCCGAAACGACATCCGCGAATGTCGCGAGAGGCAAGAGCGGCACAATTTGCGCCGTTTGCGGCACTAACTGGATATGATGGAGTGCTGAGAAAGACTGTCCGCGCAGTGGAGCTGAGAAGCAAGCGAGTAATTGATATGACGGACCCGGACGGGCGGGATGATAGTTATACGAATGATGATTAAATTGTATAGATGTGATTTGCGATTTTACTCTTTGTTATTTGATGAGGATGTGGTATAATATATTAGATGTGGTCCGGTAGCTCAGCTGGCTTAAATCATGACAGCACGAGCCTCTGGCGCTGAAAGCACATTGTAGTAGAGGGGGGTGGAGATATTATATCTGGTCCGGTAGCTCAGCTGGTTAGAGCACGAGCCTCTTAAGCTTGGTGTCGTGGGTTCGAGTCCCACCCGGATCACCAAAATTCGAATTGAAAGGCGCCATCTCGGCGTTTTTTCGTTCTCGCTCGTCCATTAGACGCACTTCGAACGAAGAAAACGCCAATCTGACGCCTTTCATCTTCGAATTTAGGTCATTGGCGAGTCCCACCCGGATTACCAACAGGGTCACTAAAGGAAAACTCAGGTTCTAGACGCAAATTAAATGGTGATTTAATCTCAAAAATCACCTTTTTTTGTGCATCAATTTCGAACTCCTTCATCGGCTCGATTTTAATATATTATTAACACTTAATCGCTTACGTCGACGTCTAGCACAATTGTGATTTTGTAGTTCTTGAATTCTTTTTGAGCCGCATCGTAGATATCTTGATAAATCTTTTCATAATTTTCGGCTTTGAAGTCAATGATAATATCAAAGCTTAACGTCTTATCCTTGGCGTCCAAATAAAAACCATGCATTTGTAGAACTTCTTTGTGAGCAAAAACGATTTTTTCTACTTTTTTCTTTGCTTCAATAATGTTTTTGTCTTTTGTATTAATAGAATAAACGCCAATAGTATGAAGAATTACTCCATATTTTTGTGATACTTGTTTCGTGATGCGGCGAGAAATTTTATCAATATCTGCCACAGATAACGTATCTTCTACTTCGATGTGGATTGAGCCAAGATATTTATCTGGGCCATAATCATTTAGAACCAAATCAAAAGCGCCTTTAACGTTCTTTTCCTTTAAGACTTCTTTCTTAATTGACTTTGCTAAGCTACTTTCTATGCGTGTGCCAAGCACATTATTAATAGACTCTTTAATGAGTTCTATGCCGGCTTTAATGATAAAAACTGATACTAGTGTACCGACGTATGCTTCGAGATTTACATTAAAAATCATATAGACAATTGCCGATGCAAGTACGGAGATAGAAAGAATGGCATCATTAAAAGCGTCTGCTCCACTTGCAACCAGAGAGTCGGATTTTATGACGCGTCCTTTTTTCTTGACATATAGCCCAAGTACGAACTTAATGATAATGCCGCCAATCAGAACGATTAAAGTCGTGACATTATAGTCTACTTCCTCTGGCGCAATAATCTTTTTTACGGATTCAATAAATGCAGTGATACCCGCATAGAGCACGATAGCGGAAACTACGAGTGAAGTAACATATTCAATGCGCCCGTACCCATACGGATGTTTCTTGTCTGGTGCTTTGCCAGCAAGTTTCGTACCAATGATTGTGATAATGCTCGATAGTGCATCGCTAAGGTTATTAACGGCATCCGTAATAATTGCGATAGAGTTTGACAGTAGACCTACTGTCGCTTTGAATCCTACTAGCATCAAATTTGCGCAGATGCTTCTAATACTAGTTTTAACTATTGCTTTTGCGCGAGTGTTTTTCATATGTTGGCATTTTCTCTTATACAATAAGGATCGCCGTCATCTTCTTCTACTGTAACGAATGAATGAGAAATAGCGTTCCTTAGATTAATATTGTGTACTCATGAGCTACGCAACTATCTTTAATTATTGTTTGTCTTATATTCGCCATCAATCATCCAATGCCCCCTAGCCCTAAAGGCGGGAATGGTACCACGAATAGCCTTATTGGTTGCAGATTGGAGATTAATGCCATTATTCTTGGCCCAGTCGGCAACTGGAATAATTTTCTTGGCTGTAAGCTTAGTAATACGGCGATACAGCGCTTCAATTAATAGGCTCGCAAATAACTCGGTTAGCTTATCTGCTTTGTTGGTTTTTGTGTATTCGTCAAGAGCAGGGTAATATTCGTCGAATTTCGATTTATTCGGGATAATAATTGGCGGCAAACCAAGCATGTCTAATTGCTCGTTTGTGAGCAAACGTCCAATGCGGCCATTACCATCACCGAATGGGTGAATGTTTTCGAATTCTGCGTGGAAGTAGGCAATTTTTTCCAAGAAGTATTCATCGTTACCAGAGTTATAATCTCTAACCAAATCATGCATAAAACCGTTTACAAATTCTGGATTGGCGCCAAT
>JAFRBR010000011.1 GCA_017404795.1 Candidatus Saccharimonadota bacterium | reverse complement strand
AGCTAGTTTTTCTTGTTCTTTCATTGATAATGTTACTTCCTTCATGTATTAAATTATGAACGATGATTGCGACATTTTCACATAACAATCTACTACGACATTATCACGTGATAACAACATATAAAGTGTAGACTTTGTTGGACTTTGTAAAAAATATGGTATAATGGGGGTATGGGGCGTTAGCTCAGTTGATTAGAGCGCTACTATGGCATAGTAGAGGTCATGAGTTTGAATCTCATACGCTCCACCATATTAACAATCCGCCGCGATAGCTCAGTTGGTAGTAGCGCATCCATGGTAAGGATGAGGTCACGAGTTCAAGTCTCGTTCGCGGCTCCAGGATTGGATAAGGATTGAAAATATGGAAGTACTTTGGAAAGCTGGAGTCGTCTAGTGGCAATGACAAGAGACTGTAAATCTCTCGCGCTTCGCGCTTCGTAGGTTCGAGTCCTACCTCCAGCACCAATAAAATATTCTTGACTTATAATCAAGAATATTTTATTTGATATTGGGATAGGACGAGAACCGTAGGTTCGGACGCCGTAGGAGGCGAGTGAAAATCTCAAATTTATTTGAGATTTTTCGAGACGACGCCCGGCGTATTATTCCGAGCGTAAACGAGGAATAAGTGTCCTACCTCCAGCACCATATTTTTTGCAAAAAAATTTGAGATTAATTGTGCTATAATGGATTTATGAAAACGATTTTGACGGGGATTCGGGCTAATAGTGAGCTGACACTGGGGAATTATCTGGGGGCGCTTTTGCCGATGGTGCGGTTAGCGAATCAACACTCCGCAGACCATCATATCAATATTTTTGTGCCGGACTTACATTCAATTATTGCGGATATCGATGGTGATTTGCAAAAAAACATTATTAGGACACTCAAGTATTATTTGGCGGCTGGACTAAAGATTAATGAAAATGTACATGTTTACCGTCAGAGTTATGTGCCAGCGCATTCGGAGCTGTGTTGGATATTGAACTGTGTGGCGACAATGGGCGAAACTTCCCGAATGACTCAATACAAAGAAAAATCTGAGGGGCGTGAGTCTTGTAATGTGGGGATTTTTGACTATCCGATTTTGATGGCGGCGGATATTTTGCTTTACTCGGCGGAATATGTGCCAATTGGCGAGGACCAATTCCAGCACATTGAGCTGACTCGGAACTTGGCGACGCGCTTTAACCATCGGTTTGGAGAGATTTTTACGGTGCCGGTGAAGACGGCGGAGCAAGTGAAGTTTATGGGGGTAGATGATGGGATTCGGATTCGAGATTTGTTAAATCCAGAGAAGAAAATGAGCAAATCGACTAAGGCGGAGAATTCCAAGATTATGCTAGATGACGCACCGGAGCGGGCGGCGAAGAAGATTATGAGTGCTACGACGGACTCGCTTGGCAAGGTGAAGTTTGATATGTGGGCGCAACCGGGGATTTCGAATTTATTACAGATTGAGGCGCTGGTGACGGATACGCCGCTACATGAGGTGACGGCCGCCTGGGCGGGTGAAACTAGCTATGGCGAGCTCAAGAAAAAGGTGGCGGATAGCGTAGCAAAGATGTTGACAGAATTTCAGGCCAAGCTTGCTACCATTAGCGATGAAGAGGTTTATGAGTTATTGGAGAATGGCGAAAAATACGCCAATCATGTTGCTAACGCAAAACTACTAGAAGTACAAAAGGCTTTTGGATTAAGATAATATAAAGGAGGTAAAATGCGGAATCCAGAACTAGGAAGTCGTTCAAATGACAGGGGCAATCGGAATGATTTTGAGCGGATTGCACGTAGTGAACGGGTTGAGAGGATAGCTCGTCCTCGATTTCAAGCTAATCTAGAGCGGAGTGAACCCGACGGTCTCCTACAAAAAATCATCAAGAAGGTTTCTGATCCTAATGTGATGGGGGGTATAGCTGCGGTTGGTTTTGCCGTGATGATGACCGCAGATGTGGTGCTAAATGGGCCATCTGAATTTGTGGTTAATTCGCCCGAAGCAGCCACTACTACTCTTGCTCTTGGGGCGGCCGCTATCGGTACTTTGTTTAGTCGCCTTGCTCGTCTCGCTGAAATGAAAGATCTCAAGGCTAAACGCCAAGCCGAGCGGGAGGCTCGGAAAAAGGAGCAACAATGGTAGAATCGACATTATTGGAAGTAGGCGAAGTAGTAGTCTTGGATGGGCGTGATTTTCTGTGTTTTGAGCGTTTAGAACTAGATGGTAAGGATTATTTGTATTTAATTTCTACTGATGATTTGGCTGATATTTGCTTTGCCGAGCAAATGATGGTAGATGGCGAACCTCAGATTCGTACCATTGGCAACAAGGATACCAAACTAAAACTCACCGCGGCATTTCAGGCTAAATATAAAAAAGCTGATTCTGACTCTTGAGGACTAGATGCGCTTTCTCCCTGCATGAGGCTTGATAATCTTGGGGGTGGATTTGGATTTTGCTGTTGAGTTCTGATTAGCGGTATTGGTGGATTTGGAGACAGTTTTGCGAGTTGACTGGCGAGTGGCTTTGGCGGTTGCTCCTCTGGCACGGCTTGCTGCGCGTTTTTTCTTGGCCTCGTTGTCTTTGACGATTTGCTCTTCTACTCGCGCTGCTGTGGCTGTCACCGCCTCTGTATCGCCGGTGTTTTCGTAAATTGCCAGTATTTGGCGCAAAGTTGAAACTTTCGGGTCTAGTTCGTAGGCGCTCTCGAGAGCGTTAATGGCTTTTTTGTTATTGCCGAGCTTTTCTTCGGCTTTGGCTAGAGCGATGTAGCGCGCTGGCACATCTCCCTCTAGTTCAATCGCTTGGTTAAACGCCATTGCGGCCTTTTCATAGGCGCCGGTTTCTAGATAAATCAGCCCGACATTATGAATCGAGGCCGGATTGTTGTCTAGAGATTGGGCGATTTCAAAACACTCCACCGCCTCATCGTATTTTTGGCCTTTGGCATAGAGAATTCCGAGTCGGTTATAGGCGGCGGCGTTTTTTTCGTCAAATTTCAAAATGGTGAGGAGGGCCTTTTCGGCTTTGAATGGCTTGCGTTCTCGCATCGAAGTCTGCGCTACTTGCCATAATTTTTTCATTTGGGCCTTGTATTTGGGGGACTTTTCCTCCTCTGGTTCTGGTGCGGGCTCCATCGGAAAAAGAAATACCAGATACAGAATAAAGATTAAAATCACAAAAACAGCTATCATAATTCTTATTTTAACATAAATTGGCTACAATTTGTAGCTTCACGTGGCCATTTTTGCTGATGTTATCATAAGCAGTCAAGAATTTGGGTATTTTTTTGACAAAAACTTCTTTGCCGGTGATAAAATACGATTTCTGGAGCATTTCAATTGCTAGGCCCAAAGTGTCCATCGCCGCCGCGCGAGCGGGCTTTTTCTTGGCTACTTTTTCGGCGATTTCGACTAAGTCTGCTGGCTTGCCGGCGATTAACTTCTTAACTAATTGCTTTTGCTCCTCTTTGGCCTGAATTTCCGTGCTGAACCCTTGCTTGTCTCTTAAAAAATAAATCATTGATCGACTTAAAATCGTCGGTAGCAACTGAGAAGGCTGCTCGGTAATTAAGATATAATGGACTTTGTCGCCGGGCTCCTCTAGATTTTTCAAAAAAGCGTTGGCGGCGTCTAGAGTTAATTTGTCTGCTGGCCGGACGATGATGAAACGGTCCTCGGTCTGCTTTAGTCTTAATTTGGCCCCGATTTGCCGAACTTGTTCGATCGTGATGAATGACTTTTCCACAGGTTCTAGTAGGATTGCTTGCGGAACCTCAATACGCGCTCCAATAGGCATGACAAAAATAGAGGTGCCACCCCTGATGGCTATTTCTGGAATTTGGGCTGCGCTATCGAACCACATTGGTAAAGCTCCGTGGCAATTTGGACTTAAAAACTGTCCGTTTGCCTCCTGGCAAAGTGATCTCTAACTCTTTGGCGTGCAGATATAACCTATCTGCGTTGCCGTCTCCGTATATCGGATCGCCGACGATAGGGTGTCCCAGATACTGCATGTGTACTCTCAGTTGGTGTGTTCGCCCAGAGGTAGGCTTTAGCTCTACCAGAGAACGTTCGCCGTTAGTTTTGAGTACTTCGTAAAAAGTCTCGGCTTCTTTGCCATTTGGGTCTACGAGGAAGGTGGTGGGGCGTTTTTTGTTTCTTAACATCGGTAAATCTATTCTGGCGGCCTCGAGTTTCGGTGTCCCTTCTACTACTGCGTTGTAGGTCTTGTGGACTTTGCGGTCTTGGAACTGTTTTTTTAGGAATTTCTGAACTTCGGGTGTCTTGGCTAAAATCATTACCCCTGATGTGTCCCTATCTAACCGATGGCAAATCAGCCCAAAATCTGCCAAAGTGCGCTCTGGGCAATATTCTCCCTTGGCCTCAGAGAGTAGCCCCGCCGGTTTGTCGACTACTAGTACGTTTTCGTCTTCGTAGATGATTTCGGGAGTGATGTCGGCGTTTTTTTGTTTTTCGGGGACCTGTAAATCAATTTTGACCCCTCTGGGGAATTTGGCGTTGGGTTTTTCGACTACTTCGCCGTCTACTTTGACGAATCCGTTTTCGATAAATTTTTGCAGTGTGGAACGATTATAACTCTTATAAATATCTACCATCATGTGGTCGAGGCGGATTTTTGCGACTGTTTCTGGCTCTGCCGGCAAAATAGTATCGCCGTTTTTGACGCGCGACATGGCGGGTTTGCTGAATTTTTTCCCAGTACGAATCATACCTATATTATACCAGAAATTTTGACTTGGATAAAGCGGGGGGTTTTCGCTCTTTCGCGACTTTTTGATGATTTTTTGTTATAATTGATACTAGAAAGGAGTGAAAATGTTTGATTTGAAAGGAAAAATAGCCGTAGTCACTGGTGCGTCGTCAGGGCTGGGACAACAGATGGCGTTGGCGCTGGCTCGGCAGGGGGCTTCGCTGGCGATTTTGGCTAGACGAGTGGAAAGGTTGGAGGAATTCAAGCCTAAGTTAATGGAGGCGGGAGCAAAAAAGGTGGTTGCGTACAAATGTGATGTGACTGATACGGCGAATATTGATGAGGTGGCGAAAGATGTGGAAAAAGAATTTGGACGGGTCGATATTTTGCTAAATTGCGCCGGATCGTCTAAAGATAAGGGGGTGGTAGAGATGACGGATGAGGAATGGGACTTTACGATTGCGACGGATGAGACGAGTGTGTTTAAGATGACGCGGGCATTTGCGCGGATTATGCAGAAAAATAAATACGGGCGAATTATTAATATCGCGTCGATGTATGGTTTAGTGGGGAATACCGAGATTCCGACCATTGCTTACCACGCTTCGAAGGGGGCGGTAGTGAACTTTACTCGGGCGGTGGCAGCGGAGCTAGCGACAGATGGGATTACCTGCAATGCGATTTGCCCGGGGTATTTTTATACGGAACTGACGACTGCAGTGCTGGACACAGAGAGATTTCAAGATTTTGCCAAGACGATGGTGCCGATGCAGCGGTATGGCAAACCGGGAGAACTGGATGCTGCGGTGGTGTTTCTCGCTTCGGAGGAAGCATCGTACGTTACTGGTGTGATTTTACCCGTAGATGGCGGGTATACAGCTATTTAAGAAAGGAGGAAATATGAAAACTAAATATGATGGGACTAAAACCAAAGAAAATCTAGAAAAAGCGTTTGCGGGGGAGTCTAGCGCGCGAACGAAGTATGATTTCTTTGCTTCGCAGGCAAAAAAAGACGGGTTTGAGCAAATTGCGGCGATTTTTACGGAGACGGCGGCGAATGAAAAGGAGCATGCTAAACTGTGGTACAAGGAACTCCACGGGGGCGCAGTAGAGCCGACAGATGTGAATTTGCAAGCGGCGGCAGACGGGGAGAATTATGAATATACTGATATGTACGTGGAGTTTGCGAGGGTAGCGCGGGAAGAGGGGTTTGACGAGTTAGCAGAAAAGTTTGATCAGGTGGCAGCGATCGAAAAGACCCACGAAGAGCGGTATTTGAAATTACTTGCGAATGTGAAAGATAAAAAAGTGTTTTCGAGCGACGGGGATACCATTTGGGTGTGTCGGAATTGTGGACATATTGTGATTGGGCGAGAAGCACCAGAGGTTTGCCCGGTCTGTAATCACCCACAAGCGTATTTTGAAATTAAGGCTGAGAACTATTAAAAATGGAGCCGACCGCGCAGAAGCAAACTCATGCTCCATTCGGAAAATCTATCAAAAATGCAAGCATTTTTGCTTGCTTTTCACTCATGGAGCCGACTGTCGGGATCGAACCGACGACCTACGGTTTACAAAACCGTTGCTCTGCCAGCTGAGCTAAGTCGGCACTTTTAAATTATAGCATACTCATTAAAGATATGCTATAATTTTTTTTATGGATATATTTTTAGGTGTAATGGGGGTAATAATTATAATATTGTTGGTGGTCGTGATTGTGCTTTCAGTGAGAAAATCTGATGCGAACGAAAAATCGACTGACTTCAAGGCGATGGAAGAGCGGTTGATCCGGGTGGAGGGGGAGATTGGCAAGATTAATCCCTCGATCGATCGGAATTTTCGGGAGAACCGAAAGGAGATTGCAGAAAATTTGGAAAGATTGCAGACTGGGAATGAGAAAAAATTAGAAGAGATGCGAGAAACGGTGGACGAAAAGTTGAAAGCAAGCGTAGAAAAACGATTTAACGAGAGTTTTAAGTCTATTAGTACGCAACTAACACAGGTATATCAGGGGCTAGGAGAGATGAAAAATCTAGCGACTGGGGTGGGGGATCTCAAAAAAGTAATGGAAGGGGTCAAGACGCGAGGGATTTATGGCGAAGTGCAACTTGGGGCAATTATTGAGGACATTTTGAACAAGGCGCAGTATGAAGAAAATGTGGCAACTAAGAAAGGTTCAAACGATCGGGTGGAGTTTGCGATTAAAATGCCGGGCAAGGATGAGGAGACGGCGGTGTATTTGCCAATCGACAGTAAGTTTCCGGTGGAAAACTATTCGCGGCTGATTGCTGCCTATGACACTGGTAGTAAGGCGGATATAGAGAAATATTCCAAGGCCCTTTCGGCAGATGTTAAAGAGCAAGCAAAAAAGATTTCGACTAAATATCTAGATCCGCCAATGACGACCGATTTTGGGATTATGTTTGTACCGACGGAGTCGCTGTATGCGGAGATTTTACGAGTGCCGGGGTTGTCGGATGAGGTGCGGCAGAAGTATCACGTGTCAATTACCAGCCCGTCGACTTTGCCGGTGGCACTAAATAGTTTATTGATGGGCTTTAGGACGGTAGCGATCGAAAAACGTTCGGCAGAAGTGTGGCAAACACTAGGTGCGGTCAAGACGCAATTTGGCAAATTTGGAGATTTGTTAGAGGGTGTACAGAAGAAATTGCAAGAATCGGCCAATAAAATAGAATCAGCCAAGACTACTTCGCGGGTAATTGAGCGAAAACTAAAGAATGTCGAGGAACTACCCGAGGCCGACTCAGTCAAAATAATAGGGGAGATTTAGATGAAAATTGCGGTTCTGGGAGCAGGAGCATATGGCACGGCCCTGGGAAGCGTATTAGCGGGTAAAGGGTACGATGTTGATTATTACGACACACGTCTGGAGCACGAACGATTAAGTGACGTGTTGGAGGACGCTAAAACAGTTGTCCTATCTGTGCCGTCAGAAATAGCAACGAGACTGCTACCGCATCTTCCAAAGGATAGATTCTTGATAGTGGCGACAAAAGGGTTTTTGACTGATGAGGTGTTTGAGGAGTTTAGAGACTGGACGGTGTTATCGGGGGCGGCATTTGCTGCGGATTTGAGGGGTGGCCTAGAGGTCAAATTGACGGCTACGGACCCGAGAGTTATGGAAATGTTTCAGGCCGAGAATTTGCGGTTTGACGAGACTAGCGACAGGAAGGGCGTATTACTGTGCGGGGCTCTTAAAAATGTATATGCTTTATGGGCTGGGTATTGTCTCTTGAGACCGGGGACGGATGTGCATGAAAAATACTTAAAAGACACTGCGGACGAAATGCGGGCGATATTATTGGCTAACGGCGCCGACCCGATGACGGTAGATTTGCATTGCGGTGTGGATGATTTGAGACTAACTTCGGGTCCAGGCTCGCGAAACTATATCTATGGCCAGGAGCTGGCAAAAAATCCTAAAACGAAGCCCGAAACTACGGTAGAAGGGCTAACGGTTCTAAAACGCATCCGACGTGGTGAAATCAATTTGCCGGGAAATTTGCCGTATTTGGAAAATTTGCTTCGAGAAAGTGAAAAATGGGATTAACAGGGGTGTTTCGGAACTTTTGGACGCGCTAGAATAAACTGAAAGGAGGAAAAATGGGGCTAAATACAAATCAAAAACGGGCAGTAGAATATTTGGAGGGACCGCTATTAGTACTGGCAGGGCCAGGGACTGGTAAGACCCAATTATTGTCTCATAAGGTGGCTTATATTTTGGAAAATACGGACACGAACCCAGAAAATATCCTCTGTATGACTTTTACGGAAACTGGGGCCAAAAATATGCGCGAGCGCCTAAAGTCAATCATTGGTGCGGCCGGATTAAAAGTTAATGTCAGCACTTATCATGCTTTTGGGACAGAAATTTTGCTACAATACGCAAATTATGCCGTAGATTATGAGCGCAAAATTGATGTGGCGATTGATGAAGTGCAGAGATTTAAAATCGTAAAACAAATTCAAGAGCAGTTGCCGGCCAAGGATATTTTGAGGAAAGACAATGTTAAAGATATCGTGAGTGTGATTTCGGAGGCAAAGTCGGCGGGGCTAACAGCCCGCGATTTGGCAGTGATTGCTGAGCAAAATATGGCGGATTCCAAGGTATTGTCTGAAACGATATCACCACTACTTGAGAATGTGGTGCCAAGGGTTTTTAAAGAATCATACGAAAATGCGTATCAGCCGATATATAAGTTATTGTCGCGATATGTAGATAAGGCCCCGATAATTACTTTTAAGACACACCCAAGGTCGTTTGGCCAGACTAATGGTCCCGAGAGCGATAAATCGTCGTCGCCTCAGATTGAAAGGATTGTGGCGATTCTGGCACGAGATTTGAAAGAGGCGATTGTCGAAGCGGAATCTAGCGAAAAGATAAAATCACTTTCTAGCTGGAAAGATAAGTATTTTGAAAAAGATGAAAAGGGAGCGTATCGGCTGAAAGACCGAGTGGCAAATCAGAAGCTAGTCAGTATCGCTAAAGTGATGGAGCAATACGATGAGTATCTGCGGCAGGAAGGATTGTATGATTTTGATGATATGATAGAGGAGGCGGTGAGAGTGCTCAAAACTGATGATGGCTTCCGGGCAACCTTAACTGAAAGGTATCAGTTTATCATGCTGGATGAGTTTCAGGATACTAATCCGTCGCAATTTGCAATTATTAAGGCCTTGACGGATTATGAGCAGCCGCAAATAATGGCGGTAGGTGATGACGACCAAGCGATTTATGAATTTCAGGGGGCTTTGTCGACGAATTTAACGGATTTTCAAAATCACTACAACGCTGAAGTGATACCGTTGGTCGAAAATTATCGTAGCACTGAGGAGATTTTGGATTTTGCGAGTGAAGTGATTCGACAGGCGCCGGACAGATTTGCGGACAAAGAATTAGTGGCACATAAAAAGACGCCAGAAAAATCGCAAATTTACCGGTATGAGTTTTTGGCTAGTGACATGGAATATGCTTTTGTGGCGGATAAAATTGCGGAATTAGTCCAAAACGGAGTACCTCAAAGTGAAATTGCGATTATTTCCTATAAAACCAAGTATTTTATGCCGCTTCTGCCATATCTCAAAGCTAAACCAGGGCTAAATATTGCTTACGAAAAGCGAGACAATCTGCTGGAAAACGAGCCGATTCGTCAAATTTTGACGATTGCTCGGTATGTGTGGGAACTAGCTAATGAGCGCAACGAAAACACCTCGATTGTGGAGATACTGTCGTATCCGTTTTGGCAATTGCCAATATTAGAGGTAGTGCGTCTAGTAGGTAAGGCAAGGCAAGATAAACATTCGGTTTTTGCTGATCTAAGCGCGTCCGAAAACTCCGATATAACAGAGATAGCTGGGCTGATGGCGAATTTGGCGGCTAAATCATTTAACGAGCCTCTAGAAATCTGGCTGGACTATCTAACTGGGGCGATAGAGTTAGAGGGTAAGCGGTCGCCGTTTTTGGCATATTACACTAATAGGGGTGAATATGAGGCCTTTACTCTGTATGAGAATCTGGCGGCCCTAAGGGGTAAATTGAAGCGCCACTTCGGTGATAAACCTCTAAAATTAAAAGATTTGATTGCGATGCTGGACGATTATGAGTCTGCAGAGATGCCTCTAATTACTACTAGTCCCTACAGAGATGCGGACGAGGCGATTCAGGTGCTGTCGGCGCACAAAGCTAAGGGTCTAGAGTTCAAATATGTCTTTATGGTCTCGGTAGATCATATGGCCTGGGGCAAGGGGAAGGGTAATAATAATTTGCTGAGTCTGCCTAGTAATTTGACCCAAATTCGCCATACAGGGATGACAGACGGGGAGCGGCTGAGAGTGCTCTATGTGGCTCTGACTCGGGCCAAGGAGGGGCTCTATATTACGAATTCCTTGAAGGATTTCAATGGCAAAGCACCGGATAGGTTGGAGTATTTGGCCGAATATGCTGAGGGTGAGGAGGTGATTTCGCCATTTTTGCCTAGTCGGAAGGTGCAGACGATGTATGAAATGGCGACTCCGGAAACAGCTGTTAAAAACTTGCGCAATTATTTGGCATCTTATGTGGCTTTGACACCAGACATGAAGGCATTGTACCGAGAGCGGATATCAAATTACAAGATGAGCGCTACGGGGCTGACTTCGTTTATCGATGTGGTTTATGCCGGCCCACAGGAATTTTTCAAAAATAACATCTTGAGGGCGCCGAGAGAGCCAGAAAATGAAGCGATGGCGATGGGAAATTTGGTACACGCGACTTTTGAAGCGGTGACTAATAAAGGTCTGACTGATGAAGAGGCGGAGAAATTTTTCTTGGAAGCTTTGGATGAAAAGGATTTAAATGCGGAAGTTAAGCAAGTGATTCGGGAAAAGGGGCCAGAGGATTTGACAGTAGCACTGGCCGAGTTTGGGCCGATTCTTAGACAGGGCAAGGCTGAGGTGAATTTAGGCCCCGAGAAGTTGGTAATTGCTGGGGTGCCTGTAACAGGTAAAATTGACCACATTATAATAGACGAAGATAACAAAGAGATCGAGATTTATGATTTCAAAACCAGTGGTTACCACAAAGAAAAATGGCAATCTCATGCTACGCTGTTTAAGTATATGTTGCAATTGGGGTTTTATAAGTTGCTGCTCAATAACTCACCGACTTATGGTAAGTATAAGATAAGTCGGGCGCATATTTTGTTTGTGACGCCGGATATTAAGGACCGCCAAGTGCACGATAAGGTTTATGAATTTAACGATGAAGATGAGCAGAATTTATTGGCTTTGATGCAGGCAGTCTATAAATTGGTTTTATCACTTAAATTTATTGAAGATTCGGAGATATTTATTGCTCCTGACGGGCAGAAAAACCTTAAAGACATCAAAGAATTCATAAAGCTGTTGCTTGCAAAATCTGAGTCTATTATTATATAATATGGGTGGCAATGACCAAATTGTGGCACCTTGAAGGGGGTGAGATAGATGCGTAAAAGGAGAATCCATCATATTACGTGGACTTGCAGGCGGTGTGGTGCTGTGTTTACCACGGAAGCGCAGTATGCAATGCATGTCTTGATGTGCGGTTCGTAGCATCTCACAAAAAAGGCGGGGTTCTTTAAGACCCCGCCGGTATTTTGCTGTTAGCGTTTCTTTTCTTTGACTTCGTTGCAACCGAGGTTCTTCTTGGTCTCAACAAATAAGACGTGCTTACGCAAGACGGGGTCGTATTTTCTGAGGCTTAACTTGTCTGGGGTGTTCATGGTGTTTTTCTTGGTATAATAAGCTCGAACACCAGATTCCTCAGAAACCAGCCCAACTAACTTTCTTTTAGTATTATTCTTCTTTGCCATAATTCCTATAATTGTATCACATATTTTGTAAGATGGCAATAGCAATTATTACTTTTGGGGCGCCTCCAAAATTCAAAAAGTAAAGGCCTAAAGGCCGTTGACTTTTTGAATTTTTCCGGGAAATTGCCCCAAAAATAATAATTAACTATTGCTTAATCTATATTCTATGTCGCGGAGGACATTCATGTAGTACATGAAGGACTCGTAGGGGCTGGCGTAGGCAGAGAAATAGGCGTGGACGTCGCCGTCGTGCCAGTATTTGGTGCACATAGAGTAGACGTGGTCGGAGGTGGTGAGGCGGCGCCAGTCGGCGATAAGTGCGGAATCGTGGGTAGCGAGGATGGATTGGCGCAAGTGATAGAGATCGTCGGTAGCGGAGCCTTGCATGGCATTAGAAGCCCAAGCGGATAAATCACGCTCGGTATCGGCCCAAGTGATAGTTTCGGGCATGGAAATCTCGTCGGCTGGCTCGTAAAGGTCGGCAGCTTCGGAGACAGTGACGAATTTGTTTTCGTATTCAGCTAGCCAAGAATCAATGAAGTGATCCATGAAGTCAAAAATACCGGTTTCCTTCCATTGATGCTCGCCAAAAGTTTCAAAATCCATGAATAGATTAATTAAATTACCGCGGAGGCAATCCAGATCGATCCAATTTTGATATTTGGCAACGGTAAGCGGCCAGGCTCGCCAATTGCGATTAGAAAAGCGAAAGGCAATATCATCAGAAAGGCGGTAATTTTTGAGGAGTAATTTGAGATGTTCGCAGCCGGCGGGGCGATAGACGTGATTGGGACTGCGCCAGCCGAGGATTTTGTCCCAGCCTTCGGCCAGAATGACGTGGTAGCCTTTGGACTCGGCCCAGCGGGCGAGTTCGTCATTATAGGCTAGCTCGGTATTACGAAAAGCTTGCGGAGTGACGCCGAATAGTTCTTGGATTTTGGCGGAATGCAGGTCTACTTGCTGTTCGAATTCTGCTAAATCATAGAAAAAAGCTAAGGAGTGGTAGTAGGTTTCGCCGATGATTTCGACTTGGCCACTGTTGACCATTTGGCGAATTTGGTCAATTAGCTCTGGGGCCCATCTTTCGGCTTGTTCGAGCCAAGTACCAGTAATTGACAGGGAAATTTTGAAGTCGGGATGCTTTTGCATCTTGCGCCAAAGGAGATTAAGCATAGGACGGTAGCTCTTTTCGGTGACTTTTTTGAAAATGCGTTCGTTGGATTGGCGCCCGTCAAAATGGTCGTTGTAATAATTGGAATTGTTACCGACGTCAAAAATCGAATATTCGCGGTAGCGAATTGGCTGGTGCATGTGCAAATATAGGCAAATCGCGCGCATTTATCGATTCCTCTTATGTTTGTTTACTTTATTATAAACGTTTAGGCATTTTTTGGCAACTTTGGACCAGGAAATTTGACGATATTCTTTGGCGATATTGGTACGCAGAGTTGCTCTCAAAGTGGAACTGTCAGCCACGGCGAGAATCTCGTCGGCTAACTTCTGGGTATCCCAAAAGTCATATTTGAGCGCTGACCAGATGATTTCGGAAACTCCGGATTGATGGGTGAGAATCAAAATGTCACCATGATGAGCAGCTTCAAGAGCCGTCAAGCCAAAAGGTTCAGAAATGGAGCTCATGACAAAAATATCTGTCAGAGAATAAATGTCGCGCAATTTTTGGCCACGAATAAAACCAGTAAAAATCACATTTTTGGCGATGCCGTATTCGGCGGAAAGATTAATTAGCTCATTCTTTTCTTCGCCGTCACCAGCAAAAATAAAGACGAGTTTGGGGTTTTTGCTGATGGCTAGTTTAGCGGCGGACATCAGACGCTCAAGGCCTTTTTGAATGGTAAAACGACCAACGGTAGACACGATGGTATAACCGGCGGATTTTAATTGTTTGATGTAGTTATAAGCTGAATCGTTGAAAAGATAATCTTTTTCGTAATTAGAATCGAGAGAGTTGTAAATTACGTCAATTTTGTTGAGTGGAATGTGATACTTGTCGTGAATTAGGCGCTTGGTAGACTCAGAAACGGCGATAATGCGGTCGGCGAGCATTAAACCTTCTTGTTCGATTTCGTGAATAAGAGGATTGCCGGTGTGCATACCGGCGCGATCGTATTCGGTAGCATGAACGTGAGCAATTAGGGGTGTGCCGTGGTCTTGTTTAGCCAAAATGCCGGCTTCAAAAGTTAGCCAATCATGCGCGTGTACGAGGTCGGGGTGATGGGTCTGGAGATAACTAGCGACGTATTTCTGATATTGGTGCTGGACTTCGCGAATAGAGACTAATTTGCCGGGATGAATATCTGGGATGATTTCGGTGAATAGTTGCAAATTAGTATAGGCGCCACCACCGTAGCGGTGAATCGGGTCGAGTCTGGTGGCAGATAGAATTTGCATAAAATCAACATCTTTGTGCTGGGCGTTGTAGGGTAAAACAAAATCAATATCAGCACCTTCATTTGCTAGGGCTTGGGCCATATTAAAACAAGCTACGCCAAGCCCACCACTATTATGTGGTGGCAATTCCCAACCTAGCATAAGTATTTTCATCTATATAATTATAGCACATTTTAACATTTTATGATAAAATATAATCAGAACTTTTAAAGGGGTATAGCTCAGTTGGTAGAGCACAGGTCTCCAAAACCTGGTGTCGGGGGTTCAAGTCCCTCTGCCCCTGCCACTATAACCCAGGCGAGAAGTGTTTCAGTCGGCGTTCGTGGGTTTTGTAATTAGGGTCGTGGAGACTGACTTCGCGCCAAAAGGCAGGCGAATGATCCATATGATTAAGATGTGCTAGCTCATGCAAAATCACATAATCGCGTAAAGGCTCGGGGACTTTCATGAGGCCAATGTTGAGTGAGATGGTGCGATTAGACGAACAGCTGCCCCAGCGTGTATTGGCGTGAGATAAACGGCACTTTTCATATTTATAACCATAACGTTTAGCCCAATATTCTAGCCGGTAAGGCAGATAATCACGGGCTTTTTTCATTAATTGCTTTTTTTGATAATCACGAGCTCGCTGGTTGGACGGGTCTTTTAGGGGGAGGTTCTGGCGGATATTGTCGCGGTTGGATTTGAGATAGCGCTTAGCCATGAACTCGGAGGTGTATTTTGGTACGCTCATTTGCAAACGTCCAGATGTAGAAACTGAAAACTTAACACCTCTAACCCAAGCATTTTTGCGGACGATAACTTCGCCGAATTCTGAATCCTGGATAATCATTAACTATTTTTGCCCAAATCAGCTAAGCCGGCCACGACGTGTTTGGCTTGAGTTTCAAAAGTATGTTTGCCGGAAAGAATGATAGCGTGCTCGTTTTCATTGGGTGCCTCAATTGTATCTACGGCTTTTTCGTAGAAATCTTTGGCTTTACTGACGGATTTGAAGCGCGATTTTAGTCGAGAACGAATAGTGGAAACATCGGTCTGAATCCAAATGAGGGTGGGTTCGTAACCATGGTCACGTAAGAGATTGCGCATTTCGATACGGTCTTTCTCGGTGTCTAGACAGCCTTCGATTAAAATTGTCTGACGGGTTTTTAAAATTTGTTCTAGGATGATTAAAATTTCGTCGTGGGTGAATTCGTGCTCACTCATCAATTGGTCAAAATCATAATCCGCTAGATTGAATTTGTGACCGAATTTTGCAGCAAAAGTTGATTTGCCGCTACAAGGCGCTCCGAAAACCAGAAGTGCACGAGGTTTGGATTTATTACCTTCCATAATAATTCTATTGTAGCACAGATAGTTGAACAATTGCAAATTTTGAGTTTTCCACAACTTTGATTTTGAAAAAATATAATTCATAAATCCAAAAATGAAAATGCCTATGCTATAATAAAAACATAAGGAGGAGAGTGTGGAGCTAAAGCAGCGCTTAAGCACAAGAAAAATTTTCGTCGGATTGTATTTTTTGGCTTTTGCTATATATTTGGTTGTGGGTTTACAGCCGGCAGGAGCTACGAATTACGAAGTTTCGACTAAGTTGGTAGTGCCAAAAATTGGTTTGAATTCTGATGTGACGACACTTACATTAGATAATAATAGCCTAAACACACCTGATGAGATCGTAGGGAGTTATTCCCAAGCCAAAAATAAAACTCTACTAATTGGTCACTCTGCTACGGTGTTTGAAAATTTATATCAGGTTGCGTTGGGGGATGGAATTAACTATGATTATGCAGACTACAAGATAGTAGCAATTGATATGGTGCCGAAATATCAAATTGAAATGAGTAAATTATTAAGTTCCGCGGATCGAGATACGCTTGTAATTATGACTTGTGCTGGACGGTTGCTTGATGGGGGAGATGCGACGCACAGATTAATTGTTACAGCGATTAAATTATAGTCGCTGTAATCTAATCGCAAAACCGCCGCCGGGCGCCAAATAAAGATCTAGGGTGTCGCTACGTCCAACTTTTTTGTGAGTGATGCTAATACCAAATGGATTTTCGCGGTAGTGAGCGTCATCAGAATCACAATAAAGATCGGCGGCGTAAACCCCATCGTCTAGAAAATCTAAACGGATGTAGACGCGACGGCTTGATTCGTTGGTGATGCCACCGAGATACCAATCGCGAGAATCGTGGTCCCGACGAGCGACTATATAATATTCGCCGATTTCACCCGCTAGAGGCAAAGTTTTAGAGAAATTAGTAGGGACGGTGCGAATAAACTCGAATTCTTTTGGAAAACGGTCTTCGTAAATATAAGGACGGTCGGCAGCCATTTGCATACCGGAATAAATTGTAACAAAATAGGCTAGTTGACGCGCTAAGGTCGTAGACATGCGCTTGACGCTATTAGTAAGGTCCAAAATTCCAGGAGTATAATCCATTCCGCCAGAGAGTAAACGAGTATAGGGTAAGAAACAAGCGTGCGATGGTGAAATGGCGCCGCCTTCGTATTCTTGGCCTCTAGCACCTTCGCGAGATAAAAGATTGGGCCAAGTGCGTTCGATACCGGTGCCCTTGATGGGTTCGTGAATATCTAAACAGATGTGTTTTTTGGCGGCTAATTCGACGGTTTTTTGATAATGATTGACACCTAGTTGAGAATGATGGTATTCGCGACGTCCATTAATTAACATCATCGAACCTGCATAGCCAGTTTTGATATAGTGGATGTTGTTGGCGGCGTAATAATTATAGGCAGCTTCCAGTTGAGATTCGTAATTATCAATAAAGCCAACGGTTTCGTGATGGCCAACGATTTCGATGTTTTTGGACTTAGCGTAACGAGTTACGGCGGGCAAATCAAAATCAGAAGTAGTGATGGTGAATTTATTATGGATGCCGTTTTCGAGCCAGTTGCCTTCCCAGCCTTCGTTCCAGCCCTCAATAAGAAGCCCGCTAATACCTAGACGGACGGCGGCGTCGATATATTCTTTGGCATGATCGGTAGTGGCGCCGTGGCGTTCGCCTGGGGCCCAGGTCCATTCACCGACATACATCGCCCACCAAATGCCAATGAATTTTAATGTTTTGACCCAACTAAAATCTTGTTCTGGTGGGTCGTTAAGGGCATAAATTAGACGATTGGTAGTTAGTTCAATGGCAGAGCTGGCTACCATAATTAAACGCCAAGGTGTTTGAAAAGGTAGCAACACGTGGGCTTTGGTAAAATCAGAGAGAGGTGTGATGTCGGACTGAAGGGCTTGGCGAGGATTAAGCTTGATAGTCATAGAACCGTAATTATAAAGTGCGGCTTCGTGAATGGATAAATAATAGCCATTGGGAGTGCGAACAGTGAGTGGAGTGTGGACAGGATGGGCTAAATCATAGACCGTGGTTTTTTCGTAGTTATATTCGTAGCGATCGGGTTGATAAGCGGGGATATGCCAGGCGATGGAATTAAGATCAACATTGAATTCAGTTAGTTCATCCTTGATGGTAATTTGTGAGAATTTGGGCTGGGGAGGGATTTCATAACGAAAAGCTACGCCGTTGTCAAAAACACGAAATCTGAGAGTAAAAATACGGTTGGGGGGTCTTTTTTCGGCGAGATAGAAGGCGGTTTCGGTATAATTGTTGGGAATATAACGGTCTTCGCCCCAAGGCAGTTCGATATCTTCGGTATGTTTGCGATGTTCACTGCGGATAAGTTTAAGATTTTCACCCAAAGGCTCTTCACCACAAATTAAAAAACCCAGTTTAGAGGGGCTTAGGATGGGTTTGTCGTTTTTGAAGACGGCATAAGAAATTTTTCCGCCGTTTAATGAAAAATGACATTTTATTTGGCCGTTTGGCGATAAAATATCACGTTCTACTTCTTCGCGTACAAAGAAATTTGCCCACTTGAACATAAGTTAATTATACCATATAATAATTTTATGGGGCAGAGAAAGCCGAAACGGACAAAAATGTTCTTAATGAGTGTGGGCTTGTTCTTGGTGGTGTTTGCGGTGGCTTTTGTGGGGATTCAATTTGTGACTAAGACGGGATTATTTAAGGTGCCTGGAGTGGTGCGATACGAAGAAGATCGGCTGCTACCAGAGCAGGTGACGATGATTCAAGAGATTTTTACTGATGAAGTAGAGCTAGATAAAGATGCGACGATTACATCACGAAATAGTTTGACTTATCCAGAGTTAGCAGAGGGGGAGTATATATATAGTATCATGGTGCCAGTGACGGATTTCTATGATAGTCGGAGCGACCGCAATGAATTTGATGAAGTAGAAGTAATCCCGATAGAGGAGTTAGATTTTAGTAAAAAACTCTTAAGTATTGACGGGCAGTATTATCTAGATACTTTTGATCAGGGGGCATATTATAACATTATTAGTTTTGAATCGGAAAAGTTTGCCGAAGAGATTAAGCCGTTAGTTGATGAGAGATTAAACAAAACTTTGCCAAGCAAAGATAATGTACTGACTATGGCACAGACTGGTGTAACGGCACTTTCGCGTGGAATGAATGGTAAATTAACCGAAGTGGGAGATGCTAAATATTTTAGCCAAGATATTGCAGAGTATTTAAGAAGTTTTGATATTACGCATACTTCGAACGAAGCGTCTTTTTCGGAAATGGCCAGTGCCGACAATATTTGTTCTGACCCGCGATTTATTGACACTTTACTGGATATTGGGCTAGATGTAGTGGAGTTGACCGGAAATCACAATCAAGATTGTGGAGATGAGGCGGCTAATAATACTATAGATATATATAATAGTAATAATATCAAAATAGTGGGCGGCGGAAAGACGGCGACCGAGGCAGTGATGCCCTTAGAAATTAATACAAAAGGAACTGGGATTACCTTTTTAGCTTATAACCAGTCTACGGGTGGGGCGACTTTGGATGATACACCCGGAGCAAATCAATACGACGAGACTAATGTGACGACGGAAATTGCGGCGGCAAAAGAACGAGGTGATATTGTAATTATCGATATTCAATATTATGAATGTAACGCCTATGTTGCGGATTATGAAGATAATACCTGTGATTATGCTAATTCGGCGGCAGGGGACCAAGTAGGATTTTTCCGACATTTGATTGATCTAGGTGCGGATATCGTGGTAGGGACTAGTGCCCATCAATCGCAAACTTTTGAATTATATGGTGATGGGGTGATTTATTATGGGCTAGGGAATTTATTCTTTGATCAAGCGTGGTGGCCGGGGACGACTAGGAGTTTGATTTTGTCACATTATTTCTATAATGATAAATTGTTACAAACTAAAGTTGTGCCGACTGTATATGACACAAATTACCAGACCAAAATAATGGAAAGCCCCGAATGGTTTATTGACAGACTCATTAGTGAACGACCCTAATAGGTGCTGAAGAATTGCGACCAGTAAGTCTTATAATCGGAATCCATGTCGAAGACAAAACCGACTGAAAGTTTGGTGTATTCGGGGTTTAAGATGTTGGCACGGTGAGCTTCGCTGCCCATCCAAAGGGCGACGGTAGTGGCGGGAGAAACGGCGGCGTTGCCCATGGCGAGGTTTTCGCCGCTGACGCCACCAGAGCTAGGTGCTGGACAAACTGTAGACCAGCTAGAGCCATCTGGACGGGTATGGGCATAGAGAGTCTTGGTCTCGGTGGCACGAACATCAGCAGCGGATTCGCAAGTTTCGCCCCAAGAAAGTTGATCTAAATTGTTCTTGATGCGAATCTTATTGACGAGGGTTAAGACTTCATGTTTCCATTGTTCAACGGGAGGCTCAATGACGGTGACAGTGATGCTGTCTTTGCGTTTGCCGTCATAAGTACCGGCAGTAATAGTGGTAGTGCCGTAACCGTTAATTACAGGATAACGACAAGTGTCGTTACTATAGCCAAGCCAGGTGCGAGCGGTATTATAAAAACCGGAAATGATATTGGAGTCAGAAGTCTGCCAATACATCTCGCCGAGATCCGACAACCCGCCGCCAACGCAAATATCGACATCGGGTGTGCCATAAATAACAATGGCGTTTTCGTTCCACAGTTCGCCGGATGGAACGTCGGAACTATCGTATTCGTGGCTAGAAGTAGAAATATAATCATCGTTGCCGATAATGTCGACGTATTCGGCGGCGGCGGCTTTGGAATTGGAAACGGAGTCTAGTAAAGCGGTAGACTCAGCATCGCCAGCAACAATGTCTGAACGCTCGCCTACGGCGCGGAAAGTTAGCCCGCCGTTGAGCCAAATAGCACTAGAAATCAAAACTCCAGCAATTACTACAGCCGCAGCATTGATAGAAAGCAGGATGGTGACGCGAGAATGTTTTTTGGTTTCGGGTTTCATGATTTATTTGACTTCCTTAGAATGATTTGAGTTAATTTGAGAAGAGTGATGTTTGGTGGTGTGCGTCCTGTGCTGGTCGCTTTGGCTGATAAGAGTACGGATAAATCTGGTAAATTCGTTCATGGCTGGAGTCAAGGCGACAAAAATCAAAATCATGATAAAGTTCAAGATGATAACTTCAGTAGAAGGAGTAGAGCCGCGGAACAGAGCGGCAAAAATGATGGCAAAGATGATCATATAAATAATTGCTACTGAAGAAATGATAACAATATAGGAGAAAATCTTGAGCCAGACAGACGAGAGATTCAGCGAATGGTATCTCAGGATAGTGTAATAAAAGCCGATGATTGTAGCGGATAAGGCTAGTGGGCCTAGCCAAATAGCGCTCCAATTGCCAAGTAATGGCAAAATGAGGTTAGCTACTAATATGATCAAGCTCGATAAACCGAAGCTAGCCATAATTGTGATGTCGCCCCCCTTTTTGCGCAAAGAATGAGTTTTGACTGATTGCCGAAAGAGGGAGAAAATGATAGCCGGAACAATTAGACTAAAGAAGATGATATAGGAAAAATAGAGTGGACCGATATTCATGACGACACTATTACCGGTACGAGAAATGATGATATCACTATAAAGGAGATTAGGGGCAAAGAAGATTAGTGTACTGATGGCGATACCGAGAATAACGAATAGAAAGGTTAATATTTTGCCGTTTTTCTGAGTCCAGGCTACATAGCCGAGGAAGGCTAGGTCGATCAAGATGGCGCTGACGAAAGTCCACTTGACGTGCCATTCGATGTTGTTGGTCCATTCGGGTTGAGCCAGCATAAAGACTGATATTGAAGCCATCCAAGCGGTAGCAAAGATTGCCGCTAAGAAAAACCAAGCGGAACGGACGCGGTCTCCCTTGGATGATCCGAAAAAGACAATAGCCCCGGACAAAAATGTCAGCACGGCCACGGTTGTAAGTAATATCACTATTAATTGCATATACCTCCTTATATGTATTTATTATAACACAGGTTATGTTAAAAAAATACTCTTTTTTCTTACAGGGGTAGACCTCTGTAAATGCGCTATATATTATATATAGTTGGTTTTTTGAGGTTTTTTTGAGTTTTTTATTGTAGAATAGTAGTATGGAAGATGTTAAGACTTTCGACCGGATTGAGAAAAAATGCCTAATCACCAAAGAACAAAAAGAGGCAATGCTGACCGAAATAAAGCGTCATATGGAAAAGGACGGCTATTATGATTCAGAAGTTTATAATATTTATTTTGATACAGACCATTATGATTTGATTATCCAGTCTATTGAGCAGCCGATGTTCAAAGAGAAGTTGCGGGCGCGAAGTTACGGTGGATACGACAAAGTGTTTTTTGAGATTAAAACTAAACTTTGTGGTAAAGAAAATAATGTCGGTTATAAACGACGGGTGCGAGTGACGAAAAAAGATTATAATAAAATGGTAAAAGAACACGCAAACCTAAGTGATTTTATGGCTCAGAATGCAGATGAACCTAATGATTATCGGATTGCCGAGGAGGTGGATTATTTGATTAAACATTTTGACTTGAAGCCAAAGATTTTAGTTTTTTACCGGCGGTATAGTTGGCAGGGTGAACAGAAGCTCAGGATTACTTTTGATGAAAATCTACGGTATCGGACAGAAGATGTTAAGTTTTGCAAAAAAAAGTCAGACAAAAAATACTTTTTGGACGAAAAAAATATTATAATGGAAATTAAAGCACAAGGTGCTTGGCCTTTGTGGCTGGCGCGGAAGCTTTCGAGCGAACGGATTTTCCCGCAACAATTTAGTAAGGTTGGTAAAATTTATCAAAAAATAGGAAAGGAAATCTACCATGTTTAATACTATCTTTGACAATACAGCGACGGGACTAAGTATCGAGACCGTGTTAATTTGTGCCGCGGTGGCTTTGGCGCTAGGAATTGTAGTGGCGTTTACCCACATGAAAACTTCGCGCACTACTAAAGGGTTTGCGATTACTTTGGCGACTCTGCCTTTGCTGGTAATGGCAGTGATGATTATGATCAATGGTAATCTCGGGACTTCGATTGCGATTCTAGGTGCGTTTTCATTGATTCGGTTCCGTTCGATTCAGGGTGATGCTAAGGAACTACTCAGCGTCTTCTTTGTGATGATGGTAGGGTTGGCGCTTGGCATGGGACACGTACTATTTGCGGTGGTGATTACAGCGATTGCAGTAGCGGCAATTGTGATTTTTTCAAAGACACATTTCTTGGAACCAAACACCTATAATCGGTCACTTAAGATTGTGATTCCGGAAGATTTGGACTATGATGAAGTGTTTGATGATATTTTTGACAAATATACTAAATCGGCTGAACTAGTTAAGACCAAAACTATGAACATGGGGAGCTTATATAAGTTAACTTATAATGTGACGTTAAAGAAAGGAATTAAGGAAAAAGAGTTCCTGGATGAGATTCGAGTGAAAAATTGCAACTTGAAAGTCTTGCTTTCGCAACCCGAAGCAGAAAAGGAGATGTAAATGTCGGAAAAGGTCACAAAGAATAGTCGAGACTATAAGGCTAGGAAGAAAATTGATTGGCGTTGGTTGATTCTGGGTTTGGTTTGTGTTGTGGCGATAGCTGTCGCAATTGTTGCTAATAACCGAGTAGGGGATGATTCGACTAGTAAATTACTAAACAGGGTAGTGGTAGACAACAGTGACTTAAAGGTTAATTGGGAACGCTATCAGACAGTAGATATGGAGCTAACTGAGAGCTTGACCATCACCGAATCCGGGACTTACCATTTGACTGGCACGCTTATGGATGGGCAGATTATTGTAGATGCTGGTGTGGGAGAAGTGCGACTAGTGCTGGATAATGTCTCGATTACTAACTCTACTGGGCCGGCAATTGTGGCTTATAATGCGGAAAATTTGGTGATTGAACTCATGGGGGACAATACTTTGACGGATGGAGCCAGTTATGACGTAAAATATGACGAAGATGTCGACGGGGCAATTTATAGCAAAGCTGATTTAGCGTTTACGGGAGAAGGGACTTTGACAATTATAGCTAGTCACGGAGATGGGATAGTCGGAAAAGATGACGTAGTGACGCGTGGTGGTGTTTACAAGATAACGGCAATAGATGATGGGGTTAGAGGTAAAGATTCTGTATATATAACTGGTGGTGTCTTGAGCATTGATGCTGGAGGTGATGCGGTTAAGTCGACCAATGATACTGATTATGGCAAGGGTTTTGTGATGATAGAGGACGGCGATTTTGAATTGACAACTATCGGCAAAGGTATAAGTGCCGAAAACACTATTTTATTATACGGTGGAGATTTGACCCTGAACACCACGGATGACGCCGTGCACTCCAATAATTACGTAGGAATCGTGGGTGGAACATTGACGATTGATTCAGGAGATGACGGGATTCACGCCGATAACGAATTAATTGTAGATGGAGGAACGATTAAAATCACTAAAAGCTATGAGGGCGTGGAGGCTCAAGTGGTGACGATTAATGATGGGGTTCTA
This sequence comes from Candidatus Saccharimonadota bacterium, assembly GCA_017404795.1. GTDB lineage: Bacteria > Patescibacteriota > Saccharimonadia > Saccharimonadales > Saccharimonadaceae > Nanosyncoccus. Next base: position 13,005 of record JAFRBR010000011.1, on the reverse strand, counting down.
GATATTACGGCTACGGATGATGGCTTGAACGCTGGTGGGGGAGCGGATGATTCGGCGATTAATCGCCCAGGGGCTAATTCCTTTGCCGGAGATGAAAATTGTGTTTTGACGATTAATGGTGGGTCAGTTTACGTTAATTCTGGTGGCGACGGGGTAGATAGTAATGGTTATTTAATTTTTAATGGTGGAGATACTGTAGTGGATGGCCCGACCAATAATGGCAATGGAGCTTTGGATGCTGGGCTCGGAATTACTATCCAAGGTGGGAGTGTGATTGCGGTAGGTTCTTCTGGAATGGCGGAAGGTTTGGGCGCGGATTCTGGCATTTGCAATATTAGTGTGTATTTTGACACAACCGAGCCGGCAGGGACGACGATTGAAATACGGAATTCTAGCAATGAATTAGTGATGTCTCATACGGCAATTAAGTCGTTTAGTCATTTGGCGGCAGGGTCAGAAGATTTGACCCTAGGCGAAACCTACACGATATATCTGGATGGAGTAGAATACCAACAGTTTACGATTGCGGAGGTCACGACTACTCTTGGGAACTCTAGGATGGGGCAGCCAATGATGAACTCGAGTGGCGATCCATCGAGGACGTAATTGGGGAGATAGCTTGCGGTTTTGAAAAAAGAGGGGTATAATATAATTATTAGCAAAGCGAGGTAATTATGTTAAAAATTAAAAATCAAAAGCGCAATCCGGCTGTGCCACCGCTTAGCGTTTCAGCATTATTCAATTTGTCAAGTTTTCGGCACTGGGATGAGGTGGTCGCCAACCAGAAGGAAATTGATTTTACTAGGCGCGAGCTGAAGCATGATTGCAAAATTCTGGCTAAGGCTTTTTTGGAATTAGGAGCGAAGAAGGGGGACATTATCTTGATTGCCACTGGTCGTTCAATGTACGAAAATATTTTGATTTTCTTAGCGGCTAATAGGCTTGGCGCGATTGCTAGTTTTCTAGACGAAAAAACTCCTCGAGACACAATTTTGCATTATTTGGAAGAATTTAAATCTCCGATACTAATTACTTATAAATATAGTGATAAACGGATTAAGGAGTTGAAGCGCGATGCTAAATTTTTGAAGCACGTAATTAATCTTGATGGCAAGACGGTGGATGAAGGTGGTCCGGATGACGAGCAAGAAGAAGATATCGAGGTGTTTGCGCTGGATGGTTTTTGGGTGGGGAAGCAAAATATCAAAAAAATTGCCGAAAAGCATCGCGGTTTAGTGCCGAGGCATACTTTTGCAGCCAATCGTGAAGCGTTGATTTCGTTTACTTCTGGTTCGACCTCGGGGCCTAAGCCGATGGTCTTTACTAATAAAAATCTAATTGCTTCGGCGATTTATTCCAAAGTGGCTTCCAACGTCAAGATGTGGGATAAAGAGCTGCACTCCTGGATGAGTTATGTAAAATTTGATTGTCCTTATGGCTTAGTGGTGTCAGTTTTGGCGCCGATTTGTGGTGGAGGCGAGGTGATTTTGACGCCGGATATCGATGATTCAAACCTTGATTATTATATCGGCAAAAACCCCAATACGATTTTTGGGATTCCGCCACTGTTAGAGGCTATGCCTACCCTGCGAAATGATACTGATATCTCGGAACTCAAAATGTTTGCCTCGGGTGGGGAGCGTCTAGAAAAATCCGCTTCGCTGGCGGCTCTGGATTTCTTTAAATCTCGAGGACTTGATCATATTAAAATTAGTAATGGTTATGGCGTGGGGGAGGCCTTGGGGCTGATTTCTACTGCGGTAGGTACGGCGGCTTACAATCCTGATTCGGTGGGGAGAATTCCGGCTGGAGTTCATGTGATGGTGCTAGATCCGGAAACTGGCGAAGAATTAGGATTTGGTAAGACGGGAATTTTATATGCAACTGGTAAACACGTATTGAATCGTTATTTTAACCGCCCGGAATTAGATAAACAGAAGATTATCAAAGTACGCGGTAAGAAATATATTAAGACTGGTGATTTGGCCTATGTTTCTGAGACTGGCTATATTACACTCGTGGGGCGAGCGACATTTTTCATCAATAATTTGCCGGCGAAAATTTATTATGAAGTGGTGCGCGCAGCGATTGCAAAGTCCGAATTAGTAAAAAAATGCTATGTAGTAAAGGGGCCCGATGCTAAATTAAAGCTAGCCTCGTATGCTTTTATAGTGACTGAAGACGGTGTTGGTCATGATAATAAAATTCGGCGGGAGATTATGAAAAAAGCTACCGAGCCGTTTAACCTTGGTAAGCGTCGGATTACGCTGAAATCTTACGAAATCCCGCGTAAAGTGATATTCCTAGATGACTTGCCGATAACGAGGGCTAATAAGACTGATTTTCGTAAACTCGAAAAAATGGCCCGGGAAATGGGTGAAGCAGAGCAAAAGCAGAATAAAACCAAAAAAACAAAATAGGCGGCTTTGTAGTTTCAAGAATTATGAAATTTTGATATAATATAGTTATGTTAGAAATTCGGGGTGTGTCGAAAGTCTACGAGACTGGTGGGATTAAGCGGACAGTACTAAATAAAGTGCGAATTAATTTTCGCGTAAATGAATTCGCGGCGATTCTGGGGCCATCGGGTTCTGGCAAGACTACCATGCTAAATATTATCGGCGGGTTAGACAAATATACCACTGGCGATTTGATTATCAACGAAAAGTCCACCAAGAAATTCCGTGATAAAGATTGGGATGCTTATCGCAATCACCGGGTGGGGTTTGTGTTTCAAAGTTACAATTTGATTCCGCATCAGACGGTACTGAATAACGTGCGATTGGCACTGACTTTAAGTGGGGTTTCTAAGCGCGATTCTATTCGCCGTGCCAAGAAAGCCTTGAAAGATGTGGGGCTAAAAGAGCATATGGATAAGAAGCCGGCGCAACTGTCCGGCGGACAGATGCAGCGGGTGGCGATAGCTAGGGCGCTGGTCAATGATCCGGATATTTTGCTGGCGGATGAGCCGACGGGGGCTCTAGATTCGGAAACTAGCTTGCAGATTATGAATTTACTGACTAAAATCGCTAAGAAAAAATTAGTGATTATGGTGACCCACAATCCCGAATTGGCCGATAAATATGCGACTAGAATTATCACCTTAAAAGATGGCAAGATTACATCGGATTCTAATCCGTATGATGGTGCGGAACGGACTGATTTGGCTCTGGCTGAATCCGAGAAAAAGAGTAAAAAGACCCGTATGTCGTTTTGGACGGCTTTTTCCTTATCTTTAAATAATTTAATGACCAAAAAAGCGCGAACGATTCTAGTGGCGCTGGCGGGGTCGATTGGGATTATCGGGATTGCTTTGATTAGCGCGGTATCGACCGGGTTTCAGAATTATATCGATAAGATTGAGGAGGATACTTTGACTTCTTATCCCCTGGCCCTGCAAAAAGAATCGGCGGATTTGACTGGAATATTGCTCAGTCTAAGTGGTGGAGGCAGCACGGAGCCAGATGGAGACAAATTGAAAGAACGACAGATTTTGACTTCGGCGCTAGGAACGGTGACGAATAACGATTTGCAGAGTTTTGCGGAATATTTGGAAGAGCACCAATCAGAAATTGAGGGTGATATCCGCCTGATGGAGAAAGAATATAACGTAGACCCACTAGTATATACAATTGACTCGACCAATAAGGTGGCAAAAGTCAACCCGAGTACTTTGTTTACTTCGCTGGTAGGGGAATCGTCTTTGCTTCGGAACTATTCTTCGATGACTTCGGTGTTTCAGCAATATGAGGAAGAGAATCTGAAAAATGATACGGAGCTTCTGACTGGGCGTTATCCTGAAAATTATGATGAACTTCTGGTGGTGATCTCAAATAAGGGTGAAATTCCGGATCTTTTGACTTATACTTTGGGCTTTCATGACACGAATGAACTGAATAAGGTCGTGGCCAAAATCATGAGCGGAGAAAATGCTGATTTTAAGAGTGAGCCGCTGGAAGTGACCCTTGACGAGGTAATGGCGGCGGATCTGCGCCTAGTGGCGGCAACAGATACTTATAAATATAATGCTAAATATGGTGTATATGAGGATATGAGTGGTGATGCCAGCTACATGCGCAAGGTTTACGACTCGGCAGAGCGACTAAAGATTGTGGGAGTGGCGGTGTTAGATTCAGAAATGCTGTCTAATGGTAGTGGGGTAGCGTATTTGCCGTCACTAGTCACGCATATTATTGATAAAGCCGGTAAGACCGAAATTGTCAAAAAGCAACTCGAAAAGCCCGAAATTGACATTTTCTCAGGAGCAAAGTTTGGCGAAACGCGGAGTGGGGTTAACTTTGAGTTTGAAGATTTGATAGAAGTAGATGAAAATGCGCTGATGCAGGCGATGATGAGCTCGGGTGATAAAAGCGCTTTGATGCAGGCGTTTAAGTTAAATTTGACTGAAGATGAGTTGTCGAGAGTGGTAGATGCAATGTATAACAAAAAGAGCTCGACTCTAGCGACGAATTTGTCGGCACTGGGCTATCAAGATTTGGATGATCCGACTCAGTTGTCGTTTTATTTCTGGAGTTTTGATGGGAAATCGGATTTTGTGAAGTTTCTCGATAATTATAACGAGATGATGCGTGCTGACGGGGATGAGGCTAAGGCGATTGAATATACTGATACGACTGGAGTCTTGATGTCGTCGGTCAAGACAATTGTCGATGCGGTGAGTTATGTGCTGATTGCGTTTGTGTCGATTTCGCTTGTGGTGTCGTCGATTATGATTGGGGTGATTACTTATATTTCGGTATATGAGCGGACGAAAGAGATTGGGATTTTGCGTGCCATGGGGGCGAGCAAACATAATATTTCCTCGATCTTTAATGCGGAAACCTTTATTATCGGGCTGCTTGCGGGACTATTTGGGATTGGGATTTCGTATTTGCTGATACCGCTGATTAATCTGGTCTTGCATCATTTTATCGGCGACGTGCCTTTGTATGCGACGCTCGATATCCGGATGGCGCTGTTCTTGATTGTGCTGTCTGTAATACTGACGCTAATTGGTGGGCTGATTCCGGCTAGAGCGGCTAGCAAAAAAGACCCGGTGGAAGCATTGCGAAGTGAATAGATGAGTGATATAATTATATAGCACTGGGATGTCGCCAAGTGGTAAGGCAGTGGGTTCTGATCCCACCATTCGGGGGTTCGAATCCCTCCATCCCAGCCATTTTTGTTTCACAAAAACACAAAAAAGCGGGGACATCGTTCTCGCTTCGCTCGAATCGAATCCCTCCATCCCAGCCATTTTTGTTTCACAAAAACACAAAAAAGCGGGGACATCGTTCTCGCTTCGCTCGAATCGAATCCCTCCATACCAGCCATTTTTGTGCTATAATGAATTTATGGCAAAAAAAAATACTTTTAGCTTGAAAGAGCTTGAGAATTTGACGGCGGAAGAAGTGATTAATAAGATTAAATATGAAAATTATTCGCTTCTTTCTACCCTCGGCTCAGAGGATTTGCGCAAAGAAATGGTGCCGGTAGGCAAAGCTTGCAATACGGCGATAAATTACTTTTTCCGGACTACGGGGCCAAAGGACAACCCTGCAAAGCACAACCTAGCAGCGCGTAAAAAACTGGTAAAGGTGCTTGGCAAAATTACTCCGGGCACTTATCGAGGGATGCCTAAAGATACTAAAAATGGATTAGTGGTGGGATATAATCATCCGTCACTAGGAGAAATTGCGCGAATTTTGATGATGAAGATTGATGTGATGGGCGATAAACCAATGTATTTTCCAGTCAATCTGCCGTGGTATGAAGCCCTCGCGCCTAATTCAGATCGAATTGAGAGACTAGGGATTATTTTAACGCCGACAATTACTCCCTCCACCTGGAATAAGATGGACTTGAAAGAGGGGACAAAAAAATACGAAGTAGCGAATCGCTTGAGAAAAGAGTTTCGGGATATTTATACTGATTTATCGAAAGAAGCAGTCAAGAATGGTGGGGTTATTTTTGTAGCGCCGTCGGCTACTCGGCAGGCCACAGTGTTTAAAAACGAAGATGCCTACAATAAAAAGGAAGATATTATTCCGACAATGGCGATGTTGGCGGTAAAATTATACGCCGACCCCGAAATTAATTGCGATTTTTTACCGTTAGCTGTGTTGCCGCCCACGGACTACAAACGTGGACTGAATTTTGGCAAAAAATACCGTTTGATTCCAGGTAAAATAATGACTGCAAAATATATTCGGGAGAAATATTTTAAGACTAAAAACCCTGAGCGGCTAGAAGGATTTGACTGGGATTTTCATCAGCGGATTGCCGATGAATTACCGCGTGAATTTTGGTTTTAAATTCATAACTTTGAATTCTGAAAACACAAAACGCGTTTTTACAAGGGAAGAAAAAATCATAATGCTATAGTTTAAAAACATGTGATATAATCATAAGCATGAATAATGAATCGCAGGATGCAGAATATTTTTATCACCCGCTTGAGAATATTGAGGATGTGGATATTTTTTATGAGGCGGTGGAGAGAGGGAAGCTAACTAAGGCGGTCTCAAAAGAACGGCCTTATACTTATTGGACGATTGAGATTTATGACCAAGCTAATGGTATTCGAGGTGGTGGGGGGCTAGGGATACTAGCGGCAGACACTCGCCGGGTGGCTGAAAAACTCGGTGTGCCATTTGCGCTGATTACGCCTTTTTACCCGTCCGAAACTCATCAAAAAGTTGAAAATGGCGTGGTTGTCGATGAGCATCGAAATGTAGATTACAAACAATTTGGGTTTAAATTTGTGGATCAAGTGCATATTAAATGTGGTAATGATTTGTGTAAATTGGATGTGGTGCAAAAAGAGTTTGGTAGTACCAGGATTATTGCGATTACCGAGCCGAATTTTGGAGAATTGTATTCGGGGCTAAGTTGGGGCGACCATCGGCTGTACCAAGAAGTGGCACTGGGTTTTGGTGGTTATGCGGCGCTGAAGCTGATTGGCTTGAAGCCGGCAATTATGCAATTAAACGAAGTAGCGACTTTCTTTGCGGCACTGGCACGGCTGGATGAGTTGGCGAGTAATGGAATGGATTTTTATGAAGCGGTGGTCTATACCCGCAAGCATACTCTATATACAAATCATACTTTGGTCCAGGCGGCTGAGGCGGAGTTTACGCACGAGCAATTTGAGCGCTATGTGTTTCCGAATATCAAATCATTGGCGGTGAAAAAATGGCTGAGCGATAAGTTTACTGATAACCGGATTAAACTTTCGTCGGTGACCATTGAAATTGCCGAGATGCGCTCTGGAGTGTCTAAACTCCACGCCAGAATTGCCAATTACCGAGATATTGCTGGCAACAAAGTCAAATTCAAAGCGGTGACTAATGGGATCGACATGGATTATTGGGTACTGCCGGAAATTTTGAAATTTATGGAAAATTCGGAAATCATCGATGCTAAGGGCTATCCGACCGTGAATTATGTGGAAAATCTGGAGTTATTCACGGCGGAAAAAATACGAGAGTTTAAGAAACAGGGGCGGAGACTGTTAAATGAGATTTTGAAAAAACGGCCGGACCAGAATGGGAAAATTTTGAAATTTGGAGAAGATGAGCTGATTTATGATTTTAGACGACGATTTGCAGATTATAAACGGCCAGAACTAGCCTTTCATGACCCGGGGCGGCTGAGAAATATTCTAGAAAGCCACGGGGCGCATTATATTATGGCGGGGCGGGTGCACGCTGGAGACCAAACAATGCAAGAAAAATTGAGAAAAATGCTGGAAATAGTAGACAGGGACGACTATTTGCGTGGGCACGTGCACTATATTTCGGATTATGACGAGGAGATGGCCTTGGCGCTGTCGGCGGGGTGCAATATTACGGTTAATGTGCCGATTGTGGGGCTAGAGGCTTGTGGGACTTCTTGGATGAAAGATGTGGCCAATCTCAATGTGATGATTTCGACTCACGATGGTGGGGTAGCGGATGGCTCGATGAATGCCTACCTTAATGTATCGGGCAAGGACGAAGGTGAGGAAGTGGATATGCTTTATCAGAGAATGGAAGAAGCGGCTGCTATCTGGGATAGTGATTTTGACTTAGAATATACTATGCGCGAGCAATTAAAGGAGTTTTTGCCGGTGATTTCGGGTGCGCGGATGATGCAAGATTATCTTGACTATCTATTTCCTGTGTGATATACTTGACATAGTCTGGTATCAGACTTTTTTGATACTAAAAGAGGAGTAAAATGGCAAAAATCACAAGAATCAAGGCGTCGGATGGGCCTAGCAAGAAAGAGGACACATCGGATACGCCGGCGATTACTCGAAAAAAGGTGGTCGTAAAAGACAAAAAGACTGAGAAAACCAAACGCGAGAAAGCCAAAGCCGACGAAAAAAAGATTTCTACGGTTGAGCCGGGCAAAAAGTCCGAGAAAAAGCCGTTTTTCTTGATTGCGCCTTTTGTTTATCTTTGGCGATACATTCGCGATTCGTGGATGGAGCTTCGCCAAGTGCGGTGGCCCAATCGCAAGACCACTTGGAAAATGGTGCTGGCGGTAGTGGTTTATTCGGCCCTCTTTATGGTGATTATTTTACTACTTGACCTGTTCTTCTCGTGGTTATTTGGATTAATATTAGGTAATAATTAAATATAGGAAAGGATTTTTATGGCAGTAAACAGATATGATAGCACCCGGGCGTGGTACGCGATTTCGACCTACAGCGGATATGAGGACAAGGTGGCTGATTCGATTAATCAGCGGGTAGGGTCGGTTGAGATGTCTGGGAAGATTTTTGAAGCAATTGTACCCAAAGAAAAACAAATTGAGATTAAAAACGGCAAGCGTAAGATCGTGGACCGGAAGATTTTACAAAATTACGTGCTAGTGGACATGAAATTGTCGGATGAGACTTGGTATATTATTCGTAATACTCCAGGGGTGACTGGGTTTGTGGGAACTGGTACCCAGCCAACACCAGTATCGGAAAAGGAAATTAAGAAGATTAAGAAGCGGATGGGTGTGGAAGATCCTAAGTTCTCAGTGAAGTATGAAGTAGGCGAGGTGGTGTCGATTACTGATGGGCCGTTTAAGGGCTTTGATGGCTCGATTTCCGAAATTGATGCCGCTAAGGGCAAAATTAAGGTGATGGTATCGATGTTTGGCCGAGAAACTCCGGTAGAACTTGACGCTTTACAAGTAAAACAATTATGATATAATTATAGTGTTACGCACTAGAAAGGGATTTTTATGGCAGAAAAAAAGGTAATTGGTAATTTGAAGCTTCGGATACCGGCGGGGCGAGCCACGGCTGGACCACCAGTTGGGTCGACTCTCGGTCAGTGGGGACTGAATATGATGGATTTTATCAATCCGTTTAATGAAGCCACCAAGGATTTGATGGGTAAGGACGTAATTGTCCATATTCGGGTGTTTGACGACCGTTCGTTTGATTGGAAGTCATTGGGGCAGCCGGTGGATGATTTGATTCGCGAAGCGATTAAAATCCAAAAAGGCTCTGGTAAGCCTAATACCGATAAAGTAGGCAAGATCACCAAGGCACAATTGCAAGAAATTGCCGAGAAAAAGATGGATCAACTAAATGCTGTCGATATCGAGGGGGCGATTAAGATTATCGCCGGGACCGCGCGATCGATGGGTGTGACGGTTGAAGACGCTTAAACTTTTCTTTGGGCAAAGAAAAGTTTAGCAAAAGAAACTAGTTAGAAAATCGCCAGAGAAATGAATTCCCTGGCGATTTTTGAATTAAACAAATTTGACCCGTCGGGTCAAATTTGATATAATATATATATTATTATTTAAGATGGGAGGGGAAACCCGATAATACCACGAAAGGAATTTTATGGTCGAGGAAACCGAAAATAAGGAAATTATCGAAAATGTAGCCGAGAAAGCTACTATAGAAGAGCCGGAGAAGTTTGCCAAATCTGGTAAGAAATCTAAGAAGCATATAGAGGAAGTCAAGGCTGAAGAAGAGCGCCAGGAGCGCAAAAAAGAGCGGGCAGCAAAAGAAGCTGAAGCCGCCAATAAGCCTAAAGGTGCTGCACCGATTACTCGTTCTAAATTAGAGCGTCGAGGCAAGAAATACCAAGAAATGGCCAAATTGATTGATAAGACTAAGGTTTATGGTTTGAAGGAGGCCTTGGAACTTGCGGCCAAGACCAGCCCGGTAAAGTTTGATGCCTCAGTAGAGGTACACACTCGGCTAGGCGTAGACCCGCGCCAGGCGGATCAGAACATCCGAACCACCCTGGTACTGCCTAGCGGTAGTGGTAAGACTGTGCGGGTAGCGGTATTTGCGCCTCTCTATGTCTGCAAGGCAGCCAAGACGGCGGGGGCTGACATTGCAGAAGACGAGGAATTTTTGAAACGACTAGAAAAGGGCACGATTGACTTTGATGTGTTGATTTCTACACCACAATATATGCCTAAACTCGGTAAATATGCTCGTTTGCTCGGACCGCGGGGACTAATGCCGAACCCTAAGGCTGGCACCGTAACTAATGATGTCGAAAAGGCAGTTAAAGAAGCCAAAGCGGGTAAGGTAGAATATCGAGTAGACAAACAAGCAATTGTGCATATCGGGATTGGTAAAGTTTCGTTTGGGGTAGATAAGCTGCTGGCGAATGCTGAGGCATTCTTTGATTCATTGAAGGTGCAGAAGCCAGCTTCGCTCAAAGGCTCATTCGTGAAATCGGTTTATATAACGACTTCGATGGGACCCTCAATCCAGGTTGAGAACTTGTATAACTAGTAGAAAGACAAAAATATACTTTTGGGGACGGGTCGCTCGCGCCCGTCTTCACGGGGCTCGCGCCCTCACACCTCGGCAGCGGCCTCCGGACTGCCCCAAAAGTATATTTTTTGTCTTTTTCTGTGATATAATGTGCTTATGGAAATGATTGAGAATTTTCAGACTCCGGAGCTGATTATTATGTTGGGGGTGGGGTTGGCGGTGCTGCTATTTGGGTACCGGCTAAAGAAGATAGCGTTTTTTATCGTTTGGTTTATGCTGGGGTATCTAGGCATGAGCTATTTAATGCCGCAAATTAATAACTTAGTGCCTGAGATAGCAGTCAGCGAGCTGTATCAGAATTTGTTGCCGATTGCTGGGGGGCTATTGCTGGCGCTGATGGGGTTTTCGATCGAAAAGCTCTGCGTGGGTGGGATTTGTTTTGTGCTAGTGATGCTACTGGCGGTGCAATACTTTGGGACTGATATGCAGACCTTGGCCATAGCGGCAGTAGTGGGGGTGATTGTAGCTGGGGCGGCGGTGATGCTGATGAAGCCGGCCACGATTATTGCTACCTCTGCGGTGGGAGCTTATGCGATTACGCTGGCGCTAATGAAGCTGGTCCCGGATATTAGTTTTGAGACTTATTACTGGCCGATGATTTTGGGGATTACTGCGATAGGTGGAGTGTTCCAATTCTTGACAACTAAGCGTATCTCGTGATATAATAGAGATAGTTACCAAAGACAACGACGGGAGTGATCCTTAATTATGTCGTCGAGGAAATTCTTACAATTTTGTTTGGTGACGCTGTTTAACAATTAGCTAACCAATATTATCAACTATAACCAAAGGACTTTTTATGGCAATTAGTAAGCAAAAAAAGAACACATTGGTTGCTGATTTGACGGAGCTTTTGTCTGGCGCAAAGACTACGGTCTATGCCAAATATCAAGGCTTGACCGTGGCAGAGTTGCAGGAGCTGAGAAAGGCCGCGCGTGAAGCGGGGGTTAAGATTAAGGTGGTTAAGAACCGCTTGGTTCGCGTCGCGATGGGGCAAATTGCCGTCTATAAGGATACCGATACGACTGGTCTGACTGGTCAGTTGTTGTATGCGGTGTCGGACGAGGACGAGGTAGCACCGGCTAAGGTGCTGGCCGAATTTGCCAAGAAGCATAACGCCCTCAATCTAGTAGGTGGATTCTCTGATCTAGGAGCGAACCTATCTGAGGACGAGGTTAAGGCCCTGGCGGCTCTACCGACCAAGAACGAACTGATCGCTCAGGTGGTGGCTCAGCTCTTATCACCGGTTACCGACAGTATTTCTGGGCTTTCTGGTGGACTGTCTGGGATTGTGTCTGGGCTAGAAGCCCACGCAAAATAGCAACCAATTACTATAATTGAAAGGATTAATAATTATGGCAACAGATATTAAGAAATTAGCTGAAGAGCTAGTCAAATTGACTGTGCTCGAAGTAAACGAATTAAAGAATGTCCTGAAGGACGAGTACGGCATTGAGCCGGCCGCTGCCGCCGTGGCTGTGACTGCTGGGCCAGCTGCTGGTGCAGAGGCTGCCGCTGATGAAGGCAAGTCTGAATACGATGTAGTCTTGAAAGATGCCGGCGCACAGAAGATCGCTGTGATCAAGGCCGTAAAGGAAGCTACTGGGCTTGGCCTCGGTGAGGCTAAGGCTATTGTAGATGGCGCGCCTGCTACCGTCAAGGAGAAGGTGCCTAAAGACGAGGCTGAGGCGATGAAGAAATCGCTCGAAGAAGCCGGTGCAACCGTAGAATTAGCATAAATAATAATAGGTTAGTTAATTGTAGCAAAGGCCCCACCGTGATGGTGGGGTTTTTGTTGAGGACAGTTCGGGTTATTGACGCTGGAAAAACCGAAACTACTACCTCTAGCGAGCCACACAACGGACTAGTCTACCGCTGTAGCCATAGCCGTTGCCGTTATTACTATTGTTATTGTACAAAAAAGAATTTCCGAAGTATAGGCTATAGGGATAGTAATAGTCACTAACTGTGCTAGACCAGTATCCACCGTAATGACCCGAACTGCTAAGTAAACTACTAGAAACGCTGCCGCCGCGAACAAAGAACAACGGCGAGCCTTCCATAGCCTTACTATTCGTAGAGCCATTGTTGTAGATATAGTTTAGCCGCATAAATTCGTTAGTAGAGCCAGCAGTGGAGCTACCAGCACTAGAAGCTGTAGGTAGACGCCAGCCAGCGGGACAGACAGAGTTTTGAGGGTTGGCGGTAATGTCGCT
>JAFRBR010000010.1 GCA_017404795.1 Candidatus Saccharimonadota bacterium | reverse complement strand
TTTCTCGCCCTCGACGTCATACACTGGGCGTCCGGGAAAGTCTGCCCTTCGGGCAGCTTTCTCGGCGCCGTCAGGAATATACGTCTCGGGACTCGAAAATCGGGAAACGTCCGTGAAAAAGGCATTTTCCGCCACCCGCGCTGAAAGCTCTCTCAGTAGCTCCTTGACCCCTTGGTGCGCGGCGCTAGAAATTGCAAAAACTTGCGCTTCAGGATTCTGAGCCAAAATCGAAGCCATCTGCATTTTGATGATTTCCTCATCTACTCCCTCACATTTGGTCAAGGCTACCACTTCTGGCCGCTCAGCCAAATCAGAATACTTAGCTAGTTCCCCCCGAATTGTCGCATAAGCCTCGCCCGCATCACCATTATACACATCTACCAAATGCAGCAAAACCGCCGTCCGGTCCACATGCCGCAAGAAATCGTGCCCTAGCCCCTTCCCTTCAGCTGCCCCCTCAATCAGCCCCGGAATATCGGCAATCAACAAATCTTGCCCGTCAATCGTGGCCACACCGAGGTTCGGTGTAATAGTGGTAAACGGATAATCGGCAATCTCTGGCCGCGCATTAGATACAACTGACAAAAAAGTAGATTTCCCTGCATTCGGCAGCCCCACTAGACCTACATCGGCCATCGACTTGAGCTCTAATTCTGCCTCAAACTCCTCCCCTGGCTCACCCACCTCAGCCACTCGCGGCGTCTGCCGAGTCGAACTCTTAAAATGCGCATTGCCGTACCCGCCCGCGCCGCCATGGGCGATGATGGCCGTCTGCCCGTCCTCTGTCAAGTCTGCAATCAAAGCGTGAGAATACTCGTCGTCAACACGATATACGCAAGTCCCCACGGGCACTTCCACCACCAAATCTCGCCCGCTCCGGCCCGCGGCGCGCTGCCCAGCACCATTTTTGCCGTTTTCAGCAGTCAGTATCGGCGTAAAACGAAAGTCTACCAGAGTATTAGTATTTCGGTCGGCCTTAAACACGATATTCCCGCCTCGGCCCCCGTCGCCACCATCTGGCCCGCCCTTAGGAATATAAATCTCATGCCGAAAGGAAACGGCCCCATCGCCGCCTTTGCCTGCCTTCAAACTCACTTTTGCCGTATCTACAAACATATTCATATTATACCATATTCCCCCACCCACCAAAATCCGCTAATGTTGTAAAAATTACAACAATAACATATCGGCCACAACGACCAGTCTCTAATGAATATAATTAAAGTTCCCCACTGCCGAAGCCGGAATAGTCGACCGAATCACTCGATATGGAATCCCATAGTTCATCTCGGTCACTACGATTGACCCGTCACCATTGACACTTTCCACATATCCCACATGCCCATACCAACCCGAAGAAGTCTGGAAAATCGCCCCTGGTGCTGGTGTGCGGTTGACCACGCGCCCAACCGACGCGGCGCCATACGCCCAGTGGTTGGCGTTGCCGAGAGTCATCGCATACGGCTGCAAATCCGGCCGCATATATAGAGCCCAGTCTACACACTGGCCACCACCAATACTATAATACCCCACTACCTGAATATTTTGCCGCTCCGAAGTATTACCGAGGTAGGTATAAGCATAAGTAGTAGCCGTATAAGTCCTAGTCGGCGCCACGTATTCAGGCCGCTCGGTTTCGGGCAAAGTCCCGTTTCGGATTACAATTCGTGTTCCCTCTACCAGCCCCGAAGCCTCCAAATCGTTCATTGCAATGATCTCCGAGGCACTAGAACCGTATTTGGCGACAATTGACTCTAGTGTGTCACCAGCCTTGACCATATAAACAATCCCTGGAGAGCTCGGGATGTATAGCACTGTCCCTGGGGCCACATCAGCGGTTTTGAGCCCGTTAGACCAACGAATTTGGTCGACGCTGACCCCATATTCGGCCGCCAAGGTGTCCAAAGTCTCCCCCTCGTTTAAGGTGCGCTCAACCACACCCCTAGAAGCATCTACACTGGTTAGGGCAGGTTTTTCGAGCTTGCCGACCGCCGTTTGCCCCGAATCATACATCGTGGTAGTTATTACATAATTAGAAGCCACATCCGAAGCCGAAGCCAGCCCCAAAGCGTCCGACAAATCCGCCACCACGTATAGCTCGCTCATCTGATCCACCGACACATCGTATCCGTTAGCCACAAAAGTCTCCAAACTAAGGTTGACGTCGGCATTTTGCTTATCAATAGAGCCCAAGGCTACTACGCCAAGCGTCAAAATCCCTACCGCTGCATACGGCAATACCCCTTCAAATTTTTTCAGATTAAATTTCTTGCGCTTACTCATAATGAAACTGTGCAGAGAGCCTGACAATGGACAGCCGCATTCTGGAGATGCTCGGCCTCTGTATAACTATAATACATCAAACCATCGTCTCCTGTCAAGAAGTAAAGGTAAGCAGTATCACTCGGCTCCGCCACCGCTAGGAGAGCCGAAAGCCCCGGATTAGAGATGGGCCCACAGGGTAGACCCCCGTAACGCCGAGTATTATAGCACGAATCCACCTCTACCGCCGCAAAATTATCCCCGTAAATTTGCCGATAGGGGTCTATCGTATCTAATGCGTATGACACCGTTACATCACTCCCCAACAGCATCCCATTTTCTAACCGAGTCAAAAACACCTGCGCTACCGTCGGCATATCCTCAGTTTTGGCCTCTTTTTGGATGATCGAGGCCAGTGTAATCCCCTCATACAGCGACAACCCCTGTTCTTGGTAGCGCGCCTCTAGGTTATTATCGTTTATCACCTGCTCCATTCCCTTGAGATAAGTCTCAATCACCTCTTTGACCGGAGTATCTTTATAAAATTCATGCGTTTCTCCGTATAAATACCCCTCTAGAGTCGCATCGGCCGGCCTACCCCTTAAAAAACTAAAATCATAACTAGCGCCAAGCGCCTGTTTGACCTCTGTAGCATTATAGCCCACCGCTACCAAATTCTGCTCCACGTCGTAAATCGTCTCCCCTGGACGGACAGTAAAAGTAAAAACCTCCGCCTCCATCTGGGCTTCTTGCTCGGCAAACCACTCCTGATATTCTCTATAACGCTGTTCTCTAATAATCAAGGCCACCCCAGTCGCGGTTAATGCCAAAATCACCACAATCGCCACCCCTGAAATCAATTTTGTTGCTGTTTTCATCTGATGTTTCGCTTTCTTAGTGTTTAATTTTACCTTATCCGCCTCCTTTTTGGCTAGGTTTTTAATCGTTTTCAGTTCTTCGGGAGTCTTTTCTGAGGACATTGGAGCGACGGCTGGAGCGATTATAGCGAGCGAGCCCCGTGAAGACGGGCGCGAGCGAAGCGTGTCCGAAGAAAATGACTCCGAAGAACTGAAGCTTTCCATAAAATCCTGCAAAATAATCGCGGCGGCTTCAGCATCGATATCGCCCTTCTCATAAGCCTTACCCCTGGCCTTCAGACGCTCTTCAGCCATCACCGAAGTCAAAGATTCATCTTGAAATCGTACTTTCGCCCCTGGCATCTTGCTCACCAGCGCCTTGGCAAAATTTCGCACATATAGAGATTGTTGGGTTTCCGCCCCTTCATTACTCCTAGGTAAGCCCAACACAAAGAACTCAGACCCCTGTAAATTAGCAATTCGGGCGATTTCCTGCCATTCTGAGCCATCTACCTCCAAAAACCCTACCGGTACCGCAATCCGGGTGCTAGAGTCCGCCTTGGCCACGCCAATGCGTTTTTCGCCAATATCCAACCCAATTATCCGCATCTAAACCTATTTATCCTCTTTAGCCTTGTCTTTGGTATCAGAGGTGTCCTCAGTCTGCTCTTGCTTATCGCCAGAATCGTCCTTTTCCTCGTCACTCTGTTCCTTCACCTCTTTGCCGTCTTGATCTTTCACCTCAAATGAGACCGTCACCTTATTAGAGTCTCCAGGTACCGTCATTACCCATGGATAAGAAGTGTCAATCCCCACATCAGATACGCCGTAGATATCCCTGATTTCACGCTGAGCGTCCCCTAGGCCTTTGCCCTTGACTTTGTCTACCACCTCTGTTTCTGTGATTTTGGGTCCGATGTAGTATTGCGCTTTCAGTTTGGCGGTGCTATTTGCCCCATTATCAGTGAAATTCTCCACATAGATATCTTTAACTTCGTAAACCTTCTGATCGTCCTCTAGATCGGCCTTAGCACGGATGAACTCTTGCATCTTGTTCTTATTTACCACATACACCGTGGCCGTAGTGGTGGCCTTTAATACCGGTTTCTGCCCCTCAGTCACCTCTTGGTCAGCCGCTGGAGTAGCTTCAGCATTAGAGGTGGACTGCTCAAAACTCGAATCAATGATGTAGTATTCATCTTGGTCAATCGAATCATATAGTTTTTTCTTATTTTCTTCCTCTTTGGCAGTGGTCAGTTCTCCCTTGGCCTTCTCAATATCAGATTGTTGGACTACGGTTATGATCTTATCCGTCCCGCCCACCATCGCTTTGTCCGAATAAACTCGGATATTAGCCGTAGTGCTCCACCCTGAGGGCGTAGCCGGGATATTATAGTTAGAGCCTCCATTCATTGCCGTGACCGCCACGCGACCCGAAATCAGACACTGAAAATGCCCATCTGTCACCTCGTCATTGGAATTTTCGCAACTGCTTGGTTTGCCATCCCAGACCAGCGAAGCATCGCTATTCGACACAAACGATAGATTATTTACCGTAAACACCGATCCGGCATTCACCGCAATCACCCCTTTAGCGTCAAAATAGCCATAAATCACAACGTCGCCGGTGGCTTTGTCGCCTTGGTTTTTCTCACCAGTGGCCTCAAAATTCACCTCTTGAGCGTTTTCAATCTTCTTCTGCTCTAGATAGAATTTGCCCTCCTTGGCATCCTCGCTAGACAATTGGTCGGTAAAGGTAATTCCCTCTGAAAAATTCTTCGATTCAGCCTTAATCGCCACCGAAATATCTACCGCTGGCGCAAATCCAAAGGCCCAAATCAAAAATCCAATCACCCCTAGCAGGAAAACCCCCAAGAAAATCGTAGTTTTCTTATGAGCCTTAATCCAGTTTAAGAATTTGCTGCCTTTGGACTTAGTCCCTTTGTGCTCTTTTCTAGTTTTCTTGGCTGGCTTCGGCTTCTCATCGGTCTCTTCCTCTTCTTCTTCCTCTTCATCCGCCTCCTCATCTGACTCTTCTACGGCTTCCTCGACCTCTTCCTCGGCCTCTTTTTCTTCTTCGTCTTCATCCTCTGGCTCGGCGACGTCTTCAATCGTCTGCTCTCCCGCTGCTCCCTCTACTTCTACCTCTGGAACCGATGGCGCAGACTGTAAATTTTTGGCTACCGGCAGTTTGGTCGCAGCCGCCAATTTAGTAATAGACGGGTCTACCGTCACCAATACCACACTTTTCTCGGCCGCAGCACCAGCTTTGGCGATTAATTTGATATTTACGATGCTCCGAAACACGCCAGCTTTCTTAGGCGGGACCAGAGCGACGATTTTTTCTTTTGACTTTTCGATTTTAGCGATGATATCAGTGATATCATCCTCGGGTTCAATATAAATCACATCTTTGTTCATACATAAATTTTATCACATTTTTTAATGCTTGTGTTAAAATATATATAGATGAAATTATTCAAACGCATCACTACCCCTGTTGACTCCGCTAATAATCAGTCGGCCTTAGCTGAAATGGCCCTCAAAAGCATCCACGATGGCGTAGTTATTACTGACAAATCTGGCGTTATTCAATTCATCAATCCAGCTGGAGCCAGTATGGCCGGCCTTAATTCACCTGATAAGGCCATCGGTCTAGATTATGGCTTGGTTCTTAGAATTGAATCTAAGGAAGGTCGCGAGCTTTCCGAAGCCGAAAACCCGCTTATCCAAGCCATGCGTACCAATCAGCCTTTAGAGTCTTTTCAGGCCAGTCTATTTGTCGGCCAGTCCGACAAACGAGTCCCGGTGGCTATTTCGGTCTTGCCATCTGAGGGTTTAAATAGCAATCGCATCATCACTTTTCGCAACATCGCCAAAGAACTCGAAGAAGAAGGCGAGCAAGCCGAGTTTATTTCTACCGCCTCACACGAAATGCGTACCCCAGTCGCCACGATTGACGGCTATTTATCTCTTGCCCTCAATCCTCAGACCGCCTCAGTAGACGAGCGGGCTCGTGGTTATCTGACCGCCGCTCAAGCTGCTTCCAAGCACCTTGGCAAACTATTTCAAGATTTGCTAGACGCTACCAAACTAGATGATGGCCGGATTCGACCTCATTTCCAACCAGTAGAGATGAATTCCCTTATTCAATCTATTACCAACGATCATGCTCCGCGCGCTCGCGAGGCCAAAGTCAATTTTAGCTTTGGCACAGGTCAAAATTTGTCTTTTGGCGAAAGTCGTCGGCTTGACCAAGTGGTTTATAGCTCTGTAGATGTTGATTTTATGCGCGAAATTATGGACAACCTTATCGACAATGCTCTCAAATACACTCCAGACGGCGGCTCAGTCTACGTTAATGTGCGGGGCGATGGCGACCGAGTTCTTATCAACGTTACCGATACCGGCATCGGCATTTCTTCTGATGACATCAGCCATATTTTTCAAAAATTCTATCGCGCCGACAACTCTGATACTCGTACCATCGGTGGTACTGGTCTGGGTTTGTATTTGGTCAAACAGCGCGTCGAAGCTATGGGCGGCAAAGTATGGGCCGAATCTGCCTTTGGCGAAGGCTCTACTTTTTATGTTTCTTTGCCTCGCTTGACCCAAGATGAATACGAAAAACGCATGATTGCTGTACGAAATCAATCCTTGCAGGCGCCAGCAGCGCCCGCAGCACCAGCAGCTCCCGCGGCTCAACCTACAGTGCCAGTTGTTCCCGCAGTACCAGCAGCTCCCGCGGCTCAGCCTGCGGCGCCAGCTGCTCCCGCGGCTCAACCTGCGGTAGCTCAACCCGCCATGGCTCAACCCGCCGTGGCCCCTCAGCCAGTCGCAGCGCCAGTTCCGCAACCCGTTGCACCAGTAGTAGTCCCCGCTGCTGCCCCCATCCAAACTTCACCGCCCGAGCCTATCTCTTCACCTAAGCCCACTCAAATTGATATTAACTTAAACGGAGGAAGAACATGAGTAAAATAATGGTAGTCGAAGACGATGCATCGCTTCGTGAAATCTACAGTATCCGCATTACCGCCGAGGGCTATGATGTAGTTTCGGCCGGTGATGGCGAGGAAGCCCTGGCTATGGCCGTGCGCGAAAAACCCGACCTCATCTTATCAGACGTCATGATGCCCAAAATTTCCGGTTTTGATATGTTGGACATCCTGCGCTCAACCCCCGAGACCGCCGGTATTAAAGTCGTGATGATGACCGCTCTCTCAGCCGAGGATCAGCGCCAGCGTGGTGAACGCCTCGGCGCCGACCGCTATTTAGTAAAATCCCAAGTAGGCATCGAGGATGTCGTCAACACCATTCACGAAGTACTAGGCGACAAGCCCACAGCTAGCCCAGCTCCAGAGTCAGCTCCGGCCCCTGCTCCAACCACGCCCCCAGCTTCAGCACCATCTCCTGCTCCAGCTCCGGCCCCCGCTCCTGAATCAACTTCAGAACCAGCGCCCGAACCAGCTCCGCAACCCGCTCCTACTCCAGTTCCCACTCCTGAACCGACCCCAGCCTCCGCACCTATCCCCGCTCCACAACCAACCGAGCCCCAAAATGGACAACCGACCAGTCCGGCTCAATAAATTCTTAGCTGAGCGCCTTGGCGTTTCTCGGCGTGAAGCCGATGATCTAATTACCGCCGGCAAGATTACTGTCGACGGCCAAACAGCTATATTAGGAAATAAAATTGACAGTAAGTCAAAGATATTTTATAACAATAAAATCGTTCCTCACCAAGCCGAATATCTGTATTTGGCTTTTAATAAGCCTGTTGGCTATGTCTGTTCGCGTCGCGCTCAGGGTAAGGCCCCCACACTGTATGATTTACTTCCCGCCAAATATCACCATCTCAAGACCGTTGGCCGCTTAGATAAAGATAGTTCCGGCCTAATTCTCCTCACCAACGACGGTGACTTTGCCTATCAAATGACCCACCCCAAATTCCGCAAAAACAAAATCTACGAGGTCGAACTCGGCAAACCCCTAGAACCCCTCCATCAGCAAATGATTTCCGATTTCGGCGTCTTGCTCGACGACGGCCCCAGCAAATTCACAGTGGTTCGTAATGAGACGGCTCAGCAGAATCGTTACATCGTGACGCTATCCGAGGGCCGCAATCGCCAAATCCGCCGGACTTTTGCAGCTCTCGGCTACAAAGTCATAAAACTCCACCGCATTAAATTTGGACCATTTGAATTAAACGAGCTACCGCCAGGTAAATTTTGTGTTATAATTGAACCATGAGCACTATTTTGGCGCTAGATATTGGTACGGAATTTGTCAAAGCGGTCCTAGCTAGACCCGCTAAGAAGGGCAATCTCGAAATTCTTGGCGTTGGCAAAGCCCGTCAGGTTGAGGGCAATATGCACGCCGGTGCCGTGGCCGATATTCCGGCCGTAGTTTCTGTCTGCGAAGAGGCTTTGGTAGAAGTAGAAAAACAAGCCGGTGAGCGTGCCGGTCTCACCGTAGTCGGTATTGCCGGCGAGTTGATCAAGGGCAACACCACTACAGTCAATTACTCCCGCAAAAACCCCAACAAGCCTATCACCGATGCCGAAATGGAGCAAATCATCAAGAAAGTTCAGCAAAAATCCGGCGAGGTCGCCAAGAAAACCGTTGCTCTTGAGACTGGCAACGAAAATGTCGAGGTACGACTAATCAATTCCGCCATCGTCTCACTCACCATTGACGGCTATAAAATCAGCAACCCAATCGGTTTCAAAGGCTCAGACATTGTCATCCAGTTTTACACCGCCTTTGCTCCCCTGATTCATGTCGCCGCCATCGAAAAGGTCTGTGCCGAGCTCAACTTAGACTTATTAACTGTCGCGGTAGAGCCGTTTGCAGTTTGCCGAGCCTGCCTAGGAGACGATTTAGAATCTAACTTCTCCGGTATCGTCATGGATATTGGGGGTGGCACTACTGATATCGCCGTAGTTGAGGACGGCGGTGTCGAGGGCACCAAGATGTTTGGTATTGGCGGGCGCAGTTTTACACATCAAATCGCCGAGGCCCTCGGTGTAGATTTTGACACTGCCGAAAATTACAAACTAGACTATGACACCGGCAAATTAGACGACCGCATCAAATCCAAGGTCGAAACCGCCATTTCGCGCAATCTATCTGTCTGGCTGACAGGGGTAGAGGTAGCCCTTGAAGAGTTTGAAAACGTTGGCAGTTTGCCACGCAACATCTTACTCTGCGGAGGTGGAGCCGGACTGTCTCTATTGCAAGAAACCTTGGCTATTTCTGATTGGTATGAGAATCTACCCTTTTCACGCCGGCCGTTAATTCACTTAATAGAGGTGACCGATTTGCCAAATCTAATCATCAAAGATAATTTCACTTCAAACCTAGACCACTCTTACGCTACGGCGCTGGGTCTGTTGCGCGTGGGCGTAGACACTCTTGCCGGCGCCCCACCCGAAAACAAGCTCCGCGCCCGCATCGCCAAACTCCTCCAAAATTAACTGTTGTAATTTTTACAACAGTTGAGTAGACTAAATCTATTCCACTACCGCTTTGATTCGCCGCACCCCAGCCGAGGACGACTCCTCTTTTTTGATCTTAAAATGCCCAATTTCGCCAGTATGCTCCACATGGGGACCACCGCAAACTTCGCGTGACACCGGTTTTTCAAAATCGCCAATCGTATAGACGGTCAATTTTTCGGGGTATTTATCCCAGAATTGCCCGTGGGCGTGTAGCTCATCTCGCGCATAGGCTTTGTCATACTCATCATGCACCACGGGCAAATCTGCCTCAATCCATTCATTGACCTGGGCCTCTACGGCGGATTTTTCCTCAGGGGTGAGTTTGTGATCACAATTAAAATCAAACCGCACTCGCTCTGATGTAATATTTGACCCCTTTTGCACAATATCAGGAGCAACTAACTTCTGCAAAGCCGCAAGCAGCAAATGCGTAGCAGTATGGTATTTTATAGACTGCTCACCGTGGTCCTCCAGCCCACCTTTAAACATCCCCTTCGAAGCCGTCTGACTCCGCTCCCTCTGTTCCTTCAAAGCCGTTTCAAATTCTTTCACATAATCTGTCGTCAACTCAATCCCCTCTCTATAACACTCCTCCACCGACAACTCCAGCGGAAACCCATAAGTATCCTGCAACTTAAACAAATCGTATCCAGACAGGGCGCGGGTGGCCGAACCTGTTTCTCTCGGCATCGTAAAATGATTTGAATTTTCGACACGTATATTCCTGACGGCCCGGACAGGTTCGTCCCAAAGGGACGGTTCTGCCCGCGGCCCAGCGTATGACGTGCTCGAAAATTCAAGTCCGGATGCCGAAGAAATAGGTTCGGACAGGACCCGCGCCATCTTTTTGAGCTCTTTCAGCCCTCGATTAAGTGTCTTACGAAACATTTTTTCCTCTGCTAGCAGTGTTTCGAGCGCACTCTCTCGATGAGTCAAAATCGAACCCGGCAAATCTTGATAAATCTCGGCCACAATCGGCACAATTTCCGCCAAGAAATTAGCGGAAATCCCGAGATCTAATGCACGCAAAATCGCCCGCCGGAGCAACCTCCGCATCGCATACCCCTGAGTTTTATTGGACGGCACCAGCCCCTGAGCCGCCAACAGATACGCACCCCTGATATGGTCCGCAATTACTCGCATTTCATCGGTATTGTTCTCATATTTTTTTCCTGAGATCTCTTCCAGCTTATCAATAATCGGCTTCATCAGGGAAATCTTAAACACATCAAACGACCCAATCGCCGCTGCCGCAATTCGCTCCAGTCCTCCGCCAAAATCCACATTTTTCTTCTCTAACTCCTCAAATGACCCATCTTCTAGTCTCCGGTATTGCATAAACACCTGATTGCCGATTTCCATAAATCTGGCCCCGTCTGAAGCCGGATGGGCCAACCCGTATTTATCGACGTCTTGCAAATCTTCGCCAAAGTCGTAAAATACTTCCGAATCTGGCCCACAGGGGTCACCAATCGGGGTAGACTCACACCCACCACCCCTAGACCACCAGTTTTCATGGTCATCATAGAAGAAGATCCGCTCCCCCGGCTTAATTCCCCGTTTATCGCCCTCAGATGCAGTGCCAATTTCGGCAATTTTAGCCTCAATCCCCGCCTCCTCAAATACTTTTTGCCAAATCTCTGCCGCCTCAGTATCTTTAGGGATGCCGTATTTTTCGTTCCCAATGAAGCAGGTGACATAGATTTTGCTCGGGTCTAGCCTCACTACCTCGGTCAAAAATTCAAAAAACCCTCTAATCTGCTCCTCTTTGAAATAATCCCCTAGCGACCAATTTCCTAACATTTCAAACACCGTCGTATGCCTGGGATCACCGATGTCGTCAATATCTTGCATTCGCATCGAAGGCTGCGAATCACACAACCTTTTCCCTAGAGGATGAGGCTCACCTAACAGATATGGCAATAAAGGTTGCATCCCCGACCCCGTGAACAAAGTCGTCGGGTCACCCTCCAACACCAGTGGCGCCGGCGCAATCACCTTGTGCCCCCGTTTTTCTTGAAATTCTAAGAACTTTTTCCTGATCTCATTTGCATCCATTCCTCTATTATAACAGGTATCTAAATATTATTAAAGCAATTTGTTTACTGTTTCTGAGACAGTTTCCCGGAGTCCCAGCAAAAAGTCAAGGCCTTTAGGCTTTTACTTTTTGCGGACGCAGGCGTCTCAGGAATAGTAAACAAATTGCTAATCAGAATTTGCTTGCATTTTTAAAATAGTGTGCTAAAATAACCTTAAGAATAATATAAAGGAATTATTATGGCACAAGCAAAAAAGAAAACCGCAACCAAGACCAAGAAGGCCAGCACTCAGCGCAAGACTGGCTCTCGGGCTAACACCCGCACCTGCAAAAAGAAGTGCGTTTCCAGCCAGGAAAAGATGCACATCTACATCGTTACCGCCATGGCTATTATCGCCGGCGTATTGCTTTGCGCTAATGCTGCAATGATGATGGCCTAGATGATTATTCCGCCACCCAGGCAGATTCCATCGTCATAAATCACCGCGCTCTGCCCACTCGCAGGGCGCCTAATTTTATGCTCAAAATACAGCGTCTCTCCGTCAAACTCCGCCGGAACTAACGGCGCCCGATGCCTCAGGCGAACAAGGATAGAAGGCAATCGCGAATATTCCTCTCGGGGCAGTCCGGAGGCTGCTGCCGAGGTGTGAGGGCCCGAGCCCTGTGAAGACAGGCGCGAGGGACCCGTCCCCGAGAGGATATATTCGGATTGCCTTAATACTATATCTTTTAATTGTAGCTTATCGGTCCATAGATGCTCATCATTTAGGTTTTTCGATACATACACAATGTTGTTTTTAAGGTCTTTCTTAACGACATAATATGGCATTCCGTCATTCACAGCACCCTTTTCACCACTAAGATACAACCCATGCCTCTGCCCAATCGTATAAAACACCGCCCCTTCATGATACCCCAAAACATTTTCACTCTCAATCTCCCGAATCTCCCCGGGCTGAACATCAATATATTTTTTCAAAAAATCCTTCATCCCCACCTCTCCCACAAAGCACACCCCCATCGACTCTTTCTTGTAAGCGTTATGTAGCCCATGTTTCTCCGCCAACTTCTTCACCTCCGGTTTCGTCATCTCCCCAATCGGAAAAAGCGTCCGCGCCAGCGCTTTCTCAGAAATTCGGTAAAGAAAATACGTCTGATCCTTATTTTCGTCCACTGCTCGCATTAATCGAGTTTGGGACAATTGCGAATGCTTCTCTCGGGGCAGTCCGGAGGCTGCTGCCAAGGTGTGAGGGCCCGAGCCCCGTGAAGACGGGCGCGAGGGACCCGTCCCCGAGAGAACGCATTCGAATTGTCCGGTTCTCGCATAATGTCCAGTGGCAATAAAATCAGCCCCCCGTTTCATTGCTTTCTCATAAAATAACTTAAACTTGATCTCTTGATTACACATAATATCAGGATTTGGTGTGTTGCCAGCCTTAAATTCCGAAAGCATATATTCCACTACCTTTTCGCGGTATTCTTTTTCAAAATCCCAGACCTCGAAATCAATCCGGAGCTTCACCGCCACCCGCTTGGCATCGGCGAGGTCTTCCGCCCAAGGGCATTTCATGCCAGGCAGGTCTTCCGACCAGTTTTTCATATACACCCCCACCACTTTATATCCCTGTTCCACCAAAAGCATCGCCGCCACACTCGAATCCACCCCCCCGCTCATCCCGACATATACCGTTTTAGCCATTAATTCTAGCCCTTTCTGCCAAAACCACTTCGTTGATAATCCGCGCAGCTTCATGCATTTGCTCGGCATCATTCAGTTCGCCCAGAGACAGTCTCAGAGACCCAGCAATTTCAGAATCAGACAGCCCAATTGCTTTTAACACATGTGACCGCACCCCTTTAGAAGCCGCACACGCCGCCCCTGTTGCCACATATACCCCCTTGTCTTCAAGAAGAAACACTAATCGTTCCGCATCCAATCCATTATAGCACAAAATTACAAAATTGTCAAGCGTATGCTTTTTATTAATCAGCTCATACCCCTGTAATTCATCTAATAAAATCCGCCTTAATTCGCGATATTTGGCTCGATTATTCTTGACGTGTTTCTTGGCTTCGGCTACGACCGTCGCAAACCCAATCACCCCAGGTACATTTTCCGTCCCAGAGCGCAGCCCCTGTTCTTGCCCACCCCCAGCCACTAGAGGTCGCAACTTGGCCTCATGCGACACATATAACGCCCCCACCCCCTTCGGGCCATAAATTTTCGCCGAATTCAAAGTCATCAAATCTACCCCTAACCGCGCCACGTTCACATCCAGCAAATTCAGCGCCTGCGAAGCATCCGAATGTAATAATAACTGTCGTTTTACACCTCTCCGCATCCGGTCCAACCTTATCTCGCGCACAATCTTCGCCACCTCCGCCAGCGGCTGAATCGTCCCTAGCTCATTATTGACTAGTGACACCGAAATCAGCTCCGTCCCATCTGTAATTTTACCCTTCAAATCCTCAAGATCAATCAACCCACTCGGCAGCACCTGAATCGCCACCCCGCCACACTGCTCAGCGACCCTACGAACCGAATCATGTTCCGTCTCCAGATATAGAATTTTAAAAGTAGGCTCAGCCTCCCCTAAACTTAAAGCTGTAAACGCCAAATTATTCGCCTCAGTCGCTCCGGCAGTGATGACGAGGTCGGTCGCCTTGGCACCGATAGCGCGAGCAATCACAGCCTTAGCTGACTCATACTCAGCCGCCACTTTTTTAGCCGGCAAATACGGACTCGACGGATTAAAAAACTCTTCAGCAAAATACGGCCCCATCGCTTTTAAGGCTTTATCGTTGACTGGCGTCGCCGCCGCAAAGTCCAAATAAATCATAGCCCATATTATAACATATTTTTACTGTGCCGTAAACTGATAAGTGACGTCATCCGCCGTCAAAGTCAACACTCCCGCCCCCTGGTCTAGAGAATATTCATATTCATTTTCTAACTCATACAGCCAATTCGTCTCCATCAGAAGCTTCCCATCCTCAATCGCCCAGATAAAATCATAATCATTCAAATGGTCATTAGTGGTCAATTCACCCTTGCCTATCTCAGTAAAATCCCAAATCACCCCTTCTTCTCCTTCTAGCACCCACTCCCCCGCCGATACCAGATAATCCCCATCGGCCGCCCTACTCATTTTGATCGAATTAATCACTAGCATTGCCACCCCTACCGCCAGCACAATTAATCCTATTACTAGCACCACAATAGAGATGATTTTCTTTTTCTTCTCTGGGTTTTTGGTTTTTTTCTTGGGTGTAGCTGCTAAATTATCCATAACTCTATTTTAGCAATAGAGTTTTGTTTTGACAAGCGTCAAATACGAATGCGCTGCCCGTCGAAAATTATTCAATTCCTCCCCCTCAATTCTCTGATAACTGCCCTTACCGGCTCTCTTATACACCCCTGTTGGTCGCACCTCATAGCGCACGATCATGTCTTGCACAGCCCCAGCGGCATCCGTCCAGCTTTCGTACCAAATCCAGACATTTTTCTTAGCCGCAAAAAACTCTCGTTTATGCCCCGCCGGAATCGGTCCAAACAACGTCCGTCCTAGCGCTGATTCGGCGTTGATTAAGTCGTCGTAGCTCAGTTTATTGGTATAAACTGGCGAGGACAGCATGGCTTTTTTCAGCCCTATGAAGGGGTTTTTTAGGAGTTTTCGGCTCGACATTTCTCAATCTCCTCTGCGATTTGACTAAGTTCTTGGTAGATGTCAAAAGTTTCAGGTGTCGCTTCAAAATTATACGCTGTCGTTCGCGCAAAAGACGGTATCTGAAAGGTGGAATAATTTTTCGACATTTTTAGTAGTCTCCCGTTCTATAATTTTGGCTTCTAGGCCTAATTTGTCGCTTAGCCACTCGGCAATATTGCGAATATAGGCCGGTTCGTTAATTATACCACGGAACGGCTTTGGTGTCAAGAAGGGAGCGTCGGTTTCAAGCAAAATCCGCTCCAGCGGTGGCAAGGGCAAAGTTGAATAGGTCGCCAGGCCGTTCACCCCTATATAAAACTCCGTTTCATTCAAAATCCGCTTCAGCACCCCCTTATTATCTGTAAACGAATGCACCACTCCCTTCACCTCTGGGAAATTCGCCACCACCGGAAAGAAATCAAAAAACGCCTCTCGTACATGAAACGAAACCGGCAAATCATTATCCATCGCTAGTTGCAACATCTCCTCAAGCAACCGTATCTGCGCCCCCCGATCATACCCCTCATAATGATAATCCAACCCCACCTCCCCAATAGCCACAGGCTCGGCGGGGGTAGCCGAAGAAAAAATAGGTTCAGCCAGGACTCGCCCAGCATTTTCGGGATGTATCCCATAAGTCCAATATGTATTTCGATGAGCACTTGCAAACTCGCAAGCGGCCAAAGAATCCTCATGCGATGTCCCAATACAAATGATTTTTTCGACACCATTTTCATGCGCGCGAGCAAGCATTTTTTCCGCTTGCTCAGAGGTGAAGAACTCTCGGTCATGCAAATGACAATGTGAATCAATCAAATACGACATGCCCCAATTATACTACATTTACTCATCATCGTATGGAACCATATCTTCGACTACTCGGTTGGACACTAGATAGTCCTTAAACATTTGGAGGGTAATCCCATAATGGATATCTAGGTATTTAGCTTCGCCGAGGCGTAGATCATTGAATAATCTTTGCGAGATACCGATATCTGCGAAGTCAAGATAGGTATAGAGGTTATTCGGGTCGGAGATAAACTCGGCACGAGCCGCTGGCCACTGGACATTGCCTTCAAATCCGTAGAAATTAGACGTAATCACATAGCCGTTAGTGGTCAAGAATTCATCGGAGATAATATTATAATAGGTGCTTGATGTGACGTAGTAAACATTCACTTCTTGCTCAACTCTTTCGATATTAGTTACGGTCACCGGAGTTAACTGGTCATTAACTACTTTATATACCCTAGTCCCGATTCCAAAGCTATCAAAATCATCCACCGATACAAACTTATTAGCATCAACATCAAATATCCCATGCCAGCTGGTAGTGCCTAATGTTGAACCATCGCTAAAGGTAGTTAGTTGATAGCTAGGCATGACGTTTGTTTTTTCAATCCTAGCTGGATGGACATAGCCAATTGTGCCAGTTTCGTGATTCCAAACTACCAGTATATCGCTGTAAGTAATATCCTCAATCGGCTTGGTGGCACGCCTACCGTTTTCATCTAATACTGCAATCATCGTTCCCTCAATCAAGCATCCGCCAGAAGGACAAGTTGCAGTAATTTCGATATTGCCGGTTACCCCACTGATTTCCACTACTCCGCCACTATAAGTAAAGTTGGTGGTAGTTTGTCCGTTGATTTTCACGGTCACATCACTCTTGCTTGAAGGGGTGTTATAATTTTCATTTGGCGAAATAGTTCCTCGGTAGGTGCCACCTGCTCTTACTGTATTTCCACTATTATTAGTCAAACTACCGTTTGTAATGTTACCGGTGATTGAATATTCCCAACTTAGTGCTACGTCACCCGAGCTCGAAGCATGACCGGGGTCGGTATTGGCACCATTTATTTCGTTTTGGGTCGCAGTGTTGCCTTCGTCATCAAAGCCTACTACAATAAAGTGGTAAGTACCATCAGATAGACCACTAAAGGTATAAGAACTGTCCAGACCGCTAATTCCAGTTATCGGGCTATCACAAGTAGTTTGACATTTATAAATACTGTAACTTGCTACGCCAACGTTATCTGAACCTACCCAACTTACCGTTGCCTGCCCATCAACACCAGAATCTCTGGTCACTGTTACTCCACTAATCGTCGGGGCTTGATTATCGACGTATGAGGCATCTCTATCCACGGTGATTTTTACTTCGCCGACATTGACATAAGCACTGTCATAAGAAATAATGATTCCGGCTGGAGTTGTCGTTGATGCAAAAGCAGCTCCGCTAACTTTTTTCATGTAAAATGTATAGGTACCAGTAGTGCTTGCAGCGATGGTTTGCGCCCCAAGTGCATTACCACTTGAGTCCACAATTTCAAAATCAGAATTTAAGGAGTCAATAGTGAAACTTTTACTTTCCGGGAAAGTGTTTTGGACGCTGATTTGGAACGAAGTGAGCGTATTGCTACCCGATAAGTCGCCAGTATTGCTACC
Source organism: Candidatus Saccharimonadota bacterium (assembly GCA_017404795.1). Taxonomy (GTDB): domain Bacteria; phylum Patescibacteriota; class Saccharimonadia; order Saccharimonadales; family Saccharimonadaceae; genus Nanosyncoccus. The sequence goes on along the minus strand of JAFRBR010000010.1, from coordinate 19,480 downwards.
ATAAATACTGCCAGTTAGACTGTTGTCTTCTTCGACTGGATCAACTCCCATCCCACCCTCGGTTCCGTGTTCACCCGAAACATAATCGGCATTCAAAATAATATTAAACGAAACTGAAGATTCAGCCGGTACCACGTCACCCACTGAAATCCCACTGAGTTCATAAGTAATATCTCTCACCTCTGTCGGCGATATCCTAATGGTGAGATTAGAGGCTGGTGCCGTGAAAATATAATCGCTCGAAGTAGTATTTGACAATGTTAGACGATAAATTGCTTGGAGAGTAGTAGTATTATCTTGACCGCCTATAAATGTCAAATCAAAATCAATATCAGTACCGTTAGTAATCGAAGGGTTTGGCGTGCCGCTAACGTTGGTACCAGAAACATATGAAATACTAGTGAGCTCAACTGTCCCAGTCTCGAGATAAGTGTATCCGTTTGGAATTGTATAACTCCAGCCGAGAGAGCCAACACTCACGACCACATTTGTCGCACCTGGTAGATGTACCGGTGTGGTGCAAGTAATCACCAATACGCCCGTGCTGACACTCCCAGATGGCGAGACACAAGTGTTTCCACCAATCGTGACACTGATATCAGGTGGCACAAAATCCGCCATTAAGGAAGTAGTGATGGTCACTGTCTGGCTGCCAGTTTTCGGGCCAGAAGTAGGCGAGATGGTCGCCTCCCCGCCCGGGACATCACTAGCGTTAGCCACTACGTGATATTCGATATTAGTTTGGTAAGTCCCGGGGTTGGTTAATACATCAGAGCCCAAGCGCGCTCCATAATAGAGATCAAAACTATCACTGCCAGTTGCATTAGCCACTGTTCTTAGCAAAGTATAGTCAGGCCCAATCTCGTAGCTAGAATATGTGCTACTGGTAGATGGTGTCCCGGAAGTGTATGAATTACTGAAAGTGTTAGTCGGCAGGCCAGTTGTCCCGCTCGGAATACCAAATCCCCAAGTATCGGTACTTAAAGTGGCCGCAGTGCTCGGCTTGGCGTTGACTTGGTCAATTTCGGGGCTAGACGAAGAGCCCCCAATTAGAATTAAGCTCCCGTTATTAGCGTCACTAGATGGAATGTTCGCAAAAATCTCATATTCTGATAGTCCAGTAGAAGTGACTGTCAGGGTCCGCATTGTGCTGACGTATATATCTTGACCCCAGTCAGTGGGGGTAAGGCTAATCGCGCTCGATTGGTTTTGTATACTTAATGTTGCTGTGTAACTACTGGGGTCAATGGTAGCAAAAACCGACCCGTCCAGCTTTAATATCAGCATCAAAACTAAAACTGCTGTCACAAATATTATTTGCTCCAAAACGGTAAAGGTTTTTTTACATCTCCTGAAATAAACTCCATTCACTCTATTATAAGTATAACAATTTTCAATAGTCAAAACAATAGCATAATGACATTTTTAGGCATTTTTTAAATTTTCCGACTTTTGCACAACTTGACAAAATCTAGGCTCGATTTTCTCGCTTTCGTTTGATTGGGTCAAGTTGCCGCTTGCGCAGTCTTAAAGATTGTGGCGTTACCTCTAACAATTCATCATCAAGTAGAAAATCCAAACATTGCTCTAGAGATAACCGTGTATAAGGCGTCAACTGAATCGCCCCATCGCTGGCGTGAGTCCGCATATTGGTTAGTTGTTTTTCTCGGCAGACATTAATATCCAGATCGTCCTTCTTATTAGATAGCCCCACAATCATCCCTTGATAGACTTCCACTCCGGGTGGGATATACAGTGTCCCCCGTGCCTGAGCCGAATCTAGCGCATAGGCCGTAGATTTTCCCGCCTCCGAAGCAATCAAAGCCCCGTTGCGCTCAGGCTTATATTTTGCCTCCACCGGTCGATAACCATCAGGGATACTAGACATAATCACTGTGCCTTTAGTGGCGGTTAGCAAATTATTCCGAAGCCCAATCAGTGCCGCTGTCGAAATCTCGTATACCATCCTAGTAGTGTTGCTAGTAGTGATTTCCTGTAATTTTAATTCTGCCTTCCGAATCCCTAATTCTTGGCTTACCGCCCCCACAAACTCCGGCGCTACTTCAATTGTTAAATCCTCAATCGGTTCGCACTTCACTCCATCAATTTCGCGGTATACCACTTCTGGTCTGCCCGCTTCTAGTTCATAGCCCTCACGGCGCATCGTTTCAATTAGCACTGACAAATGTAGTTCCCCTCGCCCCGATACTTTATAGCCCAGCCCGTCCGGTTGGATTTTGAGGGCGATATTGGTTTCTAATTCCCTTTCTAGTCTTTCGGCAATCTGCCTAGAAGTGGTAAATTCACCTTCCCGCCCTTTCAGCGGCGAAGTATTTGGCCCGATGTAAATCGACAGCGTCGGCTCTTCGAGCGTAATTCCCGGCAAGGCTTCGGGGTTCTCACCGGTAGCAATCGTATCACCAATATTCGCCTCATTCACACCTGTAATCGCCACAATATCTCCCGCCACCGCCTCCGGCACTTCTTCCTTCCCCAGCCCCTTATAAATAAAAATCCGATCAATCTTGGTAGATTTAATATCATTTTTATGTAAGATTTCTACATTTTGATTTTTCTTTAGTTTTCCTTTAAAAATTTTCCCAATACAGTATTTACCAAGGTAATTGTCACTAGTCAGCGCTGCCACCAGTAGTTGTGCAGATTCGGAATCGCTATCAACCATTGGCGCCGGGATATCATTAATAATCGCTTCAAAAATCACCCTTAAATCATCATCTAAATCAGTAGTTTTGCCTGCTCGCCCCTCCCTAGCAATTGCGTAATACACCGGATAAAACAATTGCGATTCATCTGTCGCTAGCTCTAAGAATAGACTTTCAATTTCACTCAAAACCTCCGGAATCCGCGCCGCCGGCTTGTCGATTTTATTAATTACCACCACCGGTTTCAACCCCAATTCTAATGCCTTTGACAATACAAATTTAGTCTGCGGCATCGGCCCTTCCTGTGCATCAACAATAAGCAGTACCCCATCCGCCATATTTAGCGTCCGCTCTACCTCGCCCGAAAAATCCGCATGCCCCGGCGTGTCAATGATATTGATCTTATAGCCATCATAATGCACACAGGTCTGTTTGGCGGTAATCGTAATCCCCCGCTCATGTTCCTGGTCCATCGAATCCATAATCAAAGTCTGGCTCATCTCGGCCTGATTATCGCGGAAGGTATTGGATTGCTTCAGTAGCCCATCAACTAGCGTAGTTTTACCATGGTCCACGTGGGCAATAATCGCCACATTTCTAATTAACTCCGGTTTCAAAGTCATAAACATTATTATAATATATTTTTTCGCTAAAAACAAGCCCTGCGCATTAATACCGAATTATTGTTTAAATTCCAAAGCCAGGGCCCGGAACCCTTGACAAACCACCCAATCTGTGATATAATAGAGGTATATGGCTAACCGACACAAACACCTAAACCCCTCCAAGAGCTACCAGCCACCTCGTTGCTGGGTAGGTGACACTCATAAGATCATCTACGACACTCTCGAAGAAGCCGAGCTCGCCGCCGCCGTCGCCGCCCACGACCACCACCTATCCACTCCTCTTAAACCCTACAAATGCCCCTACGCCAACCACTACCACCTAGCGTCTTCCGGTGGCAGGGACTTTGAGATTTCGTGATTCAATCAAGCCAGCTTCATTATTACCCACACTATTGACACTACCACCACCCATCTGCCCATACCCATTAGCAGCAATTTTCACCATCACCGTCTCGCCCCGCACCTCATCATTTATCGGCACCAAACCCACCACATTATCCTTAGACATATCTAGCCCCGTGATAGTCACTTCAGTCTCATCCGTCACCCCCAGCACACGGTCATTTAGCATCACGATCGCTTTTGAACCAGTATTAGCAAACTTCACTTTTACCTCCGACACCGCCTGCGCGGTCTCCACTATTTCTAGCACCGGCAACTCTACCGTCGCACCTTCTTCTACCCGCGGCAAAGAGTCATATCGCTCCATAATATAATCCGTCAGTAGCGACAATTCATCAAAATCAGTCACCACTTTCCCATCCGTCGCTTCGGCCAGCTCAGCATAATCAACTCCATACTCCGCAGTGGTAATAATATAAAAATTCACCGGATCAATCCGCTTGCTTAGCGCCACCACTTCATCAAAAGTCATCCCATCTCTATCCGGTGACAGGAAATTGGCGTCCGTCAAGATTACTAATGATTTCGTCGAACCTTGCTTCCAATTCAGAGCTTCCATCGTGTGAAACGACGCCGACAATAAAGATTCCGGATCGTCACCCCCACCATCCGCCCGAATAGACCCTAGCTCTTCCTCAAATACTTCCAACGTGCAATCTTCAAATCCACAGTGTTGCACCAAATCATACGGGTCATCCAAATCCCGATAGTCAAACAGCGCCACTCGTCCGCCCGACTCCAAGGTTTCTGTCGCCAGCCGCAAAGCCTCGGCCTTGTATTCACCCAGCATCCCCATCATCGACCCGGTTGAATCAATCAAAATCGCCGTATCATGTGGCGAAGACACCCGATTTTCAAGCCCAAAAGTCCCACAAATTTTATCAAAAATCACCCTAGAGGCATCCTCATACAAATTATCTTTTATGTATGAAGTGTGGTCTGCCATACCCCCTAAATGCAAGTGTTTTGAACTACAGAAAATATCCTTATTATTACACCAAGTTCCTACTTTGCCCGCCAAACTCGTCGGCTCATACGGGATATATGCCCCCAGCATCCCTTTGTAGGCCTGACAATCCGGCACATACGCCCGATAGTCCGACAAATTCTCGCCTCGGCAGGCCGCTGGAAACACTCCTTCCCCCTCCGGCAGATAAATCTTAGGGTCACCAAAAGTCGCCGCGTAAATCAAATTATCCGCGTTTAAACTCTTCAAGGACTTGCTGACTACCATCGCCCCCTGCGAATATCCACCTACTACATACTTGGTCCCCGGGCAACTTCCGTTTACTAAATTAGTTAGATTTTGTGTGCCTGTGTCTACACTTGCCCCAAACTCATACGCCTCACCCGACCCAAATATTGCTCCTGCCGTCACATCTAGTTTGTCTATCCCGATTCCCACCGCCGGATAGTCCAAATCAATAAACTCATAATCTAGCTCTACGGTCCTCAGTTTGTTCTCAATTGCCTCCTTAAACGCCAAATAATTTTGGTCGGTCCATCTCTCCCCTCCTGATCCTCTCGCAAAAACCACACGCAAGCTCGGACAAGTCTCGGCTCTTGTCTGCGCGTGCGGCATTACCGCCACCCATGTTATCATTAGCGCCACCACCGCCACCATCACGTAGCGGATTTTAATTTTTTGCTTTTGCCCACCACGATTTTGGATATGGATTTTTCCTCGCATATTTACTCCCATTTTAATTTTGGCGGTATTATAGGCACATCTCGCATCAAAAATCAACCCCCCACCCTCAAAACGTGTTATAATAGGGGTAATATGAGTAGCACACAACAAGATTGGGACGAATATTTTATGAAAATTGCCGAAGCCGTGGCCGCCAAGTCCAAGGATCCCTCATCCAAAATGGGCTGCGTTATTGTCGACCATAACAAGCGCGTAGTCTCGCTCGGCTACAACGGCATGATCCAAGGCGCCGACGAGTCCAAAATGACTCTTTCCGAGCGCCCGATGAAGTATTATTTCGCTATTCACAGCGAGATGAACGCTCTTCTCTTTGCCTATCAAGACCTCACTGGCTGCACCATTTATAATCGAGTCGCCACCTGTGAAAACTGCCTCAAATACTGCCTCCAGGCCGGCATCAAACGCTTCGTCTATAAAGAACTTCGTGTTCATTCCCACTCTACCGATCCACAACATTCCATGACCAACATCGAAACCGACGAAGCCGTCATCCGCATGCTTACCTCCATGCCTGACGTCAAGACTCTCAATCTCACCAACGGCAAGACCTACATTCAGGATATTCTTGACTCCTATCCTGAGGATTCGGAAGAGCACGCCCGCTTGTCTAAATGGATTTCGCGTAGTATATAATATATATGCACAAGAGTTGGAAACCATTCTTAAAATCCGAGTTTGATAAACCCTATTTCAAGGATTTATCAGCCTTTTTGCGCGAAGCCTACGAAACCAAAACGATTTATCCTCAGAAATCCTTGGTTTTCTCGGCCTTTACGACCGATTTAAACAAGGTCAAAGTCGTGATTCTAGGCCAAGACCCTTACCACACCCCAGGTGCTGCGCACGGGCTGGCTTTTTCGGTGCCTAGTTCGCAGCCGATTCCGCCCTCGCTGGTCAACATTTACAAAGAAATCGACAGCGACATCGGCTGTCACGCCAATCAGACCGGCAACCTCAAAAACTGGCAAGATCAAGGCGTGTTGCTGCTGAACACCGTGTTGACAGTAGAGGCTCACAAAGCCGGCTCACACCGTGGCAAAGGCTGGGAAGTTTTTACCACCGAAGTGATTAAATATCTCGACGCAACTCGCCCACACTTAGTCTTTTTACTATGGGGCCGTGACGCGCGTAGTAAGAAACCTTTAATTAATACAGACAAACATTTAGTTCTCGAATCCCCCCACCCTTCCCCACTTTCCGCTCACTCTGGCTTTTTTGGCAGTCGTCATTTTTCTAAGGCCAACGCTTTTCTGAAATCCTGTGGCTATGACGAAATAATTTGGTAAAAACATTTACTAATTATGATTCATATGCTACAATGAGCTTATGATTAGGTCAAACAATGAAAATTATATAAAATCCTCTCTCTCCCTCTCTTAGTAGGCCTAACTAGTATTACACTTGTTTCTGGTATTGTAGCTGGTAATGTAACGGTATCAGCAGACGATGCCACAGTAGATGACGTGAACATTACTGTACCAATAGCCTGTACTCTTTCTAGTACTAGTAATACTGCCCATACAGCTACGATTGAACCAGATATCTATGAAGACGACATTGGTACCACCACTCTGAAAGCCATCTGTAATGACGCCAATGGCTTCGCTATCTATGCTGCAGGCTATACCGGAAATGTAGTAGGAGACACTAATAGCACTAAACTCATTGGTGCTGACGGCAGCAACAACACTATCAATATTAACACCACTAATAATCCATATTATCGTATTCCTCGCTACAATAACAACAACACTAACAGAAACCTCACTGCCAACCACAGCAGTACTAGCGATAGTTCTACTCCTTATCAATGGTATAGTTATGGTAACTATTATAATTGGCCAGCCACCATGGCTAATACTGACGAGCTGGGCTATTCTTCTTCTGAAAATGCCGGAACCTCTCTTTGCCCGACCAGTTGGCGTTTACCTTACGGTAATAATTCCTCTAATGGCGCTAAGCCCGGAGGTTTTTCTTATTTAGATGTACAAATGGGTGGGCCTGGAAAATATCAAGATGTCAATAGTGGTGGCACTACTCAGTCTAGAAGATGGCGTCAATTTCCAAATAATTATATACTTGCTGGTTATATCTATGATGAATCGGCGAGTTCAAGAAACAGCATCGGATGTTATTGGACAACTACATCTCGTGGCGATAATCGTTCATCTGCGTATAGTCTACGAATATTGGATGCCTATATGTATCCAGGCACCCACAGCGGTCAAAGTAATACTTATAAGAACCAAGGCTTCTCTGTTCGGTGCCTCACTAGCTCCTAGCCACCCATGTTGTAATTTTTACAACACCACCCACACAATTTCAATAAATTTTAAGATTAAAATTGTTGAAAAATTCTCGCCATCAATTATAATAAAACCATGTATATCGTAATCGAAGGTCAGGACGGTACCGGCAAATCCACCCAAGTGGAGCTACTTAAAGAACACTACGAAAAGCAAGGCAAACGAGTCGTGATGATGGAGGAGCCGGATGGCGATTTGCCTCAAGCCCACGACCTACATGATATGATCTTAACACGCGGTTATCGCTTAGAGCCATTAACCAACGTCCTATTATTCACTGCCGCCCGGGTCGAACTCTGGAAAAAAATCGCCGAACCAGTTTTAAAAGAAAATGGCATCGTGGTCTCCGCCCGCAATTACTGGTCCACCCTCGCCTACCAAGGCTACGGCGAAGGTGTCTCGCGCAGCAAAATCATCAAACTAACCAAAGAAATGCTCCCCGAAAAGTATTTTAAACCCGACCACGGTTTCATTCTCACCGTACCAGACGAAATCCGCGAAAAACGCCAGCAAACCCGTGGCAAAGCCGCCGAAACTTTTGAAATGAAGCAGCACGACTTCCAAGCCAAAGTCAACGCCGCCTATCCCAAAATCGCTAAGGATTTTAATCTTGAACTCATCGACGCCTCCGGTACTATCGAAGAAGTTTTCGGCTTAATTCTCGGCAAACTGTGAATTATACAGCTCCGCATAGAACCCGCCGGCCTTCAATAGCTCCGAGTGAGTTCCCTGCTCCACCACCGCTCCATCCCGCATCACCAATATCAAATCCGAATTCCGAATTGTCGACAGCCGATGCGCAATCACAAACGAAGTCCGCCCGTGAGTTAATTTTTCCAACGAGTCTTGAATCAGCCGCTCAGTCCGTGTATCCACATTCGAAGTCGCCTCGTCCAGTATCATCATTGGTGGATTTGCCACCATCGCCCGCGCAATTGTAATCAGCTGTTTCTCTCCCGCTGAAATATTATCCGAATCCTCACTAATCACCGAATGATAAGTATTGGGCAGAGCCTCAATCACGTGATGCACATTACACATTTTGGCCGCTCGTTTGATGTCCTCTAGGCTCGCCGACTGGCAGCCATAACGCAAATTATCCTCCACCGTCCCAGAAAACAACCAAGTATCTTGCAGCACCATGCCAAATAACCGCCGCACGTCAGATCGCTTCATTTCCATCGTCGGCACCCCATCTATCGTAATATACCCTGATACAGGGTCATAAAACCGCATCAGCAAATTAATCAAAGTCGTCTTCCCTGCGCCCGTAGGTCCCACAATCGCTACCTTCATTCCAGGAATCACCTTGACCGAAAAATCCCGAATTACCGGCTTATCGGGCAGGTAGCTAAAGTCTACATTATGAAATTCCACTGCGCCCTTCACATCATCGACCACCCGAGCCGGCTCAAGATCCGGTGCTTCTTCTGGCTGTTCTAGGAACTGGAATATCCGCTCTGTCGAGGCCAGCAGCCCCTGAATTGTCGCCGTCGCCGAAGCAATCTCGGTAATCGGCCGGTTAAACCGCGACACATACTGGATAAAGGCCTGCAAAGCTCCAATCGTAATCTGCCCCTGAATCGTAAACATCCCACCCACCACCGTTACCACAATGTAGCTCAAATTCGTAAAAGTCGCCGTAATCGGCATCGACAGCTGCGACAAAAACTGGGCTTTTCGCGTAATATTAGTCAGTTTTTGATTGGTCTGTTTAAAATCCGTCAAAGATTCACGCTCGTGCGAATTCGCCTTAATGATGAGTTGCCCAGCGTAATCTTCCTCAATTACGCTGTTTAGTACCCCGAGAGTATTTTGCCGGAGCTCAAAGAATTTCTGCGCGTGATTCATAATTTTGCCTACCACCACGACCGACATCGGCACCACGATAAAGGCCACCAGCGACAACGGCACACTGATAGACAACATTATCACCATCGCTCCCACCAGCGTCGACAGACTGAGAGAAATATCCGTAATCTCCTGCGACAACGACCCAGCAATAATATCCACGTCATTCGTCATGCTCGACAAAGTATCACCGTATTTGTGCTTATCAAAATACGCAATCGGCAACCTGGCAATTTTATCAATAATCTGCTCACGCAAATTCCGCGTATATTTGGCTGCCACAATCGTCAGGATATAAGCCTGAGCATAATTTAGTGCCGCCGAGCCAACCAGCAGCCCCAATACTAACCACACTAATCCCAAAATTGACCCAAAATCAATCTCCGGATAAGTATTCACCGCGATATTAGTCATATCGCCCAGGAATTTCGGAATCATAATACTGAGCGCCACCGAGCCTATCGCCAGGATAATCGAGAAAATAATCCACCCGCGGTATTTCTTGATCGACGTCAAAAATCGCTTAAACGCTACCCAGGCCTGCCCCTTCTGCTTTTGGCCCTTTCGCCCCTGTTTTTGCGGAGTTTGCACACGCGCTCCAATCACCCCAGAATTACCACTATTTCTACCCATCAGCCCGCCTCATTTCTTTCTTAAACTCCGCCTCAGATAGTTGAGATTCCACAATCGCTTGGTAAATTTTGCACTTTTTTAGCAAATCAAAATGCTTTCCCTTGCCTACAATTTTGCCGTCATTTAGCACAATAATCTGATCAGCATCCTTAATCGTACTTACTCTCTGCGCCACAATTAAAGTCACCGCCTCGTCAGTCACCGGCTTCAAAGCCGCCCTAAGGCGCGCATCCGTCTTCATATCCAGAGCCGAAAACGCATCGTCAAAAATAAAAATATCCGGATTCTTACAAATCGCCCGCGCAATCGACAGGCGTTGTTTCTGTCCGCCAGACACGTTGGTACCACCCTGAGCAATATGCGCCGCATAGCCATCCGGTAGTTTCCGGATAAAGTTATCCGCCTGGGCAATCTTGGCCGCTTCCTCCACCTGCGCATCAGTCGCCTTGGGCGCCCCAAACTTAATGTTTGACTTCACCGTACCAGCAAATAGCACGCCCTTTTGCGGCACCACGCCAATCCGCCGGATCAAATCATCCCGTGCGTAATTTCGCACATTAATCCCGTTAACCAAAATCTCTCCACTCGTCGCTTCGTAAAATCTCGGCACCAAATTAATCAGAGTCGACTTACCCGACCCCGTCGAGCCAATAAACGCTACCGACTCCCCCGCTTGCGCTTTGAAGGAGATGTCGTCCAGCACCTTTTCGCCCGCCCCAGGATAACGAAAATCCACTTTCCGAAATTCAATCGAAGCTTGCTTATCTGGCACCCCCTCGGTCTCAACTTTCCAGCAGATTTTAGGCTTGATGTTTAGCACTTCCCTAATCCGCCCCGCACAGACATTGGCCCGCGGCAACATCACAAACAGTATCGACAGCATCAAGAACGACATCATCACGTAAGCCACATACTGAGCAAAGGCCGACATATCCCCAAGATAGGTAAAATCTTTATTGAGTAGCGAAATCCCTACCCATGAACAGAGCAAAGTCGTCCCGTTAAAGATAATATTCACCAGCGGCCCCTCCAGCTTCAAGATCTTATCTAAGAAGATATTGAGCCGCATCAACTCATTATTAGTCTTATCAAACTTATCTTTCTCTAGCCCCTCATTGTCAAAAGCCCGGATCACCTTTAGCCCCGTCAAATTCTCGCGCGTTAGCAGAGTAATCTTATCAATTAATTTCTGGAAAATCTTAAATTTAGGCATCGTAATTCCTAGAATCACAATCGCCGAGATAATAATCCCCGCCACCCCAATCGCGATAATCCAGCTCATATCCGGCGCCGTCTGTACCGCCATCACCAGCGCAAAAATACAAAACATCGGCGCGAGCAACATCACCGACAGCATCATCATAATCATCTGCTGGACTTGATTGACGTCATTCGTCGTCCGCGTAATTAGAGATGCCGTACTATAATCCTTAGTATCCGCCAAATTCAGATTCAGCACTTGCCGGTAAATATCCGCCCTCACATCACGAGAAAAATTCGCCCCCACCCTAGCCGAAAAATAACTAGATACTAGCGCGCAACCCGCCGAAATCACCGCCACCCCCAGCATAATCAGCCCCTGCTGCCAGATATAATCCGTGTTCTCCTTGACAATCCCATTATTGATAATGTCCGCCATCAAGGCTGGAATTTGCAAGGTCGCAAAAGTCTGCCCGCCCGTCGCCAGAATCAACAACCCAACTTGCCACCAATATGGCTTCAAATACCGGAAAAGTTTAAGCATATAAATATATTATACTATAAATAAGCCAAAATAGTGTTTTAAGGGGATTTCGGAGCGCGGCAGCGCGAGAATTAGCGCGCGAGCCCCGTGGCGACGGGCGCGAGCGACGCGACCCGAAAAATACTATTTTGGCTTATTTACAAGTACCATTTTTTAAATCTGAAACCATTCCACGTGCAAGCAGATAGTGTTCCAATGAATCATACTGCCCGTTATTATATTTGCCAGTCGCAATTTCGGTCGCTGGTCCTACACCCACATACCGATAATGCCAAGTCTCAAATAATCCCGTCGACCCATTGGCGTCTACATTGACTGGCTCATCCATTGAGCCTCCTGCCCAAGCCTCGGGGAATCGGTCAATGAAGCCGTATTTATAAGAATTTGCTTTTAGCCACTGCCAATCTGGATGCTGGTCATAAGTGCTAGTATCTAGCGACATCCCATAAGCCGGATCCACTAAATCACAAGTTAGCCCCGTATGATGGTCACTTGTCCCCGTAGCCGCGCAAAGCCTTCCGCAATTCGTCCCCACCGAGCGAAAACACGACAAAGTTCCCATCGTGTGCCCCGGATTTTCGGCCTCGTAAGCCTTGATCATTTTATTAATCTGCCCAGCCGCTTCGGCATCTAGCAAATTATCACCATTGCCAGCATTTAATTCGTTAATCCCATAATTCGCCGACAAGCTAATCAACTCTCCGCGTCGCGCCGCAATAAAATCATTTTCCACACTGAAATTCGGATTAATCAACATCAGCGCCCCGTACTTAACAGTGCAGTTATTAGACGGCGCATTGGTAAACACTGCCGACTTGTCAGTTTCTACCGCAGGCTCATTTGCCGCCTCAGTCTCCTCTGGTTTTTGAGCTTCATCCTCAGTCTCCTCATTTTCTTCCACCTGTTCTACTTCAACTTCAATTTTATCTGTCTTAGCCCAACCAAACAAATGTCCCAACCGCTCACCAAAACTCGGCTCCTTGTTATATTCATCTGCTCTGACCGGCGCCTCGTAGTCATGTTCGCCGATTTTGATTTTTAGTACACCTGTCGGTCCATCCATTTCTAAATCTACCTCTTGCTCGGCCTCTGCCCAGCCAATCACAGCCAAATCTTGCTCGGCGGTGATTTTAACTTGCCCCGTCCACCAACTATCATAATATCCCACCGTATCGCCCGCCTTCACTAACGATTTCTCCGGCAAAAGCTCCTGCATTTTGACCACCAAATTCAAACTTTCCCCAAACGACGCTTCTCTACTCTCCGTCCCCATCAGAGCCGTAGTCATGATATGTTCCCCCGCCAAGTATCCAGCTACCAAACAATACCCTGATATCTCGCCGATATATCCGGTTTTTATCCCAACGATTCCAGCCTGCCCTAGGAGCTGATTAGTGTTTTCAATTAGCCCCGCCACCGGCACGGTGTAACTTTTGGTCCCGACAATTTCAGCCAAAACCGGATTTTCTAGCACCTTGGCTCCAATTTGGGCTAAATCTCCAGCTGTACTAGTAGTACTAGCCTCAAATCCACTCGCATCCGCGCCAATCGTGGTCTCATTAATTCCCCACTCCCCCAGCATCTTAGTGGCGTATTCGCGGTAATTATCCAGCGAACCAAACGCCCACGCTGCCAAACTATCCGCCATATTATTTGAAGAAGCCAAAAACACCGACATCAACGCCTCGTACTCACTAATTTCTTCGCCCGGCTGCACTGCGGTGTTTGAACCGCCGTGGTTATAATACCACACGTAGCGATCATAATCTTCATCAGTTAGCGCAATCGTTTCACCCGCAGAACCTACCTCAAACGGTTTAGCCTGCATCACTGCTAGCCCCAAAATCATTTTTGCTGTACTAGCCGTTGGTAGCACCGCCGATTCATTTCCTGCCACCTGTTCACCATCCACCGCTACAGCATAATTACCTTCACCTACCGCAAATTGACCCTCGAGGCTAGCAAATTCCGGCATTTCCAGTCTCCGTATTACTTCCAAATCCGTCTTTTGATTCGCTAAACCAATCACCATCCAAGTCGCAAACCCGACCACGATTATCCCCGCAGCAGTAGCGCAAATCTTGATGATCTTACGCTGCCGGAGATTTTCTCGGATTTCCATCTTTTGTTCCTCGCCTTTTTTCTAGGTGCATCTTGAGATAAATAATCGGCCCCATAATAATATATATATAATACGAGAAGAACCTCCACACCAGCATCGCCCAGAACACATAGCCCTGCGACAAAGCCGAAAATACCACAAAGAACGTACCTTCCGCCGCCCCCGCATTGCCTGGCGTCGGTATGAAATACACCGCACTCGTCACTGCCACCGTTGTCACCAAGCAAGGCAGAAAGTCCACGTTTCCACCAAACGCCGTCAGCACGAAAAACGGAATCATCGCTACCAGTGCATTAAACACTACCGACAGCCCAATAGTTCTTAAAAACAACCCTTTAGTTTTCAAAATTTTGCGTACGCTTTTAGCGTATTCATCTACTTCGTATTCAATCTTAGTGATGGTTCTTTCTTTATGTTTGACGATTTTGATTTTGGCGAGTCCCTTTACTATCCAGGTAATCAACTCCTTAGCGCCTTTCGGCATAAAAGTCGCAATCATAATAATCACCGGCCAAAACCCATAAAACAGCAACCCAAAACAAGCCGTCGCAATCAGTGCCGCATTATTAATTGTCAAACTCCCAAACAAAAAACACAGCACCGCAATAATCAAAAACCCGATTTGTCCCGACACCATGCCAATAATCGGGATAGTAGTTGCTAGCCCAGTTGGCAGCTTGCCGTTTTTATGCATATAATAAATCTGAAACGGCTGTCCACCAATCGCCGCCGGTGTGATATTATCGTAATATTTGCCCAGCAGCACCGTCCGTCGAGCCACTTTGCGCGCATATTTGCGATCAAAATCATCCCGTTTGGACATTTCTTTCATCATCACGACATATTTATGGATTTCTGCCGTAATTGCCAGCAAAAAACATAGCGCCGCCGGCACCAGCAGCCACCAGTTAATGTGCACTTCCGAGAGCTCAGCTGCGTTTTCGGAATTACCGAATTCCGCTACTGCCGTAGCCGCAATTACCGCCACATTAATCAAAATAAACAGCACTATTAAGACCGGTTTTGAAGATATTCTCCGCACAAAGGAATTTGCTCTGGCGTCTTTAGTCTTGCCAGTTTTATTCTTAGCGGCCTCAGTCATGCTCTTCTCTTGACAATCTAAAATTCGGGTATTCTTCTGCTAATACACGGATGCACCCCGCAATCGGAATTGCGATGATTGCTCCGAGCAGACCAAACATATACATACCAATTGTAATCGCACAAAGGATAATCAGTGGCTGCAAATTCAGTGCATCACCCTGAATCTTCGGCGAAATCAAATTATTTTCAAATTGAGCGTAAACGATATAGATAATCGCAAAGACTAGAGCCGCCAAAGGATTCGAGAAGAAGAGTAGCACCGTCACTAACGTCCCGCCAATAAACTGGCCAAACATCGGAATCATGTAGAAAATCATTGTGATCATCCCCATCGGTATCGCGAGACTAGGCGAGAACCCTAGAATCAGCGACAAGATAAAGACAATAATCATCGTCGCACAACCATCTAGCACTGCCACCAGCATCTGTCGTGATACATAGGTAGAAACCACGTCGGCCATTTTGCGGAGCATTCTCTGAGCTACACCGACTTTGTGTCGGTTTTCTTTTCTTGCCCCTAGGTTTCGCCAAGTTTTTTCTAGTAATGTCGGCCCTTCTAGCAGGAATAGCAAAGTCAACACTAGCGTCAGTACGATTTTCATCACCACATCGGCAATGCTGCTTACGCTGGAAAGCAAATTATCTCCCAACACCCCCAGCAAGCTTTTAGAAATGTTGTCGACATTGTTCGTGATTTGCTCTTCCAAGTTATCAATCCCGATAGTCTTGCCAAAATTATTTACTCCTTCCCACCCACCAAAGGTAGTTTCAAAAGTTTCCGGAAAACTATGAATAAATTTAGAAGTCTCATTCACCACTACCGGTCCCACAATCGCCAAAATTGACCCAATTACCAGCACTACGATTAAATAAGCAAACACCACCGACAGGGTTTGGTGTTTTTTGTCTTTACCAAACATTTTGGCAAAAAGCTCATTGACTTTGCGCACCAACGGCCTCAGCGCCAAAGCGAGGAAAATCGAAACCCCGATAATGATTAAGCCGGTCAGCGACTTAAACGCCAAAAACAACGCCGCCACAATCCCCAGCGGCACCAACCAAAATTTGATGAATGTATTTAAATCAGTTTCAATTTTCTTTGCCATAAACCTCCTTATACTTATATTATAGCATATGCTGATGGAAATTTTTCAAATGTGTCCTGCGGGACATAAAGACTCGGCCAGAGCGGCCCGGAGCGTGCCCGAAGGGCACGCTTGAAAAATTTCCATCATTATTATATAGTAGGAAATATGAAAGTTTTAATGCACACTTGTTGTGCTCCCTGTTCAGTCTATTGTATTGATAGTTTGCGCGACGAAGGTATCGAGCCCACGCTTTTTTGGTACAATCCCAACATCCATCCTTTTATTGAATACAAAACTCGCCGTGATTGTTTGAAAGATTACGCCAAACAGACAGGTGTAGAACTAATTTTAGAGGAAGAATATGGGCTGGACGAGTTTTGCCGTAACGTCGTAAATGATATCGAAAACCGCTGTGTGAATTACTGCTATCCCAAGCGCCTCGGCGAAACCGTCCGCTACGCCGCCGAACACGGCTTTGACGCTTTTACCACCACTCTCTTGGTTTCACCGTATCAGAAGCATGAAGAAATCAAAAAAGTCTGCGAGCATCTCGCCACCCAGTCTGGCCCTGAATTTATCTACCGCGATTTCCGCGTCGGCTTCCGCAAGGGGCAAAATAAAGCCCGCGAGCTCGGCCTCTACATGCAAAAATACTGCGGTTGCATCTTTTCCGAAGAAGACCGCTACCGTAAACAAATTGAAAAGATCAATCGTGATAATACCGCGCCAAGAACTCTTGCTTAAAATCCTGAAAAGTCCCATCTAGCAACGCGGCGCGAATCTGGTCGGCTAGATGTATCACAAAGTGTTCATTATGAATTGAGGCTAGCACCTTTGCGGTGATTTCGTCAGTTTTGAACAAGTGGTGCAAGTAAGCTCTGTTGTAATTTTTACAACATTCGCAGTCGCATTCCAGCATCAAAGGCGTAAAATCATTTTTGAAGCGGGCATTTTTAATGTTGATCCGTCCGTCCAAAGTATACAGCGATCCGTTTCGCGCCATCCGGGTCGGTCCCACACAGTCAAAAGTATCACAACCATTTTCTGCCCCTACAAATAAATCAATCGGCTCTTGCCCCATACCAAGCAGATGTCGCGGCTTATTCTCTGGCAAAATCGGACAAACAGTCTGGAGCATCTCATCCATACCCTTAGCCGTAAACACCCCCCCAATTCCAAAACCGTCTACAGGCTTATCAGCGCAATACTTCGCTGACTCTGCGCGCAGATCCAGAAAGTCACCGCCCTGCACCACGGCGTAAAGGTACTGTTCATATGAATTGCGATGAATGGACGGTTCGAGGTCGTTTGCGACAACGGGAGCAATCGACGAAGCGAGCCCTGTAACGACAGGCGCGAGCGAGGAGGACCGAGAAACGTTCATTCGAGCAATTTTCTGATGTTCATCCACGCAGCGGTCCAACCACCGGTGCGTGCGCTCCATCGCCTCTTTCATGTCTTCGTATTTATCCGACTTTGCTAGCTGGTCAAAGGCCATATGAATATCCGCGCCGATTTTCCACTGATTTTGCATCGATGATTCGGGAGTCATTTCAAACCTCGCCCCATTGATATGTGATTTAAATTTTGCTCCGTTTTCACTAATCCTCACATCCGGCAAGGAAAAAATTTGAAACCCTCCAGAGTCAGTAAAAGTAGGACCGTGCCAGCCGCTAAACTCGGCCAGCCCGCCAGCTTCCTGAATCAAATCATCCCCCGGCGCCAGAATCAAATGATAAGTGTTTGCCAGTATTGCCTGCGCACCAATTTCTCGCATTTCTCGCATTGTTAAAGCCTTGACTGTTGCCAGCGTGGCCGCCCCCACAAAGGCCGGTGTTTTGATTTCTCCGTGCGGAGTATAAATCGTCCCTACCCGCGCTAAGCCAGATTTTTTCTCAATCTCAAACTTCAACATATCAACATCGAATCCCCATAACTCAAAAAATTATATTTTTCAGCGATGGCGTGCTCGTAGGCCTTTTTCAAATGCTCCCAGCCAGCAAACGCCGCCGCCAGCATCAGCACAGTAGATTTCGGCGCGTGATAATTCGTCAGTAGCGCGTCGACAATTTCAAACTCATACCCCGGGTAGATAAAGATATCATCTTCGCCCGAAGTCTTACCAGTCTTGGCGTAGTATTCCAGTGTCCTTGCTACTGTCGTCCCCACTGCCACTACTCTCTTGGCCTTTTTAATTTCCGCTAGTGTATCCTCCGGGATGTTAAACCACTCCGAATGCATTTTATGCTCTTCCACCTTGTCGCTACGAATCGGCAAAAATGTCCCCAGCCCCACATGGAGGGTCAGGTATTTTATGATTACGCCCTTCTTTTTTAGGCGCGCCAATAATTCATCAGTCATGTTCAAACTAGCCGTTGGCGCCGCCGCCGAACCGTCATACTTAGCCCAGACAGTCTGATAACGTTTCTTGTCATCCTCCGTGGCCTCGCGGTGTAGATATGGCGGCAAAGGCACCGTTCCATATTTTTCCGCCAGCTGGGCCAAAGGAATATCAGACTCAACCTCCGCAATCCCATTCCCCAAAATCTTAACTATCTTCACCTTGTTATTATCTATTGACAATATGTCCTCGTTATGTAATTTGCCACGGTACATCACTTTTTGTGGCTCGTCCCCGTGTTTTTCTAGCACCACTAACTCGCGTTTCCGCCCATCCGGCAAAGTGCAAAATAATCTTGATTGCATGACGCGCGTGTCATTCAAAACTAATACATCGCCTGAATTCAAAAACTCATCTAAATTACGATAATAAGAGTCTTGGATAGCGCCAGTTTTACGGTCCAAAACCAATAGTCGCGTGCTCCCCCGCTCCTCAGGCGGAAATTTCGCAATCCGCTCCTCCGGCAAATCATAGTTATAGTCCGAAACCAACATGGACTATATTATAACATAATTCACTGTAAAATAAAGACTAACATAATGAGTAAAAGTGTGATACAATACAACTGCAACACATTAATTATTAGTTCGAAGCGGATTTTATACGCAGAACTTGACGGAAAAAATGGCACCGTAAGGTCCATTAGCCGTCAAGTACGCTTCGTATAAGATAGTTAATGTGTTGCACCCCTTGCGGTGCCATTTTTGTATACGCCTTTATTAAATGGCACCGCTAGGGCTAGGTAATTTAAGCGAGGGCAAAATACATGAAGTCAAAAAATATAATTATAACCTTAAGTTTTAGTATTATAACCTTATGTTTGTTTAGT
>JAFRBR010000009.1 GCA_017404795.1 Candidatus Saccharimonadota bacterium | reverse complement strand
TATGCATCCCAATCCGAATAGTCACTAGTCGTCCCGTTCCAGTAAAGGTCTCCTGGGTCATAGGATGATGGGGTAGTAGTGGAGCCTACCCAGCCGCTAGCAGAAGTAGCCGTAGAAGCACTGGGGCTCCAAGCCGCAGTCTCGTATTCTCCTGTGGTAGTATTATAGCCAATATCCGTGTCTTCATTGGAATAGGTGACGCTAGCGTCTAAGTCTAAGTCTAGATTCTGGGTCATCCAGACATTACCATCAGCTAGTTTGGCAATGGTATAGGTCTTGCCATCACGTTTGTCTTGCATGGTGTATTGGGTGCCAGTAGTCATAGAGTTAAAGATAGCAGTTCTGTTAGTGCTATTTACATTGCCAAAGTCCTGCAAGCATTTTACTTCCGAGATGGTAGTAGCATTAGAATTACAGACTACCGGGGCTACGTGGTTAGATGGGTGGACCAGAGTATAGATCACTTGCCCAGTATAAGTACCTGCTGGCTGAGTACCACTAATGTAGATGGCATAGGTAGTTTTAAGGGTAGAGCCCACTACTGCTTGGCCAGCATCTGTGGCTGAGTTTCTGTAGGCTACTCTAGTGTATTCATTGGGTACTGCCGCATAGTTGGAAAAGTCGGTGGTATTAGCGTCTTTTTCGGTATCTGCAGTGCTGCCTACAATGACGGGTGTATAAGTACCTGATACTGCTGATAATTTCATCGCCCAAGCGGAAGTATTACCAGAAGTAGCTGTGCCAGTACTGATGGCACCAATACTGCTTGGTGAACCTACTAGTTTGTTGCTATTAACTTCTCCTATTTCATCATTGGTGTAGCCTGTGGCATAGATAGCAAAGCCACCATTGTCATTACAATAGGCTTTAAGGACTGTTTCACCAATTTCGCTATCATAGGTACCGTTATTGATGGTGCTACTATGCGAAGTATTACCAGTGCCAGATAGTGAGCAAGAAATGGGGACGGTGATATTGACCCTGTCTACCACCGAATCACTACTAGTATTGCTAGAGCCGCCGCTAGCGGCCCACACCGCGCCACTCCCCAGCACCAAGCCAGAAATGACCATTAGACCAGTTAGTCCCACCACCAAGGACAAAGCCAAGCCGGTATTTTTTGAACCCTCATATCTTAGGCCCTTATGCCCCAGGCCCTTATATTGATTATTTTTCATTTTCATTGATTTGACCTTCATTACCATAAGCCCATTATACACCGCACCGCCACCAAAATCAAGCCTTAGTGGTTAACATTTTTTAACCAACCCACTCCACCACCTACGCTTTTGTTTATAAAATACTTATTTTAGCCCTATCGCCATCAAGCTCTCCATAACCCTCCTCTCATAAGATAAATTTCCTGCAAAACACCTACGCTTATTTACAAAAATAAAAAATATTGCATAATTTTATTTCCTCTGTTATAATCAAAGTCATATAAAAAAGAGGTGAAATGCAATATAAAAAATCCAGTCATCAAAATGAACTTCCGATATCACAAATTATAAATAAATATAAATCTAGCTACAAGAAGTTCAAGCCTATATATTCCCCCGCTCTAAATCAAGATATTCAATTTAGTATGCCTGGATTTAAACATCTAATTTTTAAAGGTAAACATCGCCGACCCAATAAAGTTATTTATTCTCGAATGGTTTTAATTCCACTTATTAAACCCGTGATTCGTAAATGTAATGAAATTACAGAAATACGCAATACTACAGAAACCATAAAAGGCAAACGGCTAAAAGTACAATACTACGCCCTAGAAGCTAGAGTCGGCAAAAGTTCCACCCGAGTTCGCGTCGTAGTCAAAAAAATCGGCAAAAACGGTGAATATTATTTCCAAAGCGTCATGAAATACAACTAAAAACACCCTCACGGGTGTCTTTAGTGTGCTTGTTTCCAGACTTAGGAGATTCCTTAGTCGGTTCTAGGGTAAACCCCACAAGCACAGTACCATTATACCAAAAATATTCAAAATGTCAATTTTTTTACACCAACCCACTCCACCACCTACGCTTTTGTTTATAAAATACTTATTTTAACTCTATCGCCATCAAGCTCCCCAAAACCCGCAGCTCCAAATCCTTCCCCTGCATCCACTCATTCACTGCCTTTGCCACCCCTGGAAGCGCTGAGTTATTATAATCATGTACCAGCATCACCCCACCAGAGCTCATCTTAGGCCCCACCAGTGTCAACGAATCCTTAATCGATTCATACAAATCCCCATCTAAGAAGGCAAATGCTATTTTCTCTGGCAAATCCATCTCTGTTAAATCCGCAAACCATCCCTTTTTTATCACCGGCACCGGCAATCCCGCTCGAAGAAATCTCTCTTTTACTTCTCTTTTTGTGACCACTAATACCCCTTTCTGAAAATCCACCCCTAGCGCCGACCTATCTTTGTCGCTCTTTTCCGGCAACCCCTCAAATGAATCATATATCCACAATTTTCCTCAGTCTCTTCCTCTGTCACCTGATCGTTTTTCCAACTCATAGTATAGTAATTATAGCATTAATCACTCTAGTGAGGGCTAGTTTATATGAATCCGTCTCTAGCCCTCACCAGAATGATCAATTTTATGTAATTCCAAAAATAGCCTTTACTCCCTGGTGTGTCCTATTCTTAATTTGATCATCACTATTCACCGCGGCAATCGCACTTCTAGTTCTATTCCGAATATCAGCTAGTGCATATTGCTCTGCAGCCGCATCCGACAAAGTAATGCCCATCGCTTGAGCTTTGCTCTTCTGCACTTGTATGTATCCTTCTTTGATTGCCTCTGCCGTTTCTCCCCGCATTGAGCCCATCATCTCCGGAGTCAAACCCAAATCTTCGACATTAAGCGTACCGTCCGCAATACTGCTGCTAATCACGCTTTCTGCTACCGTCTGCGCCTTAGCATCCTTCGAATTCACCGCCGCACTACCTAGCATCGCGCCAAAGTTATCTTTACCTAACTGAGAAGCCAAGTTGCCAGCATTCTTCTTTATGAAACCCATTTGGTCTTTATCATATCCATCCAATGCATGTGCACCCATTTCTTTCAGATGACTAGCAAACGACAAATCTTTCACGCCAGCCGCGGCCTCCGCTTGCCCTGCCGCCGAAGCCGCATAACTACCGTCAGCCCAAGCCTGAAAGCCAGCTTTCCCGCCAGTTTGTCGATATTTCGCATACGATTTAGCCGCATCAATGTTTGATGCCGACATTGTCTGCAACATTCTATTCTGCACTCCAGCATCCATATGAGCCCAATCGGCACTACTTAATGCAGTTAGTGCCTCATCTATTCCTCCCTGCGCCACTAGTGTACTAAAAGCCGCTGAAGCTTTTTCAGCATCATTACCTTGCAACGCTTCAATAAATTCATTCGCATTCACATCTCTATTATTTCTACCAAAAATCTCTCCATACATATTTTCTCTACCCTGCTCATACGCCGATACCGTATGTGCTGCCCGAGCCTGTCTATGTGCCTCGCGGGCATTTCTCGGTCCACCCCTCTCATCCATTCTACGCATAATCCTTCTCGCCCTCTCCGCCGCTGCCGTACTCTGTGCATATTGCATCGATTCTTTAAACCTCTCTGACCCTCGCACCGTATTAGCCGCTCCCCTTGCACTCCCCATAAATCTATTACCCATCGACGTCAAAGCTCCACCCACTTGCCCTAATGCCGATATTGCATTCTTTAGCAACATCGGCAATAAGAAAAACGGCAAAAACGGTGCAATTATTCCTACCACCATCATCCACAAATGTATCCCATCCGTAGTCCACACCATCGCTTTAATTAACACACTAATTCCACCTAGCGCCCCACAAATCGGGAAGATAATCAACGCCGTTTTAAATATACTCCACCATTTTTTAAACAAATTCTGCGTATTAGGCATAATATACAAAGCAAACGCTACCGGTGCCACCGCTACGCATAGAATAATCATTACCATCCTAGCCCCCAACATCACAAAGAATAACAGCAACGCCGCCACCACTACTACCAACGCTAACACTATTACTATCGCCACCATTGTTCCAGCTTCCACTCCTCCACCCGCCAACATTACGATTTCTAGTCCCGTCGGAGCTACAGCTCCTGCCACTCCCGCAATTGCAAATAACGCCGTCACCCCTGCCTCTACTAAATTCCCCACTTCGCCACCAGTGATTGACTCACCAATCGACCCAAACATATTCCTTAACCCCACTCCTAATATATTAGATAAATCAATCGCGATGTCGCATATAACGAAACTTAAATTAATCAAAATCGCCATCGTAATTAAACGTGGCAACATTTTCTTTATCCCATAATTATCAATCCCGTAACCAGTTAACTGTGAAAAAATCACCATCAATAGTAATACAATCATTACTACATTTGCAATATTTCGCATAATTTCCCACACCGTATGCGTCGGGCTATCAGAATTATATAGTTCCGGCTCCACCGTCAACCAACTTTCCACCATACTTTCAAGTGGCCCTGCTGTGTATTTTAAGTTATTAATTGTCGGACAAATAACCCACCCCATACTATCCAGCCCTGCATTCCAACATGGATCAACACTGCCCGCCGGAGTCATTGCTTCTTCTGCACTACTAACTTTAATTTCCCCTACACTAAAACTATAAGTCACATCAGGATTCAAAACTCCGCCCGTCATCGTATTATTATTAATCTGTCGCTGCACAGCACTCCAAAAATCACTAAAAGTATCTTCAGCCTCCACTGTCCAAGTTTCCGTGTTAAAAACAGTTGCCCCTCTTCTTGTTATTTGCAGTGACTTATCACCTTGTTTACTGAATTCAATATCATTGATTTTATAGTCATCGGTAACAATCTTATAATCATGCCCCTCGTCAATAGATGCAATTCTAACTATTCCTTTAGTATCAGATTCTTTACAATCAAGATAGCCTTCTTGTACTATATATCCATCATCGCCAATCACTTCGCCAACTTGTTCGCAGTTTTTCGTAGTCTTCGTCACCGTAATATCAAAATATGAAGACGTGTTCCAACCCCCAGATCCATCATCTTCCGCATATGCGCTCTCACCCATTAAAAACACCCCCGAAAGTAATATCGGCAAAAACAAAATCCACAACCACTTTACACTCTGTGCAAAACCTAGTGGATTTCTACTATTGCCCCCCCCCTGCAAGTTTTGAGAGTCAAAATTCACCGGGTTACCAACCACAAAACTAGTACCACCATTTTGACCTTCATTCATACACACATTATACCATAAACATTTTCAATTTTACAAATACTTCCGCAAATATTCTCCTGTTGGAGTTTTAGCCGATTTAGCTAATTGTTCCGGTGTCCCCGTAGCCACCACTTCACCCCCCTTTAGCCCCCCTTCTGGCCCCATATCTATCACCCAATCAGCCGACTTAATCACATGCAAATTATGTTCAATAATAACCATTGTATTTCCGCCATCCACTAATCGCCCCAAAATCTCAAGTAGCCTCTTTACATCATCAGTATGTAGCCCCGTAGTCGGCTCATCTAGCACATACAAAGTCTTCCCCGTAGACCGCTTCGCGAGCTCTGTCGCTAGTTTAATCCTCTGCGCCTCACCCCCAGAGAAGGTTGTCGCCGGCTGCCCCAGCCGAATATACCCCAACCCCACATCCTGCAAAGTCTTTAACTTCGTTACAATCGACGGTATATTAGAAAAGAACTCCACCGCCTCGTCAATTGTCATTTCCAGCACTTCAGAAATATCTTTTCCCTTATATTTAATCTCTAGCGCCTCCCGATTATATCGCCGCCCCTTACACACCGGACACTTCACATATACATCCGGCAAAAAGTGCATCTCAATCTTATTCACCCCATCCCCCTGACAATGTTCACACCTTCCCCCCTTCACATTAAATGAAAACCGCCCCGCCTTATATCCCCTTACTTCTGACTCTGGCTGTGCAGCAAATAATTCCCTTATTGCTGTAAACACCCCAGTATAAGTCGCCGGGTTACTCCTCGGCGTCCGCCCAATCGGGCTCTGATCGATCACAATAATTTTATCTAATTTCTCAATCCCTTCAATTTTATCGTGCGTTCCAGATACCGTTTGCGCTCTATTCAGCCGTGCTAATAGCTCATTTGCCAAAATATTATTCACTAGTGTCGACTTCCCACTCCCCGACACTCCACTTACCACCGTCATTACTCCTAATGGAAATGTCACATCAATATTTTTCAAATTATTTTCCCTAGCTCCCCGCACCACTAACTCATGTCCCGCCCGTACTTTACGTCGTTTTTTAGGCGTTGGAATCGTCATCTCTCCCGACAGATATTTTCCAGTAATCGAATCCGGATTTTGCATAATTTCAGAAGGTGTTCCCGCCGCCACTAAGCGTCCCCCATTTACCCCCGCCCCCGGCCCAATATCAATAATATAATCCGACTTTAGCATCGTATCTTCATCATGCTCCACCACCAACACTGTATTTTTGAGATCCCTCAGGTGCTTCAAAGTTGCAATCAATTTATCATTATCCCGCTGATGCAACCCAATCGACGGCTCATCCAGCACATACAGCACTCCCTGCAGTCCCGAGCCAATCTGTGTCGCCAACCGTATCCTTTGCGCCTCTCCACCAGAAAGCGTATTCGCCGCCCGCCCTAGTTCCAAATACCCCAGCCCCACATCCTGCATAAATTTCACTCGCTCCCGAATTTCCTTCAAAATCGGCGCTGCAATCATCATTTCCGCCTCGCTGAATTTCAAATCTTGCGATAACACCTCCAAAGTCGCATCCACATCCAAATTACACATATCTACAATATTTAAATCATGCACTGTCACCGCCAGAACCGCCGGTTTTAACCTCGCCCCGTTACATGTCTGGCATTTTCGCACCCTCATAAACCGCTCAATATCATGCTTCGTAAACTCCGAAACTTTCGGATCATGATAGCGCCGTTCCAAAGTCGGGATCACTCCTTCATAGGTCGTTTCATACACCGTCCCATCCGCAAACCGCCCCGACCCACTAATCCGCATCTCATACTTCTCACTCCCCGTCCCATACAAAATCAAATGCCGTATATCCTCCGACAACTCCCCAATCGGTGTATATACATTAAATCCGTGCCGCGCCCCCACCGCCATCAATCGCTTCAGCCACCACGAATCCTGCCCCACCCTATTAAATGGTCTAATCCCCCCTTCCGCAATCGTCAAATTATTATTAAATACTAGCCCCGGGTCAATCTCCATCCGTATCCCTAATCCTGTGCAAGTCGGACAAGCCCCCTCCGGCGCATTAAACGAAAACAGCCTAGGGCTTAATTCCGGAATCAATTCATCCGGATGATCCGGACAAGCATATCTCTGCGAATAAGTCAGCACTTCAGTATTTTCCGCTGTAATCCGTGTCTCTCCTACTGCTGTTGAATTATCCGTCACACGTAGCAGTTGAATTATCCCCCGCCCCATCTCCAACGCCTGCTCAATCGACCCCGCAATCCGCGTCCTTAGCTCCGGATTTAGGACAAACCTATCCACCACTATTTCTATGTTGTGCCGTTCATTTTTATTTAGTTCCGGAAATTCATCCAGCGCATAAATAATCCCGTCCACTCGCACCCTAGAATACCCCTTCGCCGTATATTGCTCCGAAATATGCAAAAACTCACCCTTCTTATCTTGCACAATCGGCGCCAATAGCATTAGTTTAGATCCCAGCGGCAACTTCATCACCTCATTTATAATATCTTCCACAGTTCGTTTGCTTACCTCTTTATGGCAAATCGGACAATGCGGCACCCCCACGCGTGCAAATAACAACCTCAGATAATCATACACCTCTGTCACCGTCGCCACCGTCGAGCGCGGATTCCGCGAAGTCGACTTCTGATCAATCGAAATCGCCGGAGATAATCCCGTAATCGCATCCACATCCGGCTTATCCATTACTCCGAGAAACATTCGCGCATAAGACGAAAGCGACTCCACATACCGCCTCTGCCCCTCTGCATAAATCGTATCAAAAGCAAGCGATGACTTCCCCGAGCCCGAAAGCCCCGTAATCACCACCAATTTATCCCGCGGAATCTCCACGTCCAAATCTTTCAGATTATTCTGTCTCGCTCCTTTTACTCGTATCACATTTTCATTACCAAAAACCTCCCCCTCTACTTTCACCATTTTTTCATTTCCTTCACTCATATCACCCTTCCTCTTGTCAAATAAACGCATATATTATACACCAAAATCCCCCCTTTGTCCATATGCTATAATAAATAATATGAGTTCAACCAAAAACCCGTCACCAGCCAGCTCAAAATCCACCCCCACCAAGCCCTCCACCGCCGTCCGCGCTGGTAAATACACCTTTGTCGGTATTATTCTTACTGTCTTCAACTTCGGACTCTATACTATCATTGCTCGTCTCATGGGCAATAACGATTTTCTCTGGCTAGATACCTTTATCTCCACCGCCGCCACCACTATTCTTGCCTACATCCTCCATTCCAAAATCACCTGGAAAGAACGTAGTCCCGGCAAATCTGGCATTTATAAATTTTTCATCTGGAACGCCCTTTGCGCCGTTATTATCGGCCCCTTCTTTACTTGGCTTTTCACTCTCATCACTCCACTTTACGATTTCATCTACAGCATTTCTACTGCCATTCATCTCCCCTTTGATTACAACTTCGTCCAGAGTACCAGTGTCTTCATCCTCACTTCAATCGTCGCTATGATTCTAAACTACCTCTTCTATGACAGATTCGTTTTTAGTGAATCCAAATCTCAATCCACCCCCAGCAAACCCAGCAAATCTTAGTTTTGGCTTAAATAATTCAAAGTATCTCGCATCGCGTCCTCAATTGTCCGCAGAGCTGTCCAATCCAATTCTTTTTTAGCCTTGTCCGCATTCGCAATTACTTCACCAAGGTCTCCCTCTCTTCGCCCTACAATTTCATACGGCAACTTCTCCCCACTCGCCTTTTCAAACATTTTTACCATTTCAAGTACCGAAGTCCCTCTTCCCGTTCCCAAATTATAGACCAGCACCCCCGGTTTCATTTTTTTAATCGCCGCCAAATGCCCATCTACCAGGTCCACCACATGAATATAATCCCTCACTCCTGTCCCATCTACCGTCTCATAATCATCACCATAAATCTTTAATTCCTTAATCTCCCCCCTCGCCACTTTCATGATAATCGGCATTAGATTATTCGGAATATCATTCGGGTCCTCGCCCAGCAGCCCAGACTCATGCGCTCCAATCGGATTAAAATATCTCAAAATCACCACTTCTAAATCTTCATCCGCCACCGCCTCATCTCGCAAAATCTCTTCAATCATATATTTCGTCTTACCATAAGGATTTGAAATTTTTACCCCCACCGGCATTTCCTCTGTAAACTTCGTTTCACCCGTATCTCCGTACACTGTCGCCGAGGAAGAAAAGATTATTTTCTTTACCCCAGACTCACGCATACATTTCAGTAAATTAATTGTCCCCTCAATATTGTTTTCATAATACAAAAGTGGTTTTTCTACCGATTCCCCCACCGCCTTTAACCCCGCAAAATGAATCACTAAATCATATCCACCATCCTTAAACACCTCACGCACTGCCTCATAATCAAGTAAATCCACTTGATGAAAACCCGGCTTCACGCCAGTTATTTCCTTAATTTTATCCAGCACCTCCACTTTGCTATTTACTAAATTATCCAAGATTTCCACATCATGCCCCAGTTCGATCAATCTCACCGCCGCATGTGAACCAATAAATCCCGTTCCCCCAGTTAACAATACTTTCATATGCATAAACTCCGTTTTTTAAATTATATCACACCTAGTTTTCAGCAACCCTATCAAAAATATGGTAAAATAGAATATATGGCAATTCCCAATTTTGTCTATAAGGGCAATCGAGTTTTATTGAAAGAACTCACGAAAACCGATTTTAAGCTCCGCTACCAAGGTTCTCTCCTGGGTTATTTGTGGGCTTTACTTCGTCCTCTTATGATGTTTGCCATCCTTTATGTTGTTTTTGGACAATTGCTTAAATTTGGTGGCAACATCCCTCATTATCCAGTTTATCTACTTGCCGGCACTACTCTCTGGGCCTTCTTCACTGAATGCACCAATCAAGGCATCCAAGCCATCGTTACCCGTGGAGAACTAATCCGCAAAATCTGCTTCCCCAAATACATCGTCGTCGTCTCCGCCACTCTCACTGCTGTCATTAATCTACTTATCAATATGGTCGTGGTGGCCATCTTTGCCCTCTTTGACGGCATTGAGCCCAGCTGGACCTGGCTCCTTGCCCCATTCGTTTTATTTGAATTCTACTGTCTCGCTCTCGGCGTCTCCTTCCTCTTTGGCGCCATCAATGTCAAATACCGCGATATCACCTCCATCTGGGATGTGATTACCCAAGCCCTCTTCTACGCTGTCCCTATCATCTACCCCATTTCCATGATTATCGAAACTAGCGATATCGCCGCCAAAGTCATCCTTCTAGATCCCATCGCTCAAGTCATCCAAGATTTCCGTTATCTCGTCATTACCCCCGAGACCATCACCACCTGGAGTTATGTTGGCGAAGGCAATCCAATTATTAAATTCATTCCCATCATTATAGTTGTCGTTCTTCTCGTCTGGGGCTCTTGGTATTTCCGTCGCAAATCTAAACGCTTCGCGGAGGAGATTTGAGTATGGATGATATTGCTATTTCAGTCAAAAATCTCCATAAAAGTTTCAAGCTCCCCACCGAACGCGCCTGGGGTTTAAAGCAAGCTATCTTTAATCGTCTCAAAGGCATCAAAGGCTACAAAGAACAAAAAGTCTTAAATGATATTAGTTTTGATATCCATCGTGGCGAATTTGTTGGTATCGTCGGTCGTAATGGTTCCGGCAAATCCACTCTCCTTAAGACCCTCGCCAAAATCTATTTCCCGGAAAAAGGCTCCGTCGAAATCAACGGCCAATTAGTGCCCTTCATTGAACTCGGTGTCGGTTTTAATCCAGATCTCACCGGCCGCGAAAACGTCTACCTGAACGGCGCCCTACTCGGTTTCTCCAATAAAGAAATGGATGCTATGTACGACGAAATCTGGCGTTTCGCCGAATTAGAACAATTCCAAGACCAGAAACTCAAGAACTATTCTAGCGGCATGCAAGTTCGCTTAGCCTTCTCTATCGCCATCCGCGCCAAAGGCGACATCCTCCTTCTAGACGAAGTTTTGGCCGTCGGCGATGCCGCCTTCCAACAAAAATGTAACAATTATTTCGCCTCTCTCCACGGCAATCAAACTGTCATTCTAGTCACTCACGACATGGGCAACGTTAAAAAATTCTGTGACCGCGCCATTTTAATCGAAGAAGGCAAAATCAAACTAGAAGGCGACCCTAAAGAAGTTGCCGAGGCTTACAGCAAACTATGGGACTAATCAAGAAATATTACAAAAAAATCATCACCTACAGTTTTTTCCTTCTCGGATTCTTGTCCATCATTATTATTTTTCTTTTACACCCTCAAAAAACCTCCGTTCAGACCTCCCTTAATTATGATAGTATGGAGTCTGAACTAACCGACATTTCTTTTCCCTTTATCCAAGACATCCCCATCAATACCACTAACCCAGACTATCTTGAATTATATTTTGGTGATGACTCTATCAACAACCATAATTACACTATCACCGCATCCCAAAACGACCAAACCCTCTTCCAGCATACCTATATCAACGAACAATCCAACATTATTCGCATTCCCACAGCAGATAATAACCTCCAACCAAACGACACTGTTACTATCCGTATTTCTTGCGAGGATTCTTGTCCCAACACCCAGTTCAAACTATACGATATCGACCAACATCCCACACTCAAAACCGCACAAGCTTCTCATAGCGCCGACTATCGCTATTACTGGTATTCTGTATTCTTAATAGTTATCGGCCTAACCCTAATTCCCTTCACAAAGGAAAATAAGCAATGAAAAAGAAACTCCTGACCATCTCCATAGCTTCCATCGTCTGTATTATTCTAAGCATCCTCGTTGAAGTATTTGTATTTAATTTTAAAATCCTCACTTTAGACGAGAACAACAAATCCATTCCAGAAGTAGCCTATACTATCGAAACACAAGACAACGACACTATTATTAAATTCAACAACGATAATAAATATATCAATAAACTAGTTATCAACTACACAACCACCGAAACCACAGACTACTCTCTTTCCTACGATTACACTGGCACTTACGGCAAAGAAGCTAGCCAAAACAACATCCACGATAAATTCGATAAATCGTTTTCTACCTCCATCACAAATATCGATAACTCAGTCTCTAATGTTCAAATCCAATATCAAACCAACCACCAACTAACTATTAATAATATTTCAATCGACAACGATTTTCATTTTAATTACTTCCGTACCATTTTTATTTTCCTCGTACTGCTGACTGTCTTCTTCCTAATTTACTTTTATAAAGATGGCTTCCGCACCGAAAAACTCCACATCTACTTTGCTACCATCTGCACCCTACTTGGTTTAATGGTTATAGTAGCTCAACCATCAGCCACCTTCTATTCGTGGGACGACCAAATTCATTTCGGAGAAACAATCGATTGGTTTGGCGGCAACATCAACTACAATAACGGAGAGTATAATCTATCCAATGCAAATGTTTTAGATAGCGCAGGGAGAGAATCTATTCATTCTGCAGAAGAAAAACAGCAACAAATTGATTATCTCAATTCTTCCATCAATCACGATTTCCAAAAAACCAATCCCCCAATCTTTTCCTTTAATAAAATCTCCTACCTACCTATGGCAATTGGTTATAATTTTTCAAAACTTATTCACCTCCCCTTTATTGTTTGCTTCCAAATCGGCAAAATCTTTAATCTCCTATTTTATGTTCTCTTAATATCCTACACCATCAAAAAATCCAAAATCGGCAAGCGTCTCATTGCCTTCGTCGCTCTAATCCCAATCAATCTATTTCTAGCTAGCAACTATTCTTACGATCCCGCAGTTTTTGCTGGTATTACTGTATTCCTTGTACATTTATTCAATCTTCTCCTTGATCAAACCACCAAATTTGATTTCAAAACCACCCTCATCATAATTGCCTCCATGACCTATGCCTGTTTCGCCAAAGCAATTTACGCCCCTTTCCTCTTACTCACATTACTCGTCCCCAAAGATAGATTTAACAGTCCCAAACAATCACTTCTAGTTAAAATCGGCCTCGTCGCTATCACCATTATGTTATCAATCCTTCCACTTTTCAACGGAAGCGCTTCAAGTGATCCCCGTGGTGGAGACACTTCCTTAAACGACCAAATCGTACTCGTGCTTAATCATCCTTTTGATTATGCCAATGTATTCGAAGATACTGCCATAGATCGTTTCTCCGCTGAATTAGTCGGTGCTGATTCCCTGACTAATTTTGCCTATCTAAATAAAATCAGTAGTAGTTCAAATCTATATATTCTCTTATTCATTTTCTTGATTTTTGTCTTTCTCACCGACAATAAAGACAATAATCTCACCAAAAAACATCGAATCGCTCTTCTTGGTGTCGTTCTTATCATAATCGCTCTCATCTGGACCGCATTATATTTGTCCTTCACTCCAGTCGGCTCAGACACTATCAAAGGCGTTCAAGGGCGATATTTCCTCCCTCTTCTTCTTCCATTATTATTTGCCTTGCAACCCAAAAACATCCAAAACAAGATTAACCCCAAATATTACAACCTCATCATTTTCACCATTTTAGCTCTAGTTATGATTTTCATGATTTACAAACTCATTTTAATCCCCTACAGTTTCTAGCTCATATCTGTGTTATAATTGTCTTAATGAAGACCAATAATTCAATCAAGCTCAGCCTCATTATTCCTTGTTATAATGTCGAGGAATACTTACCCAAATGTCTTGATTCCCTCATGAATCAAACCATGGACGGCATAGAAGCCATTTGTATCAACGATGGCTCGCCCGATAATTGTCTGAAAATTCTTAAAAGTTATCAGAAAAAATACGGTAAAGATAAAATCGTCATCATTGATAAAAAGAACGAAGGCGTCTGGCGTGGCCGTAAAGACGGCATCAAGAAAGCCCGTGGCGAATTCATCGGCTTTGTTGATAGCGACGATTATGTCACCCCAGATTTCGCCGAAAAACTCTACACCTCTGCTATTAAAAACAAAGCCGACATCGCTGTCTGTGGCTTCGATCGTATCGACCTCGAAACCGGCAAACTCTACTCCCGCGAAATGTGTAAACCCAAACACCAGAATATTATTATTAAAGATAATCCTGGTCTTCTGTTAGAACTAAACGGCGCCCCCTGGAACAAAATCTGTAGAGCCGAGCTCCTCAAGAAAATGCCGAACTTAAAACACATTCCACCAGTTCTAGACGACATGATGTTCCTCCAACTCATTTATCTTAACGCCAATAAAATCACTTTCATCCCCGACAGTCTTAATCGTTACATGGTTCGTAAGGATTCTATCATCAACACCATCGAGCCAGAAGTCATCCCCGAGACCTACTCCGCCATGAAAGAAATTCGCGACCTCTACGCCAAGTCAAAAGACCAAAACTATCTCGACTACATAGATGCCAACGCCTTTCTCCATCTCGGCATTTCTCTCATGTACCGTCTTTCCGCCAATAAAAACGTCGATTTTAAAAAGCTTCTCCAAGAAAACACTAAGTTTCTCGACCAAAACTTCCCTGGCTGGCGCCACAATCAATATATTACCCTGAAGTACGTCAAAAACAATCACGGCTCCAATAGCAAACTCTATCTCGTTAAAAAAATCTCCGACTTTCATCTCTTCCGTCCTTTCCTTACCACTTATCGCGCTATGATTAATAAACTAGGGATAGACATCAAATGGTAAAAAAATACGATTATCTCATCGTCGGAGCCGGTCTCTTTGGAGCTACTATTGCCGAACGAGCTCACCGCGCCGGCAAATCAGTTCTCGTCATCGACAAACGCAATCACATCGCCGGCAATATCTACACCGAAAACCAACACGGTATTAATGTTCATAAATACGGTGCCCACATTTTTCATACCGATTACGACGATGTCTGGCAATACATCAATCAATTTGCTGAGTTTAATCGCTTCACCAATTCACCTATCGCCATCTTTGACGGCAAAGTCTACAATATGCCTTTCAATATGAACACCTTTGCCAAAATCTGGGATGACTGTATCACGCCAGCCGACGCCATCAAACATATCAAAAAAGAGCGCCAGGAAATCACTCACCCTCCCACTAATCTCGAAGAACAAGCCATCAGTCTCGTTGGTCGCACTATTTATGAAATTCTTATCAAAGGCTACACCGAGAAACAGTGGGGCCGTCCTTGCACCAAGCTCCCCGCCTTCATTATTAAACGTCTACCCGTCCGTCTCACTTATGACAATAATTATTTCAACGACAAATACCAAGGCATTCCTATTGGTGGCTATACCAAAATGGTCGAAAAAATGCTCTCCGGCATCGAAGTCCGATTAAACACTGACTTTTTTAAAGATAAAGCTAAATACCAATCCTTAGCCAGTCACATTGTTTATACCGGTCCTTTGGATGAGTATTTCGACTACCAACTCGGCGAGCTCGAATGGCGCTCTCTCAAATTCGAAACCAAAGTCTTAGATGAAGAAAACCATCAAGGCTGCGCCGTCGTTAATTATACCGGCCACGACGTCGAATACACCCGTGTCATCGAACATAAACACTTCGAATTCGGCACCGGTCCCAAAACCATCATCACCTACGAATATCCTTCTGCCTACCGGAAGGGCGCCGAAAAATACTACACTGTCAATAATAAACAAAACGACCAGCTCGCCGACGCTTACCGCAAACTCGCTAGGAAAGAATCAAATGTCATTTTTGGCGGCCGTCTCGCCGAATACCAATACTACGACATGGATGACGTCATTAAAAAAGCCCTTGATACCGATATCTCTTAAACCCTTTTCTATATGGTATAATTATAAATAATGAAAGACCCTAGAATTTTAATCATTATTCCTGCTTACAACGAATCCGCTAACATCGGCTCTGTTCTGGATGAAATCAGCCACGATACCTCTAAAGCCGACATTTTAGTTATCAACGACCATTCCACTGATAACACTGCCGAGATTGTTCAAAAAGCCGGCGTCAAATGTATCACCAATCTCTTTAATATGCGCTACGCTTGGGCCGTTCAAACTGGCCTCAAATACGCCCGCGACTACAACTACGATTACGCCATCCTCATGGATGCCGACGGTCAACATATTGCTAACGAAGCTTGGAAACTTTACGAATCAGCTGTTCAAACCAATTCTGACATCGTCATCGGCTCTCGCTATCTCAAGGACCTCGGCTACCCTTGTCCATTCTTCCGCAAAATCGGCACCAAATTTTTTGCCGGTCTCATCAGGCTATTTACTAAGCAAAAAATCGCCGACCCCCTCTCTGGCTTTCAATGCCTAAACAAAAAGGTTATTGATTATTACGCCGATTGTGGTAATTATCCTGAATTCCCCGACGCCAATTTAATTATCGAAATGCTCCTCAAAGGCTACAAAGTTACCGAGACTCCCGTCAAGATGCGCACACGCGAAAGCGGTACCTCTATGCACTCTGGTATCTGGAAACCCATTAAATATATGGTCACCCAATTTTATACCTGCATTGTTTTATTTGTTAAATACATAGGCAAAAGAAAGGCTCCTCATGCATAATATATATTTCATTATTTTCGCACTGCTTATTATTCTTTACATTTTCTACTCCATCCGCAAAAACAAACTCAGTATCGCCAATTCTTTCATTTGGATTGTTTTTTGTATTATTCTCCTCATTTTATCCATCTGGCCCACCTCACTAGATTGGCTTGCAAATGTCCTCGGTATTGCCTACCCTCCCGCTCTCTTTCTTACCATCGCCGTCGTTATTCTTTTCGTCATGAATTTCGTTCAGTCCAAAAAAATCGAAGACCTCCACAAAAAAGTCATTGACCTCGGCCAAGAACTAAGCATTCAAAAAAGCACTCAAAAAGAATCTCCTAAACCCAAAACCCCAAAACCTAAGTCTAAATCTTAATTTCCTTCAAATACCGCTCCAAGGCATCTTGCCAAGTCGGTAATGGCTCAAATCCAGCTTCCACTAATTTTGATTTATCCAACCGTGAATTAAACGGTCGCTTTGCTACCGTCTTTCCGGCGATTTTCTCATATTCTTCTGTCGTGACTCGCTCCACCTTGGAGTCTATGCCCGCCTGTCGGAAAATCTCCTCCGTAAAATCTGCCCAAGAAATATATCCACCCTCATTCGTTGCGTGATAATAACCATATTTATCTGATTCAATCATATCTACCAGTAGGCGCGCCAGATCATAAGTATAAGTCGGCGTCCCAATTTGGTCATCTACTACTTTAACTACTTCGTGACCAGCCCCCACCTTTAGCATCGTCTTCACAAAATTCTTTCCATTCCTACCAAACACCCACGCAATCCGCACAATAAAATACTTATCCAAAATCTCCGCCACCGCAAGCTCCCCGTCCAATTTCGACTGTCCATACACATTGATCGGCGCATAATTTTTATCATCCGCCCGCCACGGCTCATTCCCCTCACCATTGAACACATAATCCGTCGAAATATACACAAATTTTGCATCTACTTTTTTTGCCGCCTCAGCCAAGTTTCGCGTTCCCTCTACATTCACCGCTCGCACTTTTTTCAAATTCTCTGGCTCTTCCGCCCCATCTACATTTGTCCACGCCGCACAATGGATAATCGCATCCGGCTTCAACTCATCAACTACTTTAAAAACCCGCTCAGCATCTGTAATATCCAGTTGTACTTTTTCAAAATCTCCTCCAACTTCAGATCTATCCGCCCCAATAGCCTCATGCCCACGCCTTAATAGCTCTTCCATCACATCATATCCCAGCTGCCCACTAGTGCCAGTCACCAAAACTTTCATACTTTACTTTCCTCCATACATTTTTTCGTAATACTTCTGGTATTCACCTGATATTATCTCTTCCCACCAATCCTTATGATCTAGATACCACTTAATTGTCTTCACAATTCCATTAGTAAACTTCGTCTCTGGCTCCCAACCTAGCTGCGTCTTAATCTTTGTCGGATCAATCGCGTACCTTCTATCATGCCCCTTCCGATCCTCCACAAAGGTAATCAACGATTCAGGCTTACCCAACTCTTTCAAAATCAACTTCACGATGTCAATGTTTGCCATTTCATTATGACCACCCACATTATACACTTCGCCCACACAATCAGCATGGATGATCATGTCGATCGCCTTACAGTGGTCTTCCACATACAGCCAATCTCGCACATTTTTACCGTCTCCATACACTGGTAAAGGCTTGTCATTCAGCGCATTTATTATCATTAAAGGAATCAATTTCTCTGGAAAATGATACGGCCCATAATTATTCGAACATCTCGAAATCGTTGCCGGCAAGCCAAACGTCCGATGGTACGCCATCGTCAATAAATCTGCTGAGGCCTTCGATGCCGAATATGGACTAGAAGTATGCAAATTTGTCTTTTCCGTAAAGAACAAATCCGGCCGGTCCAAGGGTAAATCTCCATACACTTCATCCGTCGACACTTGATGATAACGCCCAACTTTATGTTTAAGGCACGCCTCCATCAACACTTCCGGCCCCATAATATTCGTCTCCAAGAAAATCTGCGGGTTTTCAATCGACCGGTCCACATGTGATTCCGCCGCAAAATTTACCACCACATCCGGCTCTTCTTCGGCAAACAAATTATCCACCGCTTCTCGGTCTCTTATATCCCCCTTCACAAACCGAAAATTCTCCTTTTTCATCGCCTTTTCGAGTGTCGACAAATTCCCCGCATAAGTCAAAGCATCCAAACACACGATTCTATAATTCGGATATTTCTTGAGCATATAATATACAAAATTCGACCCGATAAATCCCGCCCCGCCAGTCACAATAATTGTCTTCTTATCCATTAAACCTCCTATAATTTAAATTTAAAATCTAGCTCATCCAGTGTCGGATGTTTCAAATCTTTTTCTGACAACGTAAGTTCTCCTTCAACTTCCGGCCATTCAATCCCGCAAGAATCATACATCACACCACCTTCATCCTCTGGATGATAAACATCGTCGCATTTATAAGCAAACTCCGCAGTTTCGCTTACTACTAGGAATCCATGCGCAAACCCTCTTGGAATCATCAATTGCTTCTTATTATCTGCTGACAATAATTCTCCTACCCACTGACCATAAGTTGGACTTCCCTCCCTCAAATCCACTGCCACATCAAATACCTCTCCCGACAATACTCGCACTAACTTTGCTTGCGGATGCTCCTTCTGAAAATGCAAACCACGTAAAACTCCCCGCCTCGACGATGATTGATTATCCTGCACAAACTCATAGTCCAGTCCCGCTTCCTTAAAATCAGTCGCCGAATAAGTCTCCATGAAATACCCTCGCTCATCTCCAAACACCGTTGGTTCAATCACATACACCCCATCAATTTTGGTCGGATTAAATTTAAATTTACCCATTAATCCCACACTCTCCCTTCTGCCACCTTAAGTAGGTGTTGCCCATAAGATGACTTTTTATATTTGTTTGCCGATTCTAATAATTGTTCCTTAGAAATCCAACCATTTTTATAGGCTATCTCCTCTGGAGCCGCAATCTGAATCCCTTGTCGTTTCTGCACTACTCTTACAAAATCCGACGCATCCGCTAAAGAATCCATCGTCCCTGTATCCAGCCACGCCGAACCACGCCCAAGCAGCTGCACATCCAGCAACCCCTCCTTCAAATACATCTCATTCAAGGTGGTAATTTCTAGCTCTCCCCGCGCCGACGGTTTCACCTTCTTAGCCCTTTCTGATACTCCAGCCGGATAAAAATATAATCCCGTCACCGCATAGTTACTCTTCGGTTTTTCCGGTTTTTCTTCAATCGATACCGCATGCCAATTCTTATCAAATTCCACCACTCCAAATCTCTCCGGGTCCGTCACATGATAACCAAACACTGTCGCTCGACCCTTTTCAGCTTTACTTGTCGCGTCCTTCAATTTATCACCAAACCCCGAGCCATAAAATATATTATCCCCCAACACCATTGCACATGCATCTTCACCGATAAACTCTTCACCCAAAATAAACGCCTGCGCTAGTCCATCCGGTGATGGTTGCACCTTATAAAACAAGTTCAAACCCATCGCCTTACCGTCGCCTAGTAGTCTCTCAAAATTCGGTAAATCATCCGGGGTTGAAATTATCAAAATATCCTTTATTCCCGCCAGCATCAAAGTTGACAACGGATAATAAATCATCGGCTTGTCATAAACCGGCAACATCTGTTTCGACATCCCTAATGTCAACGGATAAAGTCTAGTCCCCGACCCCCCGGCCAGTATAATTCCTTTCATAAATAACTCCCTGTTACTTACTACAATTATACCATATTCAGAGCTATTTATGCTTGCTTCTCTCCATTCTTTGTTTCACCCTCAATTCCTCTAATTTCATATTTTTCACCACTGGTTCCGTCAGATTATACCGAATTGCGAACATTCTGTGCATATCCAAAATCTCCTGATAATGCCACCAATCTTTCTTCGCTTGCCCAGTTTTACTATCACTATGTACTCGGAATTTATTCAAAGCCTTCCGGTTATAACTAATTTTTCCATTTCCTAACACCCTCACGTAAAAATACCAATCACCTACCTGATTAAATTGTAAAGCTTCTTCTAAATAACCTAAGAATATCTCCTTCTTCTTCATCACCACAGCCGACACATTTGGTATCGTGCATCTTATCGCCATTATCTCCTCAATTTCCTGGCGCCCACCCTTTATATAACTCTTTTTATAATGCCCAGTCTTCTCCTTATCCCTAGACCAACGAAAATTTGGAGCAACTAAAAGTCCCGCTCCATTTATCACCATCGATTCAGTATATGACAATACCACTTTCGGGTCACGAAATCCCTCCATTACCTCTTCCAAAAACTTCCGCCCACTTAGGTCATCCGCTTCCGCAATCCAAATATAATCGCCCGTCGCTAATTCCCACCCCTTTTTCCAAGCCGCCATTGCCTTACCTGAATTTTCCTCATTACGCACAAACTGCACCTTTAGTTCAGGATATTTCGCCTTTACCTCCGCTAACTTTTTTTCAATCACCTCTGCACTTCCATCTGTCGAGGCATCATCCAGAATAATCAACTCATAAATCGGGTAAGTCTGCTTTACAATCGAATCAATCCGCTTTTCAATATATCGCACATAATTATAATTCGGTACTATTACCGACACTTTTTTACTTGATAAAGTAGTCATATGTATTTTCCACCTCTTTCAAAAACTCTGCGCCTATATAATATTTTAAGGCATATTTCTTCGCTGTCAAAGCAATCTCCCGATTCTTCTTCGGATTTTTATACAAATACTCTAGCCTATCATACCATTCACCCGGTCGAGCCAAAAAACCATTTTCGCCATCAGTAATCGCCTTCTTAAAAGTATAGGTCGGCGAAGCAATCGTCGTTGTCTCCACCACCGCCGCCTCAAAGAATTTTAGTTCCGATTTACAATTCGTAAAATCGTTCATCACCAACGGCGCAATATTCACATCAACCTCCGCCATCAATTTCTGTAGTTTCCGGAAATCCGTAAGTGGCAAAAATCTCACCCTCTCTGCCTCCACCAACTTCTCCATTTCCTTCGAAAACCTCATAAACCCCACCACATTTAACACCGCATTATCATGTTTTTTCAAAAACCTAACTAACTCAGGCTCTGCCACCGCAAAATCCTTCGCATGCGTCGGCGACCCACTAAAATACCCAATTACAAATTCTTTATCGTCTCTCTTCTTGAATTTTTCATATACTAGTGATGCATTTACTTGCTCCTGATTTAAAGAGTTTCTTATTACCCTACACGGCCTATCATATGATTCCTTAATTTTTTTCTCAAGAAACTTATTAGTAGTAATAAAATAATCCATCTGTTTCGCAATTGCACACACCCCACCAAAATACGCCAACCAATAACTCCGATTCACCTTGTCCCCAATCGTATCGAGCATCAAATCCAAGTACTTCATATCAAACACCAAATCATCAATATCCAAACCAACCTTTATGCCGTTCTTATGCGCAAGTTTAGTTAATTCATTAATTGTCTTCTCCTGACCAGATTGTCTCCCAAAAACCAAAATATTACTCTCGGGCAAAAATTTTTTGACCAAGTCAATCTCATCCTTAAAATAATAAACCGCTTGCCATTTTTTACTCTCTTTAGTGGCCTCAAATGTGTTAAAACAGCGGTATCGGAATGTTGAACTATCCGGTTTTTCAATATAGTACAGTGCAACTTTCTTGTTTTTTGCTAAAGCTTCTTCAGTTATTCGTTTCCTATTCTCCACATTCACCATCCAAGGGTCCAAAAACAGACCCTCTTCATTTTCTTCTAGACTAGTCCCGTTTACTGTTTTTTTTTGCAGTAAACTGCTTCTCACCTCTGGGTTCTTTATAATTCTGTAAAAAGATCTGGGAGCCCTTGCCACCCGTCCCATTTTACTATCAGGATTCGTAATTATATCTTTATATAACCCTGACCTTTTAACCTTCTTCATCACAAAGGCCCCAAAACCCAAATCATCTTCAATTAACTTTTTTTCTCTTTCTATTGAAGCACAGAGCTCTTCTTCAAGCGCCTTTATGTATTCTTCCATCTCATCTTTATTCATTACCATGGAATAATTATATCACTATTTTTATTTGAACAAAATGCTCTTCTTGAGTTCAACCATTGTTGCTCACCCTGTGCTATAATAAAAACAATTCATATGGACAACTACGAAACCATCATCAATCTTATCAAGCAAAACCGCCGTATCTGTTTTTTCCATGGCAAAAAATTCCTCATCCAAAAAATCTATCAAGAACGCACCGGCCAAAAACTCAATCTAGATACCCCCTCCACCTTCCGCGAGAAACTTCAACTTCGTAAACTCACCACTAATCCTCTTATTTCCAAATGCGCCGACAAATACACCGTCCGCACCTATGTCAAAACCAAAATCGGTACAAAATATCTTATTCCTCAATACTTTTGTCGGAAACATATTACACCTAGGGACCTAGCCAATCTCCCCAGTTCATTCATCATTAAAACCACTAGCGGCAGCGGTTCCAACATCATCATTAAGGACAAAACCAAAGCCAATCTCGCCGAAATCTGTCAAAAAATGAATTCCTACACCAAAATCAAATACGGCTACCTCTGGGGCGAATTTTTTTACAATCAAACCAACAACCAAATCATCGCCGAAAAACTCCTCTCTAAGGATGAGGTCTATGACTATAAGATTCATTGTTTTCGCGACGACAACGGCAAACTTCGCCAAATCATTGAAGTCATGTGGGGACCCAAAAGCAACCGTCATAAGAGAATGTACGATTCAAATTGGCGACCCCTAGATTATTATTTCAGTATCCCACCAGATGGCCACGCCTTCAAAAAACCCCGACAACTCTCAGAACTCCTAGAATTGTCCGATAAACTATCCGAAGATTTCAAATATGTCCGCGTAGATTTTTATATTATCAAAAACCAAATCTACTTCGGCGAGCTCACCTTTGTCCCTACTGCTGGCTTCAACCAGTTTCATCCAGCCAAATACGATCAAATCTGGGGCAATTGGATTGGTGATTTTAGTCAAGAAAACCCAAAAATGATATAATAGAGCTATGAACAAAAAACTCTGCGTCTACACTTGTATCACCGGAGATTACGATGATCTCCACGAAATCGCCCATCCCGAAAAGTCCGTCGATTATTATTGCTTCACTAACAATAAAAATCTCAAATCTAACACCTGGAAAATTGTCCATATTTCCAACAGCAACCTCAATAATCATCTTCTGTCCCGCAAGATTAAAATGCTCGGTCATCCCATTATTAATGAAAATTACGATACGAGTGTCTGGATGGACGCCTCTGTTATCTGGCAAAAAAACATCACTGATTTCGTCTCAACTTATCTCAAAAACAAACCCTTTGCTTCCTTTAAGCACCACCTCAGAAGCTCCATCCAAGAAGAAGCTATTGCCTGTTTACGTTTACGCAAAGACACCAAAAAGTCCATCGCAGACACCCTCAACTTCCTCCAAGCCGAACAATTTCCCGACAATCTCGGCCTCTACGAAATGACCGTTTTTATCAAAAAACATCACGACCCCATCGTCATTAAAACCATGCGGATTTGGTTTGATATGATTCAGAAATACAGTAAAAGAGATCAACTCAGCTTTATGTATGCTGTCTGGCGAACCGGTTTACCAATTTCTCCCATTAATCTAAATGTTTGGAACAATCCTTGGTTCACCACCACCAAACACAACCCTAACCAAGAAACCACCGAATGCCATGTTTATTACGGCAACCCCAATCAAGATTTCGATTTCGATAAATACTACATCTATCAATACAAACAGAATCAGAACACCTATCATTTTAGCACCACTATTCCCTATTCCATTAAAGAAATCGAATTCAACCCCACCAGTGTAATCGGCGCCAGTTATCAAAATCTCAAAATCACACCCACACCTAAAAGCACCACCACAGAAGGCATCACTCTTTCAATTTTCTGCAATGATCATGGCACCATCCGAGCCTATAGTGACTTCACCAAAGGTCAAAAACTCTCCTTCTCCATTACTATCGACAACCCCACCCCGGCCACCATCAATCGACTCATCCAACACCAATGGTCTCAGAATACCCAGTTATCCAATCAACTAACTCAGCTCCAAAATGAAAACAAGTGGTTACGTAGCTCCAATCAACAACTCCAAACCGATCTCAACAATATTATTAACAGTCGCAGCTGGCAAACTATTCAGAAAGCTCGCCGTATCATACGTCACTAATCAAACTACTGCTTCACCAGCTCCCACTTCTGGTTATCACCATTATGATTGTCAAATATCACCACATTATTTAATGAAGTAGCATCTAGCACCCTACTAGAACACCTAGATGTAACGGTGTAATAACCACTGCTATCTTTTTCAAGTACCC